>DASXMX010000518.1:0-24402 GCA_036495445.1 Tepidisphaeraceae bacterium
GCATGGGCATGTACTCATGCCCGTGCCTTGCGCCCGATTCGGGTGGCACGGACAAGGACTCTTGTCCGGGGCGAGTGGGCGACCGACGCCACGGACATGAGTACATGTCCGTGCCACCCGGAGCATGTGGCGCAACCTGCCAGATCCGCACTGACATCACGGGCACGAGTACATGCCCATGCCACCCCCGGGGAAGCGACACCCCACTCCGCCCCCATATGCCAACTGGCTATTTCGTTCGGCCGCGCCTCGCGGTACCATATGAACTCATGCGAACCCTAACCGCCCTGCCGCTCTTGTGCCTGCTGGTCGGGTGCGCCCACACCCGGACCTACGAAGTCACCCTGAAGAACCACGCCGACGACTGGCTGACCATCGGGCTGGTCAAGGAAGGCGGTCCGGCCCAGCCGGACTGGCAGGCGCCGGAGGTGGCGGTCAGCAACGAGCAGACGCCCAGCGCGATGATGTGGGAGCACGTGCCGCCGGGCAAGGCCGCGGACACCGGGCAGATCAAGGGCAAGTTCTTCTCCGGTTCGCAAGCGATCCTTCGCGTTTACGAAGGGAAGCTCGGCCTGGAGGGGATGATGGCGATCAGCCGCGGCCAGCCCAACCGCGCCGACATCGAGCTGCACCCCGGCGCCAACCGCTTCACCGTCACCCGGGATGGCGACCGGCTCATCGTCGAACGCGACGAGCGGGTGAACATGATGTCCCAGCAGTAGCCGCCCCCGCATGGCTTACCAGGACCACGTCCGCGATGCCGACCCGATTCGCGCCCGCTGCGCCGTCATCACCCTGAGCGACACGCGCACCCGCGAAACGGACAAGAGCGGCCGAAAGATCCGCGACCTGCTGGAATCGCAGAATCACGTCGTCGCCCGCTACGAGCTGATTCCCGACGACGTATCGGCATTGCACACGCTCCTCACCGAGTTGTGTGCCACCCACGACTTGGACGCGATTGTCACCAACGGCGGCACCGGCATCAGCCGCCGCGACACGACCATCGAAGTCGTCGAAACCCACCTCGATCAGACACTCCCCGGGTTTGGCGAGCTGTTCCGCATGCTGAGCTGGCAGGAGATCGGCAGCGGCGCGATGCTGAGCCGGGCCGTCGCCGGCGTCGCCCGCGGCAAGCTCCTGTTCGCCATGCCCGGCTCCACGGGCGCCGTCGAACTGGCCATGACGAAGCTCATCCTCCCCGAGTTGAAGCACCTCGTGCACGAAATGCGGAAATGAGATTCACCGCAGAGACGCCCTGAAACGGAAGAGACGCGGGGACGCGGGGACGCGGGGACGCGGAGAAAGAAGAACTCCTTCCCCGCGTCTCCGGGTCTCCGCGTCCCCGCGTCGTCTTTTTCCTCCGCGTCCTCGGCGTCTCTGCGGTGAAGCGTCTTTTTCACACCTGCGGCAGATCGTACTTCGCCCGCCGCGGGCGGTCGCGCCAGGCGTTGGCCTCGGCGTCGCCGGGGAATTCCCACGTTTGCGGGTCCCACGCCAACTTGCGATTGTGCCAGTAGGCCAGGTTTACCAGGTGGCAGACCGTCACGCTGCGCGCGCCGATCTCCACATCACAGACTGGCTTCTGACGGGAGCGGATGCAATTGAGCCAGTTCGTCCGATGCTCGACCTGCTGCCCCTCCTTCTGCCCGGCGACGATCGAGTCGGGCTCGCTCACGATCATCGAGCGGTTCACGAAGATCTTGCCCTCGGTCCCGATGAACAGGATCCCGTTGGTTTCACTGATCTTCTTCTTTTCCTTGGTCTTCCTGTCGATCCCTTCGCCTTCGTAAACGACGTGCTTGTGGGTGACCAGGATCTCGTCACCGACCGGCGAGCCGCGATAGATGAACTGGGCACCATACCCGTCTTCGGCGTCCCCGGACGGCGGCAGGATCTCGACCGGGCCGGAATGGTCCATGCCCAGCGCCCATTGGGTGATGTCGAAATGGTGGGCACCCCAGTCGGTAATGTAGCCGCCCGAATATTCGCGGTAGTCGCGCCAGCCGGGGTTGAATGGATAATCGTTCGGGTTGGTCGCACGGCGGCAGAGGACGTCGTTGTAGCCGCGCTCCGGGGCTTGCCCGAGCCACTGGTCGAAATCGATCCCGTCCGGCGTCGGCTCGGTCGGCAGGTCGCACGGCTTGCTCGTCGTGCCGATGCCGACCCACACTTCCTTGATCTTCCCGATCTTCCCGTCGCGGATGTCGTTGACCGCCAGATGGAACGGCCCGCTGGACCGCTGCTGGCTGCCCGTCTGGAATACCCGGTCGTATTTGCGGACCCCGTCGATGATGACCTTTGCTTCGTGGATGGTCAGCGTCAGCGGCTTCTCGCAGTAGATGTCCTTGCCCGCCCTGGCGGCGTTGAGCGCAATCGCCGTGTGCCAGTGGTCCGGCACGCCGATCACCACCGCGTCGACGTCCTTGCGGTCGAGCAGCTCCTGATATGTCTTGTATTCCGCAATGCCGTCGGACGGCCGCTCGAGCTTCTTGTACTTTTCCTCGACGTGCGTTCGGGCCCGCTCCCGCCGGCCGCTGTGAACGTCGCACACCGCCAGCACTTGCGTGTCCGACCGGCCGGACAGGAAATCCAGGTGCCCGCTCGCCTGCTTGCCGATGCCGATGAACCCGAGCGTGATCCGGTTGCTGGGCGACGGCGTGCTTTCGCTCCCCAACGCCCGGGCCGAAATGATCGTCGGCGCCGCCACGGCAAGGGCGGCAGTGCTCTTCACGAAACTGCGACGCGAAACGGAGGTGTGGTGTGCCATCTCGTGGTCCTCGGTGCTGAATGAGTGGATCGAACGAATTCGCTGATGTTGATACACCGATCCCCCGCTCTTGTGAATGAGACCACCGACTTTGGAGTAGGCCCCCTAAAAGTGGAAACACTGTGTGTGGCACAGCCGCCTCCGGCTGTGATTCCTGCAGGGGCACACGAACACAGCCGAGGGCGGCTGTGCCACATCGACAACTACTGCGATTTCTTGACCTCAACCGGCGCCCCGCACTTGTTGCAGAACTTCTGCCCCGGCTTGAGCGGCGCACCGCATTTGGTGCAGAACTTCGGCCAATTGGCGGGTGATTCGGTGGGCGGCGCGGCCGGCGACGCGGGCGGTGCCGCGTTCGCTCCGGCCGCGATGTCGCCCGGCCTGATCTGCAACGCGTCGAACGTGACGGACGTCGTTTCCTGCGGGCCGATGTAGAACGCCTGCTCGAACGTGTGGGCGGCGAACACGGCGCGGAAGCGGTACTTGCCTTCGGGCAACGGCGTCGTGTCGCCGAATTCCCCGTGCTTCACCTCGCGGCCGTTGGCGTCGGCCACGACGTATCGGTCGGGAATCCCCAGCACCGCGTTGCGGACGCTCAGCTCCAGTTCCGCGGCCTTGGGGGCCGGCCAATACTTCCCGCCCGACACCTGCGCCATCTCCTGCAACTGCTGCGACCACTCTGGGTCAGGACCGTTTGCGTGTTCAGCCGCCCGCCCTGCCACGCCTCGATCACGACGCGCACCTGCACCTCGTGGAAATCCCGCGCGTCGAGCGGGAGCTTGGCCGTTCGGGCCGTAAACGGGATCGTCCGGGCCGGCTTTCCGATCGACAGCCCGTCAAGGTCCAAGTCGATCCACTTGCCCGTCGCGTCATGCCACTGGACCCACAAATGATCGGCCAGCGCATCGATCGCGCCAGCATGATCGCCGGATTCCCCGGCCGGCGGATCTCCCAGCGCCTTGATGATCTGATCCGCCTGCCGGCGGACGCGATCGCGGGCCTGTCGCGCGTCGGCCGTCGGCTCGCCTGTAGCGGCGCTGTGCGGCTTGCCTTGGATTAGGTGGTCGAGCAACTGCCCGGCCTGTTCTTTGGCGATCGTCGCGTTGGCCAGGCGTACCTCGCTGCCGGTGGATTCCAGCAGTTCGGCCAGCAACAACGCGCGATCCAGGCTGCTCCCGCCGCGGTCCATCAGCACGCCCGCCGACCCGCGGAGCGCGCCGGGGTACGGCAGCAGGGCCGTGTTGGTCCGCACCCAATCGAACAGCTTTTGCGGGTCGCGGCCGACCGTTTCGATGATCGCCTGCGGATCGAACGTGTCGCGGGGGATCTGTCGTTGGGCCTTGGCCGATGCTTCGTACGCCTCGTTCAATTGCGACGCATTGAGCTCATTGGCTGCCGGCTCGGCCCTCGCGGTTCCACTCAGAATTCCGACTGCGGCGACGAGAGCGATCGTGCCGCATACCGCCACCATATCCCGGACGACCCCCTTGGAGACGGGTCGCATGACACACCTGCATCATGACGCTTGTCGGGCGGCGGCCGTGCCCTCGGCGCGATGAACCGGCCCGATCCCCGTCAAGCATAACTTCGCAAATGCATCAGGTGGATTATAAAGACGTTCATTCCGGTCAACGTCCCTCCGGGTCCGGAACCTGCTCGCCGGCCTTTGCCATATTCGTTGTGGCACAGCCGCCCCCGGCTGTGATTCTCTTGTGGCACAGCCGCCCTCGGCTGTGGTTTCTCGTCTTCTTATTTCCGCCTTCGGCGGAACACAGCCGAAGGCGGCTGTGCCACAACGTCATCGCGTCATCCCCCGCTTACTTGACGACGACCGGCGTTCCGCATTTGGTGCAGAACTTCTGGCCGGGTTTCAGCGGCGCGCCGCAGTGGGTGCAGAACTTTGGCCAGTTCGCGGCCGCGGGAGGCGATTGCTCGGGCGCGGCCGCAGGCGTCGGGGTCGCAGTTGCGGCTGGGGCAACGGCGCCGGCGGGGATTTGGGACGCGTCGAACGTGACCGCCGTCGTCTCGCCGGGCGAGACGTAGAACGGCTGCTCGAATGACCGGCCCGCGTAGGCGGTGCGGAGGACGTACTTGCCCTCGCCTAGCGGGACCGAATCGCCGAACCGGGCCGAGCGGACTACCTCGCGGCCGTCGGCGCCGATCACGGTGAACTGTTCAGGGATCCCCAGCACCGCGTCGCGCACGCTCCGTGCCAGGTCCGCGCCGCGGGCCGCGGGCCAGTACCGCCCGCCGGACGCCTGGGCCATGGCCTGCACTTGCTGCGACCAGTCCGGCTCGTTGATGTCGAACCCGACGATGTGGAACCGCACGTTCTTGACCTTCGCCAGGTCCTGGCAGGCCTTGATCGGATTGCCGCGAGGCCGGCGGGTGTCCTCGCCTCCGTCGGTCAGCAGCAGGAGCGTGACCGGCTTGTCGGCGCTCACCTCCCCGAGATCTTGGATCGCGTCCTCGATGCTCAGCGCCATCGGCGTCTTGCCGCGGGGCCGCAGCGTGTCGAGCGCCGCGTTGAACTTTGGCTTGTCCAGCGCGCCCATGGGGATCTTCAGTTCGGTGTCTTCGTCACAGCCCGGGTCGAGGGCGCTCTTGCGATGGCCATAGACGCGCAGCGCGACGTCGCTGTTGGGCGGCAAGGTGTCGATCATCGAGCGGACCGCGTCCCGCGCAATGTCGAACTTCATCCGCCCGTCCATGTTGTCCAGCATCGACCCGCTGGCGTCGAGGATCACGTAGAACCGGTTGTCCGACGCGACGGCGGCGGTCTTGAGCGCCCCCGGCCCTTGCCGCTCGATCGGCTTCAGCGGCGGCGTGGCGCGCGTGAGGAACAGCAGCGCAAAGCTCGACGGCAGCCGCGGGTCGTCCTTTTCCTCGCCATCCAGCCCGGGCCACAGGCCATTCCCCTGCTGCCCATTGACCAGCCACGCGGCCCCCTCGGGGTACCACTCGTGGACGCCAATGAAGTCGGCATCCAGCATGCGCCCGACGCGCTCGACAGAATAAAGCCAGTAGTAGAGCCACCGCTTGCCGTCACCATATTTAGGGTGCAGGTTGACGGCAAAGTTCGCGTCCATCCACCCCAGCCCGTGGACGATGGTCGGGTCGGAGGCGAACGACTTGTTGCCCGTCTGATAATTGCAGATGGCGATGGCACAGATGCCGGCGGCGGTCATGCTGCCGTAGCCGCCTTCTTCGGACGTATCGTGGTAATCCCATCCGCCGCTCTTGGTTCCCTGCCGCTTACGCTGCTCCGCCAGCGCCCGCGACCAGACGTCGGACGGCATGCGGATCCCCGCGGCGGCGGCGGACTGGAGCCCGAGCAGCGCGTACTGCGTGCACGAGTTGTCGCCGCTCGTCGGGTCCTTGGGCCAGGGGGTGAGGCGTTTCCACTCCTCGGCGCGCACGCCGGGCGGGAGGCCGCCGCTGACCTGCAGGACGCCGGTGGGTGCGGCCTGTTTGAACAGTGTTTCGGCAAGATTGGCGGAGTACGTCCAAGTCCCGTCGCTGCCCTGGGCCTCGACGAGCCAGCGGGCCGCCGAGCGGAGCTTGGGCTCGAATTCCGGGTCGCCGTACGACTCGATCAGCATGCAGAGCAATCCCTCGACGTAGGCGTGCTGTCCCTCGACCTTCGGGGGATCGACGCGGGTGAGGAACGCGCGAATCGCCGCGTCGCACTCGGGGATCTTCTTGTGTGCCTCGGCGTGGACGAGGGCGAGGGCGCAGAGGACATCCTGTTCGCGCTGGCCGAAGGGAACGCCGTCCTCGGCGTCCTTCTTCTTGCAGTATTCCCACAGCGCCTTGCCTCCGCGGTCGATGGCGGCGTTGACCTGCTCGGCGGTGAGGCCGACGCCCTCGATCCCGCGGGCCGGCCCGTCGTGCGGGCGCGGCGTCGGGCCCGATTCCGCCGTGACGTCCGCGGGCGCAGCGGGAGCCGGCGCGGATCTTGGGACTGCGGGCATCGCCGGCCTCGCAGTTGCAGGCGACGGCGGCGTGCTCGGCGCGGGCGCCGTCGGCTTCATTGCCGGCGCGGGAGCGGGTGCGGGCGTTTCCGTCGACGAGGGTTCCGGCGGCGTGGGCGCCGGGTTGGCGGGCGCTGGCGCGGCAGGAGCGTTTGGCGTTGCCGTCGCGACCTGGGCGTTCAGCGGCGGCAGCGTCAGCACCTTCGATGCCCCTTGGGTCACGGCCGCATAGGCCACGCGAGGCCGCGTCTCGTCCGCGCCGACCCGATACGCCAGTTCGAACCGGCGCTGCTCCCCCGCCGGGATGTACATCTGCTCGGCCGGCGGGTGCGTGCCCGCGTACGACGCCGCTTCGTCGTATTCGACCTGCTCCCCCGCCGCCGTCACGTACCTGACCTGCTCCTTGGGCTGGAAGAACTCCTGCTGCTTGTTGAGGTTTTTGGCGCGGACGTCGAGGACGACGAACCGCTGCCCCTCGTCGGCCTTGGCCCCGCCGAATTCCGTCGCTGCGCGGCAGCCGACAATCGCCACATCGAATACCGCGTCTTTTGCAGACGCAATCGCCGGTACCGGCGAGACCGCCGCACGTGTCCCTTGGACCGGCAGCGTCAATCCCTCGGGGCGAATCACGCCGCCGTCGGAGAGTTTGGCGTTCGGAAAGTCGCAGCGAAGCTCGAGCGACTGAAACTGGTCGGGCACGAGGAACGCCAGCGTGCCGCCGGTCATCAGGTCGGGCAGGAAGCGCGGCTGGGGCGGCAGATCGGATCCATCGGGCAGCGGCAGGCAGGCGTACTGCCCGTCGACGACGAGCTGCGCGTACTTGCGCGCGTCCTGCCAGTCGGCGACCGTGCCGACCTGCACGGTGTCCCCCTTCTTCGCCTTCGGATCGAACGCGGTCGCGTCGGCCTTGGTGCTGAGCGCGCTGCGGGCGCGTAGGTCGACCCCGACGTAGTGCATGCCCGTCGGCGCGGGCTTTCCGCCGACGGCCTGGGGCTTGGTGACGCCGAAGATCGCCGCCTCGATCACGGCGTTGCGGAGTGTGAGCGACACCGGCTTGTCCGCGCTCGCCGGCGCGGCGGCGCCGACAATTCGCATCACGAAATGGCCGTGGGCGAAATCGTAAAACCGCAGTTCCAATGAATTGATCGGAACCGGCGGAAGGGCGAACACCACGTTCCCCCGCTCGACCTGCCCGAGCTTCTCAATCGTCAGCGGCTTGGTCGGCAGGTGCCCCGGCAGCGACCCCGCGTCGGGCAGCAACTGTGCCACGTGCGTGCCGTTCACGAGCAGGTAGAGGTGGTCGGGCAGGTTCGGGACGAGGTATTCGGTCGGGATGTTCCGCTGGGCGATGAGCGTCAGCGGGATGATGTTTTCCCACGATGTGGCGAGGACGAGGAACGATGACGACCCGGCGGGCGGCTTGGCGGGGCCGTAGTCGCTGGCGAGCCGCGCTATCGTGACCGTCACCTTCACGCCGCGGGTCGCGGCAGACCGGTTCATCGGCAGCACGCCGTTGTCAGGCATCCGTTCGGGCACCGGCGTCTGAGCAACCGCCGGCGGCGCGGGAACTGCGGGGACGGCCTGGAGCGGGTTCGACGCGAGATGGTTCTGCTCGTACACCTTCTGCAACGTCGCGGTGATGTGCAGCGGGGCGGGACGCAGTTCCACCGTCGCGCCGTCGGCCTTGCCGCCCGGCAGCCTCGTCACGGCGAACGCCTGGCCACCCGGCGGACATTGGACGATCACCGCGGCGCCGACGTGGATCACATCGGGCGATGCGCTTCCGCTGGCAACGATGCAAAGCTGGAATTGGGGATACGCCCGCAGGATCGCGGCGGCGGTGATCGGGCTGCCATAGACGAGCAGCACCCGGACATCGGACGTCTTGGCCAGGTCGTCGACGACGTCTTTGAGGCTCGCGACTGGATCGACGGCTGACAAATCCGCGGCGAACGCCTTGGCCGCCGGGTCGCCAGGGGCCGGCGCGGCCGCCACGCCCGTGATCCCGATCTTGTGAGCACCGGCCGGGACGACGACGGACGCCGCCGCCACCCGGTTGCCGGCGCGATCGCGCAGGTTGGCCGAGACGAACGGTCCCTTCTTCAGCAGCGGTGCCACCGCCGCGAGCCCTTTGGCGAAGTCGCCCGGAGTCAGGTTCACCGCGCGGTATCCCTGGGCCGCCAGGCAATCGACCACGAACGCGCCGCCCGTGCGGCGAGCCTCGGTGCTCGCGTTCAACGTCCCGCCGGGCGCAACCAGCACCGCGCCGGGCACGTCCGTCGGCGGCATCAGCCAGGTGGAGACGTCCGACGTGTGGACCACCGCCACGTCATCCGCCGCCACTGCCGGCGCCGCACAGAACCACAGCGGCAACAGCAACAGCGCCCACACAGACAATTGAGATTTCTTTGGGTCGCACATGAGCATGTCCCTCCCGCGCGCTACTCCTCAGGCTCGGTCATTCCCATGACGGCCCAGATGGTCAGGTCGATGGCCGACACGATGAAGCCCATTCCCTCGAATTCCATTTCCTCGGCGATCATCTCGGCTGCCCCCCCGCCCGCCTGCATGCCGGCGCAGAGCATGAAGCTCAGCATCTGATGGCCGCCCTTTCCGGCGTTGAGCATCTCGATGAAGCAGAGGATCTTGCAGGCGACGTTGAGCGTGATCTCCATGTAGTCGGTTTCGGCCTCGCCAAACCCGCCCCGGCTGCTGGCCACCGCGGTGCCATTGGGGGCGACGGTCCACCACGACGGCGGCTCATCCGCGGTCGCGGCTGTCGCGACGATGAGTTGGCTCGCGGGCTCCGCCGTGCCGAGGTCCTTTGTGTCGGCGTCGGCCCAGTTCAGGCTCTTCAGCGCCGCCGCGTCTTTTGCATGGATCACCTTGGTCGCTGCGCCGGTCGCCCGGGCCAGATCGAACCGTGCCGCCGACGACGTGAGTGCGTTTGCCGGAAACGAGTTGGCCAGGAAGACCTGCTCGATGGTCGTTCGGCGACGCTCTGCCGCAGGGCCAGGTTCAGCGCGGTCGACTCGTTGGCTGCGGCCTTGGGGACGAAATTCAGCCCCATTTCCACCAGGTCCACGCCCCATCGCCCCTCGGTGCCCGTCCCCGCTGCGTTTACGCGAACGCTGTGGCTGGTCATGAACAGGTTGGGATGATCCATCAGCGGGACCACGCCGCTCTCGCTGCCGAGCGTGCGCCGCAGGGCCGCGTTGCGGAGCATCGAGATTGACGCGGCATAGATCGGGAATGGCCAGTTGTTCGGGATTGGGACGGCGCCGGGCTTGGGCGCCAGGATCGCCTCGACGTACGGCCGCTGGCGGGCCAAGTAGTCGGTGAACTGGTACTCCATCAGCTTGTCCGGCGAGAAGGCCGGCTGGAGGAACAACTCCCAATTCAGCAAAGGCGCGACCGGGTCGGCCGCGGTCGTCAGCACACGGGTTTGCGTGATGGGCTGGCGGCCGGGCGACCGCAGCGTCATGACGACGCGAAGGTCGACGAAGGTGTTGGCGGGCGGCTTCGGGCCGCCGCCCCCGAGCGCGCCGCCGAACCCGCCGAACGCGCCGCCCGTCGCCTGGCCGACGCCCGACGCGTTGCCGATCACGCCGCCGGGCTGCACGTCGTAGGTGTTTCCTTTCAGATCGAAAGGACGCCCCGCCGTCATTTCCGATCCGGCGCGGAAGATGCCCTGGAATTTTTTCATCCGCCGAACCAGGTCCACCTTCTGCTGGTTGGTCATGTTGAACGGGGCGGGCAGATCGGTGTCCGCGGACTGGACGGCAAACGCCATCGGCTTGAACGGCGCGTCCGCCGCGTCGACCGTCCGCTTCAGGACGACCTCTTCCTTGCCGCCGTTGCCCTGCTTCGTGCGATAGATCAGGCTGAAGTCGAGCTGGTGGCGCAGGGAGGCGGCGATGGCGCCGGCGGGCTTGCCGTCCTGCCCGGCGGTCTGGCCGGGCTGGAGCGAGGTCAGGAGAGGATCGAGATCGATCCATTTTCCTTCGGCGTCCTGGCGCTGCACCCAATAATGCGTTTTAAGCGAATCCAGCAGTTCCTTCTGGATCGCGTCCGCCTTGGGCGGTTTCAGCCCGGCGGCGGTCAACTGCCCTGCGAGATAGGCCGCGCGCTCGTCCGACTGCGACGAGACCGACCGCCAGAACGCGGCCGAATGGGCCGTACACCGGTCCCGGATCTCAGCCGCCAACGAGTCCGGCACGCCGGCACGCTGCAAAAGCTTGGTCGCGCCGGGATCCGAATCGTCCCCCGCCGGTGGCGGCGGTGGTGCGGCCTGCGGGGCGTTGAGGAATTGGTCCAGCGCCTGCCGCGCCGTCGCGTCCGGGAGCTTCCCTTGCATCAGGCGGCACGGGACGCCCGACTCGGTGAGCTGCGCCTGCAGGAGCAGCGCCCGGTCGAGCGAGTTGCCGGCCCGGCCCGCCAGGACCCCGCGGGCGCCGCGGAGCACCCCGCGGTACGGCTCAAGCCGCGTCTCGTCCCTGACGAAGACAAAGATCCGGTTCGCGTCGAACCCGAGCTTTCCGGCCATGTACGCGATGTCGGACGGATCCGCCCCGGGCCGATGCGCCTGCTCGTCAAGGATGGCGTACGCCCGCAACGCCAGTTCAGCACTGGCATTCGGTGGCGGCGGGTTGGCGTTCGCGGCCGCCGCAGCGGCGGCGCTCGGCACGGCCCCGCTCAGGGAAACGACCAGCAAAAACGCGACGGCGAGCCGGACCGGACGACTGTCGGCGATGCGCATTGGACTTCCCCGTAAAACAGAACAGCCGAATCAAATCCCAACCCGTTCCGTTGCTCTGATGAGCCGTCCCGCGCAGCGGTCAAACCAATGGTCCACCCGTTTACCGATGCGGGGAGCGCCCCAAACGATTAGGAACCGAGCCAGACAGGTGATGTGGATCAGCCGGCCCGACCGCCCTCGAGCGATGCGCGTTCACGCACGCGCTCGAGGGCGGCCGGTGACAGGCCTCATTCATGCATGCATGGCACCCATGCACGCACGGAATCAGTCGAGCTTGTGCCCGCACTTGGCGCAGAACTTGGCGTTGGGGTCGTTGGGCGCGCCGCAGTTGGGGCAGAACTTCTTGGCCGCCACCGCCTCGGGCGACGGGCTGGAGGGAGCCGGCGGGACGCCGTCGGTGGGGTTGCTAACGGGCGACGCGGGCGCCGCCGGAGTGCCGGCCGCCGTGTTATTCGACGGGGCCGGGGCCGCGCTGCTCGGCTTGGCCGGCTGGTTCTGCAGGAACTGGTCGATCTTCGGCAGGCTCTTGCGCAGCGCGTCGTCCAGCGCCAGGCGGAGGATCTTGCCCTTATCGTCCTCGCTCAACTGAATGTCGGCGTTCGACTGCGCGTTGGCGCCGAGGATCGCCAGCCCCATCGACTTGGCGGAGTCCGTCCGCTTGAACTCACTGAAGTTGGACGTCATCAGTTCGCCGGTGGTCGGATCGACCAGTCGGATGTCGACGCCGCACTCGGTGGTGATGACGGTTTCCTTGTTATTCACCGCCGCCCCACCGGCAATATTGCCAAGCTGGGCCAGGCCGAACTCGTTGCCCTTGTTCTCGTGCTTGACGCGAAGGTTCGTCACTTTGCCCAAAAGCAGGTAGTCGACGCCCCGAACCTGGCCCGGCTTGGCCAGTTCGCCCGGCTTGACGATCCCTTCCAGGTTCTGCTCGTCCAGCAGCTTCTGGAGTTGGGCCCGCTCGATGACGTGGAAACGCTCGGACTGGTCCAGGAGGGTCGTCATCTGGTCGGCGGCGAGCGAGTTCAGGTCGCCGTTGTTCGAGATCCCGCCGGCCGTCTGCACGTTGAACGGCGGGACGCCGACCTTCGGCTTATTTACGCCTTGGGGGGCCGGCGAATACTTCCCGACGTTCGCCGTCAACGCATCCTGCCCGGCCGACTCGTGTGAGCTGGAACACCCCACCACCGCCAGCCCGCCCAACATGAGCGCAACGCCGGCCCCCAGACGCACAAACGTCCTGCTGAACATAGAACCTCCGAATAAAAACCCTCAAAACCCGGAAGTGAAACAGTTCCTTCCCTTATACGGGAATGACACCATCCTATTGAGGGAGTGTCAAGAGAATCTGCCAAGGAGTTTCTAATCCGCGAGAGCAGGTTATTGGACAGCGGTTGAAAAACCCGCCTGTGGTTGTCGGCGCGCAGCAAAAAAGGACGACCATTCGGTCGCCCTTCATCGCCTACGGCCTAAGTGACTCGCGCGCGAGTTGCGCGCAGCTTAGACGTTGATCCCGCTGACGCGGACCTTGGTGTACTGCTGGCGATGGCCGATCGTCTTGTGATACCACTTGCGGCGCTTGTACTTCACGGTGCGGACCTTGGGCCCCTTGGCCGGACCGAGCACGTCGGCCGTGACGGTCGCGCCGGCGACGACCGGCGTGCCGACCCGCGGCTCGCCCTCGCCGCCGACCAGCAGCACCCGGTCGAACGTCACCGTCTTCTCGTCCTCGCCGACCTCGCGGTCGATCAGAATCGTATCGCCGCCCGTCACCTTATGCTGGCGGCCGCCCTCTTCAATGATTGCGTACATGTCTGGTCTGCTCCGAATGCGAAAAGTCCGGGATTGTTGCGTGTTATGCACATTTGTCAAGCCCCGCGGCGAGGTTTTCCGCCCGACGGCTGACAACCGCCATAGCAATACGGCCGTTTACGGCGACTTGGTTCGCTTGGGGAGCCCATCCTCCGCGCTTGCGAGGAGTTGAACCGCCTGAATGATGCTCTCCCGCAGCGCGTCCGCGGTGGCCTTCGGATCGACCGGCGGCGCAAAGGGACTCGCCACCGACCACGCCGTGGCCAGGCTCATGAGGACAACCAGGAGAAAATCCGGGCGGAACCCCGTTCCCACGTTCCCCGCCTGTTGCGCCTCGGTCACCGCGGCGACCTTCGTGCGGAAGGCCGCGACGCGCTCGGCCCGGGCCTCGGGCTTCTGCTCCAGGGCAGACCAGGCCAGCAGCCGCATCAGATCAGGATTTGCCCGCGCCCAGTCGAACACCGATGCCGCATAATTCGCCAGGTCGTTCGGGGTGAACGGCCGTTCCTCATGGATGCGCATCAGGTTCCTGAGCAGCACGGTCTTGAACAGGTTTTCCTTGTCCTGGAAGTAGATGTAGATCAGGTTCTTATTGCACCGGGCGGCGCGGGCGATGCGGTCGACGCGGCCTCCCGCGATGCCGTGGGCGGAGAACTCCGCCAGCGCCGCCTTCAGGATCCGTTCTTTCGTCGCCTCGGCGTTTCGCGCCGGCCGCTCCTTGCTCATATCAGGATGATAGCATTTGACTAACCGGTTAGACAGCTCTACGGTGCAACTAACCGGTTAGTTAGCACGCCGCGGCGCGGCGGGGACGGGAGAGACTGACGAGCGGGGTGTTCCTTCACGCGAAAGGGTACGTCATGCGTATCTTCGTCACGGGGGCGACGGGGTTCATCGGTTCGGCGATCGTGCACGAGCTGGCCGGCGCGGGCCACCGTGTGCTCGGCCTGGCGCGCAGCGACGCCGGCGCCGAGGCCTTGACGAGGGCAGGCGCCGAGGTCCATCGGGGCGATCTGGCGGACACACAGGGCCTTGCGGCCGGCGCGCGGGCCTGCGACGGCGTGATCCACACCGCCTTCATCCACGACTTCTCCAATTACGCCCCTGCCGCCGAGACGGATCGCCGCGCCATCGAGGCGCTCGGCGCGGCGATCGCGGGCACCGACCGGCCGCTGGTGGTCACGTCCGGGACGTTGCTCCTGCGACGCCAGAACGCCCTGGCAACGGAACAGGATGAGCCCGACCCCGCCGGCCTTCCCCGCAAGTCGGAAGACGCCGCGCGTACGGCCGCATCCAAAGGGGCGCGCGTGTGCGTGCTGCGCCTGCCCCCCTCGGTCCACGGCGACGGCGATCACGGGTTCGTGCCGGCGCTCATTGAACTTGCCCGCGAAACCGGCATCTCGGCGTATGTGGGAGATGGACGCAACCGCTGGCCCGCGGTCCACCGGCTCGATGCCGCCCGCCTCTACCGGCTGGCGCTCGAAAACGGCGCCGCGGGCGCCAAGTTTCACGCCGTGGCCGACGAGGGCGTGCCGTTCCGAGAAATCGCCGAGGTCATCGGCCGACGGCTGAACGTGCCGGTCGTCAGCAAATCCCCGGACGAAGCGGCCAACCACTTCGGCTGGCTCGCACACTTTGTGGGCCTCGACCGCCCG
The DNA here is from genome assembly GCA_036495445.1 of Tepidisphaeraceae bacterium. Taxonomy (GTDB): domain Bacteria; phylum Planctomycetota; class Phycisphaerae; order Tepidisphaerales; family Tepidisphaeraceae; genus DASXMX01. The sequence goes on from DASXMX010000518.1 coordinate 14,971, forward strand.
GCTTCCAGTGCGCAAACGCAGCAACTGCTGGGTTGGCGCCCGGCGCAGGCCGGGCTGATTCCCGACATCGACCGCCCGAGCTATTTTGGAGCCTGATTGCAGGAGCATTTGAAGAAGGAGACTTCCATGACCAATCAAATCAACCTTGGCGGCAGTTTCACATTTCCCAACACTTCGCTGACAGTGAACCGCATGGGATATGGCGCCATGCAGCTCGCGGGGCCGCAGGTGTGGGGACCGCCGCGCGATCCGGACGAAGCGGTCCGCGTGCTGCGGACCGCCGTTGAAGCGGGCGTGAACCATATCGATACCAGCGATTTCTATGGCCCGCATGTGACCAACCAGATCATCAAGCAGGCGCTTCATCCCTATCCGGACAACCTGGTGATCATCACGAAAGTGGGCGGCCGTCGGGGAGCCGACAAATCCTGGATCCACGCCCTTTCGCGCCAGGAACTGATCGACGCGGTGCACGACAACCTGCGGAATCTCGGCCTCGATCAGCTCGACGTCGTCAACCTGCGAGTCGGAGGCGTTGCGGCGCCCTCGGACGGGTCGATCGAGGAGCCGCTAACGGTGCTCGCCGAGCTTAAGGATCAGGGGCTCATCGGCCACCTGGGCCTGAGCAACGTCACCGCGCGGCAATTCGCCGAGGCTCAGACGATCTCAGAGATCGTCTGCGTGCAGAACCTCTACAACGTTGCGCACCGCGAGGACGACGCGTTCATCGACCAGCTCGCGCAGCAAGGCGTCGCTTACGTGCCGTTCTTCCCGTTGGGCGGCTTTAACCCGCTGCAATCGGCCGCGCTCGACGCCGCGGCGGCATCCCTGCAAGCCACGCCCATGCAGGCCGCCCTCGCGTGGCTCCTTCATCGCTCGCCCAACCTGCTGTTGATACCCGGCACCTCTGCCGTCAACCATCTGCGTGAGAACCTCGATGCCGCCCGGCTCGAACTTCCTCCCGACACGATGGCAACGCTCAACACAATCGCCGGCCGCAATTAGAAGGAAGGAACGGCCAGCGAATCGAGGTATCCGGCGGCATGGCGCTGTAAGATCGGGCGGGTGGCCCGATTCGAAGGCGAAGGAACCATGAAGCGCAATGCACCGCTCGCATTACTCCTGGGTCTGTTGCTCTGTGGGATCGGGCTTCGTGCCGACGGCGCCGAATCGCCCCAAGTTGTCCGCCTGGATTCGCCCGGCACGACCGTGCGCATCGAGTTGGCGTTGGAACGTTCAGGCCAAACGGACGCCGTCCCGCAATGGCGCGTCTTCTTTAGGGGGCGTCCGGTCGTTCTGAACTCCCGGTTGGGCGTCGACCAGCCCAACGGCGGCATGCTGGGCGGGGCGTGCGCGATCGAGTCGGCCACGACGCGCTCCGTTCGCGAGCCGTACACGATCGTCGTGGGCAAGCGGCGCGAGGCGGTGGACCATTGCGAGGAAGCCGTCGTTTCCCTGCGCGAGCAAGCCGCCCCGGGCCGGCGGTGGCAGGTGGTGCTGCGGGCGTACGACGACGGGGCGGCGTTTCGCTACCGCTTCCCCGCGCAGTCCGGGTGGCCGGGCCTCGTCGTGTCGTCCGAGCGCACCGAGTTCGCCCTTCCGCCGGATGCGCGGGCGTACGCGCTGCCGCTCAACAGCTTTACCACGTCGTTTGAAGGGCGTTATCAGCAGACACAAGTGAACGCGATGCCGCCCGACTGGCTGGTGGGCCTGCCGTTGCTGGTGGAATGCCCCGGCGCGGGGTGGGCGGGGATCACCGAGGCGAACCTGACGGATTATGCGGGGATGTACCTCGCGCCCGCCGCCGATCGTCCCGGCGTGCTGGCAGCGCGCCTCTCGCCATTGCCGGGGGAGCCGGCGGTGGCGGTTCGGGCGTCGCTGCCGCACGATTCGCCCTGGCGGGTCGTCCTGTTGGGCGACAGCCCCGGGTCTCTGCTGGAAAGCGGAATCGTCTTCCACCTCAACGAGCCCTGTGCGATCACCGACACGTCGTGGATCCATCCGGGGAAGACGACGTTTCCCTGGTGGAACGACTACTACCTGGAAAACGTCCCCTTCAAGCCGGGCCTGAACACGGCGACGATGAAGCACTACATCGACTTCTGCGCCGAAGCCGGGATCCCCTACCACAGCCTGGATGGCTATCAGAACATCGGCTGGTACGGCTGCCGGATCGGCCCCCACACGCCCGCCGACATCACCCACGCGGTGCCGGCGATCGACCTGCCGGAAGTGCTCCGCTACGCCAAGGGCAAGGGCGTCAAACTTCGCCTCTGGCTGCACTGGGCGGACGTGAAGGGGCAACTGGACCGGGCGTTTCCGCTCTACCGGTCGTGGGGCATCGAAGGGGTGATGCTCGACTTCATGAATCGCGACGACCAGGAGATGGTGAACTTCCTGCGCCAGGTGATCATCAAGGCCGCCGAGAATCACCTGACGGTGACGCTGCACGGGATGTCCAAGCCGACGGGGTTGGAGCGCACGTACCCCAACCTGCTGACCAGCGAAGGGGTGCTGAACCTCGAGTACGACAAGTGGGACAAGCTCGGCTGCCCGCCGGAACATCAGTTGACCGTCGCGTTCACGCGGGCGCTGGCCGGCCCGCTGGATTTCCACCAGGGGAGCTTCCGCGGCGTGCCGGTCGGGCAGTTCACGCCGCAATACACCGCCCCGCGCGTGATGGGCACGCCCGGCTTCATGCTGGCGACGTATGTCGTCTACGAAAACCACCTGCCCATGGTCGCCGACTACCCCGCCGCCTACCGCGGCAACGCCGCCCTGCCGATGCTCGCGCAAATCCCCTGCAACTGGGACGACACCAAGGTGCTCGGCGGCGCCGTCGGCCAATGGATCCTCGTCGCCCGCCGCCACGGCGACGACTGGTACCTCGGCGCCATGAACGCCGGCCCCCGCCGCACGCTCGACGCCCCGCTCAATTTCCTCCCCCCCGGCCACTACCGCGCCGAACTCTTCACCGACGCCGCCGACTGGCAGACCTCGCACCAGATGACCCGCCACACCGAGCCCGTCGCCCCCGGCGACACGCTCAAGCTGCCGCTGGAAGCCGCCGGAGGATCGGTCGTCTGGATCACGCCGTCGCCCGCGCCGGCGGCGGGGACGAACCATTGACCGTGCAGGGCGCCCCCCCTGGTGGGGCAGACATTCCTGTCTGCCCTGCGTTGTTGCAGGGACATTCCTGTCCCTTCCTTCTACTGCCTTTGTATTTCTGGTGGGGCGGACATTCCTGTCTGCCACAGGTCTGACTTCGACGAGCTCAGTCGCGCCGCGAGCGGGGACATTCTTGTCCCCCGAGCGGACCTGATCCGGCTGAGAATCACAAAGAGAATGAAGGGACAGGAATGTCCCTGCGGCGTACCAAAGGCAGACAAGAATGATCTGCCCCACCCCAGCCGAGCAACCCGCCGCGCGCGCTTGCCCTTTCGGTATCGGCCGGGGATCATTGCTGCGGGCTTGGGAACCTTGAATGCAAGACCGAAAGCAGCGCATCGAACAATTCGTCCAGTGGGCGGGCCAGCACGTCACGGGGGATGAGAAGGGCGAAGCCCAGATCTTCCTCGACCGGCTCTTCCAGGCGTTCGGCCAAAGATCAATGGCGGGCTGCGTGCCGTCTACCGGACGCTCGAACTCCCCGGCAAGAACCCCCGCAAGGACGCCCACGCCGCCCTCGACGCCGCCGTGCTGGCGGCCTACGGCTTCTCCCCGAAGAAGGACCTGCTCGCCCAACGCCTGGACCTGAACCTCATCGTCGCCGCCGCCGAGAAATCCGCCCACCCCGTCACCGCCCCCGGCGTCCCGCCGTCCTACGGCGACCCGGCGCCGCTCATCACCGACGACTGCATTCGGCCCTGACGGCTCCGCGCATCATCCGCGTCATCCGCAGTTCCTCCGCAGCCGCAATGTGAGGGAAAGGGCCGGCAAGACACCATCGAGCCTCAAGTTTTCTCGCCCGCCCTCTCCCTCACGCTCCCTCTCCCACCCACTCTTCCTTCTCATTTAGCTCCCCTGCAGCGGACGAAGGACGGCGTTCGAATTCGAGGGCGCCACCCCGCGTTCGGAAGTGAACCTGTCTCGCTTACTTGGCCGCGCCCGGGTTTCTCGGCCCCTCGGGCATCACATGCCCGTTTACGCTTTCGACGTTCCATTTCGCGAGCGCAGTCGCCCGTCGTCCCCCACGACCAGTTCTCCTCGCTGCTGGAGGTTATGCACCTCCCTAGAAACCCGATTACGTATCCGCGAGCCCGTCCGCTGGAATCCCAATTTCCGCGCGGCCGCCTGCATCAAGTCTTCCGGCGGCATGGCGCCAAACGATTCGATGGATTCGGCGAGAATTCGGCGCAGCAGATCGGCCGGGACCTCGTCGATGTTGAGGAAGCGCGGCGTTTCGGCGACCGTTGGCGTTGACGGCTTGACGGCCTTGGCGGGCACCAGTACGTCCGTTCGATCGGCCTGTGGAGCAGGACAATCACTCGCGATTAAAGCATCGTGGTAGGCGGCGAGCACCTTCTCGGTCTGGCGTCGAGGATCGCGAATCCAATCGGTTGACCAGATTCGGCAAATCTTCCAATCGAGGCTTTCCAGAACATCTTGCCGCAACCGGTCACGGTCACGGGCCGTTGCCGAGCTGTGGTAGGTAGCACCGTCGCACTCGATGCCGAGCACGTAGCGCCCGGGATGAGCGGGATGAACGAGGGCCAAATCGATTCTGTATCCCGAACATCCGATCTGGCGGCGAACGTCGAGCCCCTGCTCGGTCAGCGCCCGGGCCACCTGAGCCTCAAATTCGGAATCATAATCGCGTTCGCTGTCTTCGGTCTCGGTCGCCGCCAGAGCCACATTCCCGCGTTCCGCAAAGTCCAAATACGCGCGAAGAAGTTTCGCTCCTCGGGCCTGTGTGCGACCGAGGTCAATGTCATCCGCCCGGATCGACGCGAAGAGCGTAAGCGACTCGCGGGCGCGCGTTATTGCAACGTTCAGCCGCCGTTCACCACCCTGCCGGTTGAGGGGGCCGAAGTTGTGGCTGAGCGTCCCGGCGTCATTCCTGGCATATCCCACGCCAAGGAAAATGACATCCCGCTCGTCGCCCTGCACGTTCTCAAGATTCTTGATGAAAAACGGGTCGGGTTTGTTCTGGGAAAAGAACTCTTCGAGATGCAACGAGGACCGACGGCGCTGCTCGATCAGTTCCATCACGTGCATCTGCTGCGCCTGGTTCATGGTGATCACGCCCAACGACTTGTCCGGGTGATCCGCAGCGTGGCGGATGACTCTTTCCGCGATTCGCTCTGCTTCGGCTTGATTAACGCCTCCGCTACTGCCGCCCGCCCAACGGCCATTTTCCACGAAAGAAAACTCCACTCCGCTCGATCCGTCCACGTCGCGAACACTCGGAAACGTCACGAGTTCGCCGCCATAGAAATGCTGATTTGAAAACGCGATCAGCGATTCCCGTTTGCTGCGGTAATGCCACTTGAGACGTTGTCGTGGCAACCGCAGGGTCGCACACATGTCCAGAATGCTCTCGTAGTCGTTGCTGCTCGTCTCAAGCTCATCCTCTTCAGAATCGTCTTCGCTTCCGAGGCGCTCGAAGAAATTGGTCGGTGGCAGTTGCTTCTGGTCGCCCGCAACCACGAGTTGTGAGCCCCGGTAAATCGCGCAGATCGCGTCGTGCGGACGCACCTGCGAGGCTTCGTCGAAAATGACTACATCGAAACGAATGTCACTGGTATCGAAGTAAGTGCTAACCGCAAGCGGGGACATCATCACGCATGGTTTGAGCTTCGGCAAAAGGGATGGAATCGATCGGAACAGGCGCCGGAGGGGAAGGTGACGCTTTCTCTTGTGGACCTCGCGTAACAGGATCCCAAGCTCGGAGTTGTCGGGCGCGTCGGCGTCGGACCCGCCGGCACGCGCCGTGTTCGCGAGGACCCTCGATCGCACCGGGGCAAACCCGTTGGTCACCCAGAAGCGGTCCAAATCCCGGAATCGGCCGGCGGTTTGATCGTGCTGTGCGGGATCGAATTCGCCCAATGCCGGCTCACTGCGATACGCCTCGTCCAGCCAGAGGCGATAGAACCGCTGGCGAAACGCGTCAACCGATTCGTCGGATCGAACGCGGCCGTCAAGAATCTCGTCCAGCAGATGCGACAGGCCGACCCGCCGGAGATTGTGGCACGCATTCGTATAACCGAGCCACTCGCTCATCCGGTCGGCGTCATGAGCCCGCATCGACAGCCATTCGACGACTTCCGACATCGGTGCCTGGCCCAGAAGGATTCCCGTGGACACAGGCTCGCTCTTGCTGAATAACGACTCGAGAAGATGCAGGCTCTCCCTCAATGCCGCGTCATCGGTCGCGTTAACGTTTTGGACTGCGGCCGACAGTTCCGTCCGAACGGCATCGTCGGAAATCGCGCGGACGATGTGCTGTGGGGGCGTTCCACCGTGCTGTTTCACAAAGGCCAGCACCCACTGGGCAAGATTGGCGCGGTCCAGCCAGTCGCCGAGCGAACGCGCATTCACGTCGGGCAAGGCTTCGCCGAGCCCCGAGGCAATCGCTCCGGCCTGTTTGGCGAGGCTCTGCAACTCCGACAACACGGCGAAATCGTCTTTCAATGTTTCGACGGCGGCGTCCTGTCCCTCATCGATCAGGAGGAGGACCGAGTCACACTGCGCGGCGTGCTCGCGAGACAGCGTCTGAAGCTCGCCGGCCGCCTTCAGTGTCGCCGACGGGACGCCTGCCAAATCATCGCTGGCGAGAGCAGGAGGATTTCCGGCAATCTCCCGCACCTGCGCCACGGCCGATGCGTACGCAGTGAGCGCCTCGATAACCTCGTGGGCAGCCGAGAGCATCGCCACACGCCCCTGTGATTGGGCGGAGGTCGCGATTGAACGGAGCGTTTGGCCCTCCTGGAGATCGGGCGGAAGCTGTTCGATGACCTCCAGACGCTTGATCATTGAGTCCCAGTCAAATCCGAGGGTTCCGTCCCAGCCCAACCACTCGTGGTCTGCATTTGCAGTCGACCCAAGCTGGGCCAGGTAGCGATGAAAGCGCTTCAACTGGAACGCGTCATCGATGATTTCACGAGCTTTGCTCGGGACTCGATCGCGGTAGAAGGGGCAGAAGCTTTGTTTTGCCGGCCGCCAGGAGCCTCCAATGCGTCGGATCCACGATTGGTGCTTCAAAACGTCGTCGATTTGCTCTAGCGCGATCGGCGAAAAGGCAGTAGGATGGAATTTGGCGTCCAGCGGTGAGCGTGTCGCGACCGCGACCGAGGCGATTTCCTTGGCGCTTGATGCGATTTGCCGAAGGCGCTTGCGCTCGGTCGTGTCAAACCACTGCAGCTTGGCTTGCACGAGGTTCGCAATTGCAATGGTGTCCGCCGCCAGCTTGTCCAAGTCGCTGCCCATGGGCGGCGTTGTGTCGGAAAGGCCGAGTAACTCCCGAAGCCTGCGTCCGGCCCGCTCGAGCCTCTCGGAAGCACCGATCGCGCTTTGAAGCAAGCCATCCAACCGCTTGAGGAAGTCCGACCGTTGTCGTACCGACGAGGGCAGTGCGGGCAACCTCGTCATTAGCTCGGTGGAAGCTGCGCAAGCACTCGCCGCAACTGCCGCGTCGGCCCGGAGACGAGCATCGCATTTGTACGCCGACACCGACGAACAAAGGATTCGGTAATTCTGCGACAATTCGTGGAGGGCGATGTATCGCTCCGCCGTTGAAAGAAGGCCGGCCTCTATCCACGACACCGGAATCCGGGGATACAGAAGCACTGCCGATACGGAGTTCACCGCAGGGGCAATATCATCGCACTTCGGGAACGCCGACAAAAAGCCGAGGCGTTGGAGCGGCTCGGCGGCTTCCAGCCGTTTCCGCAACCCTGCAGCGGCCCGGTCGAAGTGGAATCGAATGTCATCGGTCAGAGCCAGGCTATAGAGCTCCGTTCGAGAGCCGCGCCACGGGTGGATTCCCTTGGATGCAATGATCGCGCCGCAACTGGCCAGGCGCGCGACCGCCTCCTCCATCTCCTGAAGGCGATTGCGGTCGATCGAATGAATCTCAGCAATGGGTACGCGGGTTGTCGAGGACGTGCGGATCGTGGCCAAGCGCCCATGAACGCTGTAGGCGGTCGCATTCAGTGCCGACCGCTTTACGTGCAGCGCGCGGACGTAGTCGTTCAACCTCTGACGTGTCCGGCGCAGCTCGGTCATTTTGTGATCCTGAGAAGGATAGACCTCCGCTTCACGGTTCAGACTGCGTCCGAGGTCCTCGACCACGGCACGCTTGTTGGCCTTGTGACTATGGCATTCGAGGCAGAATTCGCCGAGCTTCGCCTCATCCAACCGTCGTTTCACGACTTCGAGCGCCGCCGCTTTCTCGCTGACGAATAGCACCGTTTTGTTGTTCGCCAGACACCGGGCGATGATGTTCGTGATGGTCTGGCTCTTGCCGGTTCCCGGCGGCCCGTCCAGGATCAGCGAATGCCCGCGCTGAACGATCTCCATGGCCGCCAACTGGCTGCCGTCGCAATCGCGCACGAGGCAGCTCGTCTCGGGGGGAACGATCGTGTCCAGATCGGAATGAAGGACGTCCGACGCGTCTGCCGCCGGCATATGTGAGGAATCGCCGGCTATCCCACGGCATAGCGGGTGATTGGTGATCTGCGCCTCATTCTTCCGCAGATCTTGCCACATGGAGATCTTTTGAAACGCAAATGTGCCCAGACCGGGGGTCCGTTGCACCTGCCAGCGCTCATGGGAGGCGACTGCACGCTCGACCTCGGCAAAGAACGATTCCAATGCCTCAGTTGCTTCCCAAAGTTGATCCTCCTGGAACTGCGGGAGGGACATACGAAAGTCAGAGCGAAGCAACTCGTTCAGCGGATGATTCGAAACTAGGTCGTCGTCAATCGGAGCGAGTTCCCAATTCGAATCCGCGCTCTCCTTCCGAAGAGAGACCGGCAAAAGCACGAGCGGCGACAGAATCTGCACCTCGCTCTCGGCCGACTCGAACCAGCGAAGAAACCCGAATGCCAGGAAAAGGCTGTTCACACCCTGCTCGGACAGTGAGGTTGACGCCGCAATCGAAAGGCGTTTGAGCCGGCCGTCGAGCGGTCGGTCGGTCAGATTGGCAAGGAGACAATGACTCCCAAGCTCGGCCGATTCCTTGATTCCCTGCAATTGAGACGGAGACAGAATACCCTTCGGGCTGTGCTGTTGGCGATCGCCATCGGAACTAGTTTCCTCAACGTGCTCGCAATCGATCCACCGTGACGGCCACGGGAACTCGGCAGTATGACCTTGGACGGCGAGGTGTTCCCACAATTGAAATAGGTCCGGGTGCTCGATCGCGAGAACGCCGCCCCGGCCAAATTTGGTGTTCACCAGCCGATTGCGTTTCGAGGTGTCGAGCAGCAG
>DASXMX010000519.1:0-7573 GCA_036495445.1 Tepidisphaeraceae bacterium
CATCTGTGTGCATCTGTGCCCCATCTGTGGCTAAAAACACACAGCTCTCGGCGCATTTCAATTTTGTTGTTGCACCGATGACTACAACTGTAGTAGGATGGTCGGCGACAATTGTAGTCACACAGTTCCATGCCAAAGATGCCACAGATCACGGACGCGGAGTGGGAGGTGATGAAGGCCCTCTGGGCGGCGGGGCCGCTGACGGCGGGCGGGGTCGTGCGCAAGCTGGAGGGGCGGCGGGCGACCGACTGGCGGCCGCGGACGATCAAGACGCTGCTCGCCCGCCTGGCGCGCAAGGGGGCGGTCGCCACGGAGCGGGTCGAGGGGGCCTCGCCGCCGGCGTTCCTGTACCGGGCGCGCGTGACGCGCCCGGCGTGCGCCCGGCGGGAGGGGCGGTCGTTCCTCCGGCGGGTGTATGATGGGGCGCTGGCCCCGGCCCTGCTGCACTTCCTCGAAGGGGCCGACCTCTCGGCCGACGACGTCCGGCGGCTCCGCCGGTTGCTCGAAGAGGCCGGGAGATCGTCGAACAAGGAGGGCAGGTGATGATCGCCGCCGGGATGCCTTGCTTCGATTTGGCCGCGATGGCGAGTTGGTCAAGGCTCGCGGATTCGCCCCTGGTCCGGGCGGCCGCCCAATGGGCGTGGCACGCGTCGTGGCAGGCGACGCTCCTGGCCGCACTCGTGCTGGTCGTCCGCGCGATGCTGGGGAAACGGCTGAGCGCCCGGGCGAGAGCGGCGTTGTGGTGGGTCGTGCTCGCCCGGTTGTTGCTCCCGCCCGTGCCGCTGCACCGGCCGACGCTGTGGCATCGTCCGCTGTCCGCGCCTGTTGCCACGATCCGGGCTGCACCCATCCCGACGCCGCTCGCCGGCCAGGCCGTTCCGGCGCCCGATCCCGCTCCGATCCCGCTCCGCCCCGCGCAAACGACGCCCCTGAATGTCGTTTTCCGGAACACCGTTGCCCCAAAACCGGCAGCGCCGATTTCGGCCGAGCCGGTCCGCGCGCCGTCCCGTGCGCCGATCGCCTCGTTGGTTGCGCGATGGCTCCAACTCATCCACGATGTGCTCCCATGGCTTGCGGTCCTTTGGGCCGTGGGCGTGGTTTTGCTTCTGACCCGACTGATCGGCGGCGCGGTGGCCGTCGCGTACCGGCTGCGACGGATGAAACCGTTGCATGACCCGATCCTCGAGTCCGCAGTGGCAGCGTGTGCATCTCAGATGGGTACCGCGCTGCCGTCCCGAGTGCTCGCCGCTCCGGGATTTGGCGGTCCGGCGGTGGCGGGGTTCGTGCGGCCCGCGTTGCTCGTTCCGCCCGACCTTCCCGCACGCCTCACCGGTGATGAATTGCGGCTCGTGCTCCTGCACGAACTGGCCCACGTCAAACGGCGTGACCTGCCGCTGTCCTGGCTGTTGGGCGTCCTCGCGGCGCTGCACTGGTTCAACCCGGTGCTGGCCTGGGCGATCCGCCGGATGCGGGCGGACCGCGAACTTGCTTGCGATGAGGCGGCGATCCGCGCCGCCGGCCCCGATCCCGACCCGGGCCGTGGCCGGGCCTACGGCGCCGCACTGCTGCGGCTGGCGGAATTGCTGTCGAACCGATTCCGGCCCGAAGACGAGTCGTCCCCCCTTGCCATCCCGGCGGGGATCCCCGCCGCCCCCGGGGTGTTGCCGGCTTTCCGAACCGCGCGGGAACTCGATCGGAGGATTGCCATGGCCGTCCGCGTTTTCCCCTCCCGTTCGCTGTGGCCGATGCTGCTGTGCGGCGGCTTGCTCGTGGCCGCCGGCGTGCTGCTGGTCGATGCCGCCGAGCCGTTCGCCCGCCCTGCCGTCGCGACCTCGCGTCCGCTCCAGTCCCCGGCTTTGGTCACCCGGCCTGCCGCCGGCCAAGTCAGATCGGTCCCGGTCCTTGGCGAAATCCCAATCCTCGGGCGGCTGTTCCAAGTCGCCGCGCCCGGGGAACGCCCATCCGCTCAGAATGAGAACGCGCCTGACGCCGGCGGGGGCCGGCCCACCCCACCGCCTGCTTCAGTGCCGGCCGCGGTGGCCGCGCCTGCGCAGGAAGCCGCGCCCGCTCCCGCGGCGACGCCCGCCCCGAACCAAGCGAACGCGCCGGACGGCCGGCTCGATGTGATCCGCGCGAAGCTCGATGCCAAGCACGCCGAACTCGCGGCCGCGAGCGAGGCCCTCGCCGCCGCCGAGCATGCGGCCGATTCGCACGCGATCAGCAAGGTCGATCTGCTGCAGGCCAAGGCGAACGTCGCCCGGCTGCGGGCGGAACAGGTCGAGCTTGAATGGGACTACAAGTCGGCCACCGCCGCCGCGGAACATCCGCAACCGTCGCCGGTGCCGACCGCCGCGGAGGCGCCGGCCGCGCCGCCGGCCGGCCTCGCCGCGCCGCAGCCGACGCGGTACGGTCCCGGGCCCAACGCGCCGGTGCCGACAGCCGGCGTGGCTGCTCCCGCGGGAGTTGGAGGGATGCCCGGCGGCCCCACCGCGCAAGGGCAGGCGCATCCGGGCGGGGGCCCTGTCGCCGGCGCCCCGCACATCGAGACCGACGCCGAACGCGCCGCCGACGCCGAAACCGAAGTGAAGCTTCAACGAGTGCTGTCTGAAATTAACTTCAACGGCGTGGGTTTGTCCGATGTGATCGCTTTCATGAGGGACACCACGGGCCTCGGCTACTTCGTCGATTGGGCCGCGCTTAAGGATGCGGGCGTCGACCAGAACGCGCCCGTAACGATGCAGGCCAAGGGGCTCCCGGCCGCCGTGGACCTCGACCGCATCCTGAGATCCGCGGGCGGCGACGTCCGCCTGGGCTACGTCGTCGATAACGGGCAGGTCTTCATCTCCACCGCCGAGCGCCTGAACCAGATGCTGGTGACGCGGACGTACGACGTCAGCGGGCTGCCGCCGGATAAGGACCTGCCGAAGCTGATCGAGAAGTTCGTCGCCCCCGACAGTTGGGTCGACAACGGCGGGGAAATCGGGCAGATCGAGCGGTTCGGCGATCGCCTGATCGTCACGCAGAGCAAGTTGAACTTTCCCCAACTCGACCGCTTCATGGCCCTGCTCCAGGTCCACACGACGACCGCCACGACCACGGCGACCGAGAAGACCGCCGCGCCTGCTGCCAACGAGCCGGCCGCGCGATGATCCGAAAACACGCAGGAAATGCCAAGGAGTTGTTAGCCACAGGTGGGGACAGATGCACACAGATGAAATTTAGATTTGAAATCTCGGATTTGAGATCTCAAGTCGAAACTCGTATCTGTGTTCATCTGTGTGCATCTGTGGCTCATTTTCTTTTGGCTGTTCTCTCCGTGAGAGGATCAAGAGGATCACATGAACCGGATCGCCGCGCTGTCCTGCCTCGTGCTCTCGGCCTGTTCCGTTCTCTCCGCCGCGCCGCAGCCTGCGACCCGGCTCAAGCTCGGCATCGTGGGGCTGGTCCACGGGCACGCGGAGGGATTCTTCCGGGGCGGCGCGCTCGTCCCGGCGGGCGGGTTGCTGAATCGGCCGGACGTCGAACTCGTCGGCATCGTCGAGCCGGACCGGAAGCTGTTTGACTCGTACGCCAAGCGCCTGCACCTGCCGGCCGCGCTGTACTTTTCGAGCATCGCCGAGATGGTGAATGCCGCGCATCCGCAGGCCGTGCTGGTCTGCACCGCGCCGACGGCGCACCGGCAGGTGGTCGAGGAATGCGCGCCGCTGGGCGTGCACGTGATGATGGAAAAGCCGCTGGCGACCACGTACGCCGACGCGCTGGCGATCCAGCACGCGGCCGAGCAGGGGAAGATCCACGTGCTGGTCGATTTCGAGACAACCTGGTACGCCAGCAACGCCCACGCGGCCAATCTCCTCAAGTCCGGCGACCTCGGCCCGCTGGTCAAAGCCGTCTTCCGCGACGGGCACCCCGGCCCGGTCAAGATCCACGTCCAGCCGGAGTTCCTCGCCTGGCTGAGAGACCCCAAGCAGGGCGGCGACGGCGCGCTGGTCGACTTCGGCTGCTACGGGGCCAACCTGATGACTTGGCTGATGAACGGCCAGGCGCCGCAATCCGTCACCGCCGTCACCAAGCGGATGCAGCCGGACCTGTATCCCAAGGTCGACGACGAGGCCGAGATCATCCTCAACTACCCGAACGCGGTCGCCATCCTGCAGGCCTCGTGGAACTGGCCGTTCAACGTCAAGCAGATGGACGTCTACGGCCGCACGGGCTACGCGAAGGCGATCGATTCGAAGAATATCGAAGTGCGCACCGAGCGCCACGATGAGAAGAACGATTCGTCTAAACCCGCGCCGCTCGCGCCGCCGTACGACGACCCGATCCACTACCTTGCGGCCGTGATCAGTGGCGAGATTCAGGAGGGGGATGATCTGTCGTCGATGAAGAACAACATGATCGTCACCGAGATCCTCGACGCGGCGTTTCAGTCCGCCGAGACAGGGACGACGATCACGCTGCCGCCGAAGCCGTGATTCGCTGGACGCCCGGCGATATGATTTACGTATGGCCCCAATGACTTCCAGCCCCTTGCGACTTCGGCCGCTGGCCAAGAAAAGCATGGCTCGACTGGTCGCGCGCGAAGCACGTGGGTATTTCCGTGGAGGATTATGCCAGGCAACTGATCGAGGACGGGCTGTCGCTGGAACGGGAAGCCGAGTCGATGACGATTGCCGAAATCATGGCGCCGGTGAGAAAGGCGGCCGGCGCGGTCGACGAGGCCGAGATCGTCCGACTTGTCGAAGCGGCCCGGAACGATCATCACGGCTGCAAGCCGGCACGCGGCAGAAGGCGAAAGGGCATTGTCATGGCGTCGCACGTCTTCGATGAAATGGCGGATCGGATCGAGCGGCTGAAAACCGCCATATCGATCCGGCGCGGTCTGGAGGACGTCGCTGCAGGGCAGACTCGCCCGGCGCGACAGACGATTGAAGGGTTGGCTGCCGAGCTCGGATTGAAGCTCGACCAAGACCTCACATGATCCCCGTGAATGAACGTTCCGACTCGCGGCCTGGCCCGAGCATTAATTGACACGATTCTGCCGTTGACTATGGTTGCATTGCACGGCGGCTTCCTGACCCGGTCCGGTCGTTCTTATCCGATTTCCAAACACGTCCTGCCCGCCGCGCGCCGAAGGAGCGATGCCATGGGACGCGTGGGCGGTTTCTTGTTGGCCTTGATGGTCGTATCGGCTTGCGCGCCTGCTGCGGGAGCGAGCGGACGAGACTTCACGGAGTGGGCGGCCGGCGCCGGCGGTTGGACGGACGCGAAGCTCTGGGGCGGCCAGTTGCCGGACCCGTTCCACCGCGCGGAAGTTCACGGCAAGAGCGACATCCTCATTCCCCGCGGCACGTACGTGATCGGCGACCTGGAGATCGGCCTGAAGGCCGACGACCGCGCCAGTGTCACCGTGGATGGCGGGCAACTGATCCTCATGCAGGACGCGCTCCGCATCGGCGAGGTGGCCGGGGGCGAAGGATCGTTCACGTTGCGCGCCGGCGCCATGCACTGCCCGGTCGATGTCTGCGTCGGCGCCGCCAATGGCGTGCCGGGGCGCGAAACGAGTGCCGCGCTGCGCATCCGGGGCGGCAGCTTCCTGTCCCGCACCTTGATCACTGGAATCGGATGGGGCGCGCATTCGCATTTCGCGGTGGAAGGCTCACGCGCGTCGGCGATCCACGTGCTGGACTGTTGCTTCTTCGAGGCGTTTGCGGATGCCGACGGAACCCCCGGCGATTGCCTCGTCTCCTTCACGCTCGACGAGCACGGCGTCACGCCGATCACCATCCAGTCCCCTTACCGCGGGCTCCAAATCAACAAAGACGCCAGGAGCCATTGCCGCCTCGCGATTCGCCTCGCGGCGGTCCCGCCGCGGGACGACGTGACGCTGGTGTCCACGCGAGTGCCGGTTCGGGGGACGTTCGACGACCTGCCCGACGGCAGTGAGATTTCCGCCGATTACCAGGGCCATTCCTATCGCTGGACAATCACGTATCGCGGCGGGCCGGCGGGCCACGACCTGGTCCTCAAGAACAAGAGCCAGTACGCGCCCGATGCGCCCGTCACCCACACGCTGCCAATCCCTGTCCCGCCCAAGGCGCTCTGGATGGAACACCCCGTCTACCCCCTCCCGGCCAAGTGGGAAGGCCGGCCCGCCTTCGCCGGGGCCGAAGGCTTCGGCGCGTTCACCCCGGGCGGGAGGGGCGGGCAGACCCTCTATGTCGAGAACCTCAACGACTCCGGCCCCGGCAGCCTGCGTGCGGCGATCCAAACGCCGGGGCCGCGCACCATCCTGTTCCACGTCGGCGGCGCGATCCGCCTCAAGTCGACGCTCCGGATCGACGAGCCGTTCGTCACGATCGACGGCAGCACGGCGCCCGGCGGCGGAATCCTGATCCGGCAACACGGCATCGAAGTCAGATCGCACGACGTCGTCCTTCGATACCTCCGCATCCGCGTCGGCGACGACGATGTGCACCTCGACCAGCCCAAGGCAAAGGAGACTTACGCCGGGGGCGCGGGCGAACACGCGTTGTACTTCATCGATGAGGCCAGCAACTGCATCGCCGATCATCTGTCTCTGAGCTGGTCGACGACCAAAATCCTGTCGGTCACGAAGCTCAGCGACCGGATCACCGTCCAGTGGTGTTTGCTTTCCGAGAGCCTGAATTTCGCCGGTCACGGCTACGCGTCGCTGGCCGGCGGAAATCGCGTAACCTGGCATCACAATCTTTTCGCGCATAATGAGAGCCGTAATGTCCGATTCCAAGGATTGGTCGACGCGGACTTTCGCAACAACGTCATCTACGACTGGGGCGAGCGGGCGGCGTACGGGGAATTCGATCGGTTGAACTACGTCAACAACTATCTCAAGCCCGGGGCATCGACCTGGCAGAAGCCCTACCTGTTCTTCCACATCGGCGACGCCGAGGTCATGCCGGGGTCGATCTACCTCAAGGGCAACATCATCGACGGGCGCGGCGGTGCCCCGGGCGTGAACAAGGACAACTGGCGAGGCATGGGGTACTACTATTTCGAACGAAATACGCTCGCTGCCGCCGACCCCTTCCCCGCGCCACCCGTGACAATGCAATCCGCTGACGACGCATACGGGCACGTCTTGAAGGACGTCGGCGCGACGCGGCCCCAGCGGGATTCCGTCGACGAACGGATCCTGCGCGAGGTCAGCACGGACACCGGGCACATCATCAACCGCTTGTCCGACGTCGGCGGATGGCCTGACTTCCCCGCCGCGGCCCGCGCCCAATCGCCCCAATAGCCCTGCGGCGGTAATCTCATTGCGCTAGATCGACAGTTTGACGCATTCTGCACTTCGGCACGGGCCTGCAGCTCGCAAACGCCCCTTTGCACCCACGTCACCTGCCCCTATCATCCGAATGCTACAGGACCTTACGCATTACGTTTTACGAGTAATTCCCGATGTCTCCCCGCCGACTGTATTTGGATAATGCCGCGACGAGTTTTCCGAAACCGCGGAGCGTGACGGACGCGATGGTGCGGTATGCGACCGAGCTGGGCGCGAGTGCTGGCCGGGGCGCGTACCGGGAGGCGG
>DASXMX010000520.1:0-14378 GCA_036495445.1 Tepidisphaeraceae bacterium
TGTGTGTGGGGGACATGGTCACTGAAGTGACCAAGCCAGGTAAGAGGTGGGCGTTAGAAGTCCGTGCCTGAGGAGCCCGAGTCACCGCCTCCTCCGCCTCCTCCGAAATCGGAGCCTCCGCCACCGAAATCAGCGCCGCCCCCACCGCCTCCACCACCGAAATCGGCGCCGCCTCCGCCGCCGGAGAAGTCGGCGCCACCGCCACCGCCTCCACCGCCGCCGGAGTCGAAGTCGGCGCCGGAGGAGGTGCCGGAGGTGTCGACGCCCGAGGAGTAGTCACCGCCTTGTTGGGGGGGCGGGGCGTATCCGCCGCCCTGTTGTTCGCCGCGTTGCGCCCATTTTTCGCCGGCGTATCCGCCCAGTGCGCCGCCGAGGAGTCCGCCCAGGAGTCCGCGGCCGAACCCGCCGCCGCCGCCGCCGCCGCCACCGTATCCGGGGCCGTACCCGCCCGCGGCGGGCGGGTAACCGGGGCCGCCCGGCGGGTAGCCCGGGCCGCCTGGGGGCGGATAGTAGCCGCCGGGGCGGTTGCCGATCGAGCGGCCGACGACGGCGCGGATCAGCATGACCAGGATGATGACGCCGATGACGACGCAGGCGATCCCGCCCAGGCCCCAGCCGCCGGTGCGGGTCGAGCCGGTGGGATAGTTGTTCTGCGGGACATTGGTTGGGGGCGGCGCCGCTGCGGGCGCGGCGCTGCTCGAACCGGTCCCGCCGCGGGCGGGTACATGGGCGTCCATCTGTTGCTGGATGAACTGCAGGCCTTGGTCGAGGCCCTGGTCGTACTGCTTGTCGCGGAAGGCTTTGGCGATGATGTCGCGGGAGAGGTGGTCGCGGTCGGCGGGGGTGAACAGCCGCTGGCCGGTCTTATTGCCGTCCCAGACCTGGATGTGGCCAGGCGAGCGGGTGATCAGGATCATCACGCCGTCGACCGCGTTCTGATGCGCGAGTTGGTCGGCCCATGTCTCGTAGAACCGCTCCTTGCCTTCCTGCTGGAACCGCGACTGCTGGTCCTGCGGGATGTCGGGGAACGTTTGGACGAGGACGTCCTTGTGATGCTTCTGGCCGATCTGGCGAATGGTCGCCTCGGCCCGGCTGATCGCGTCGGGCGAGAAGAAGTGCGCCTCGTCCCGCACGCCGGAACTGGCCGCCGAGGCGCGGGGCGCCGCGGCGAGCAGCAACAGCAGCAGTGCGATCAGCCCGATTCCGGGCAGTGCCGTGCGTTTCATGGCTTGTCTCCGAGTGATGTTTCTATGGGAATGCGTGAACCCTTGTCGTCCTGATCCGAAGCGAAGGATCTCTGCGCCGATTGAGTCGCTCGATTCAGAGATCCTTCGCTGCGCTCAGGATGACAGCATTGGTTATCAGTGCTGAGAGGAGTCGTTCGTAATTCCCCCTCACCCCAGCCCGCTCGCGGGCAATCGCCCAATCCGCTCGCTTCTCCCGAGGGGAGAGGGGGAACAAGGAGCGGCGCGTTGGGGTCCTCGGTGGCTTTCGAGCGGTCATCCATCTGCCGCTGGACGAACCGGACGGCAGCGAGGAGCCCGGCGTCATACTCGTGCCGATGGAGGAATGGAGTTAGCTTCTGGACGAGGAAGTCACGATCGCCGGCGGTGAAAAGCCGCCGGCCGGTCGCGTTGTCGACCCACACCTGAAGACGTCCCGGGTTCCGGCAGATCAGGATGTAGACGCCGTTGACGCGCTGCTGCGTCGCGCGGTCATTGGTCCACTGCTCGAAGAACTTCTGCTTGCCCTGCTGTTGGAATTGCGGGAGCAACTCCTTCGGGATTTCGGGGAACGTTTCGACCCGGAGGTCCTTCTGGTGGACCATTTGGATCTGCCGGATGATCGCCTCGGCCGATTGGATCGCGTCGGCGGAAAAGAACTTTCCGTCGTCGGTGATGGCCTGGCCGGCACGCGCGTGGGTGCCGGTTGCCAGGAGCACCAGCATGCCGAGGAGCGGGATCGTGTTGGCCGGGCGGGCGCGCATTGAATTAGAACCCATGCTTGTCCGGCGCGGCGGGCGCGCCGAACCCGTCGCTGCTGGCGGCGGCGGGTTGGGTGGTCGGTTGCGTGGCGTGCGGGGCCGAGGGGGCCGGCGCGGCGGCGCCGCCGAGGTTTCGGGCCATGCGGTCACGGACGAATTGGGCGGCCATGAGCAGCCCACCATCGAAGTCCTTGGCGTGGAAGGCGGCCCCCATCTTCTGGACCAGTTCGTCCCGGTCGGCCAGTGTGAACGCCTGTGCCTGGGTTTGGTTGCCGACCTCGATTTGCAGGTGGCCCGGGTCGCCGGTGATGAGGATCATGACACCGTTCACGCCCAGATCGTAGGCGTCGGTGCGGGCCCAGCCGGTATAGAACTTCTCCTTGCCGTCCTTGTCCAGCTTCGGCTTGTAGTCGTCGGGGATGGACGGGAAGGTTTCGATCATGAGGTCCTTGCCGAAACGGGTGTGGATCTCGTCGAGGATCTGATTCACCTGCTCGATCGTCTGGGCTTTGACGAAGTGGGCCTCGTCCCAGAGTTGGTGGATTCCGGCCTGGGCGGGCGCCGCGACCGACGCGAGCATCCCCATGAGGATGACGATCAGGAGAGTTCCATTCAGGCTGCGCGACACGGGTGGCCTCCCGGACAGTTCGTCCTTGCAACAAGTTAGGCGGATCAATTGTAGACCGCCACTTATAAATTGTGACGACGATTCGACATACGGAACACAGCCGAGGGCGGCTGTGCCACATGCCTTCACCCTGGCTCCGGGAGATCGATCTCGATGGTCCGTGCCGACTCCCCCACCGGGGTGATGCGGACGTCGATGCGCGTCGGGGGCATCAGCTCGCGGACCCGCTCGGCCCATTCGACGACCACAACGCCCCCCTGCTCAAGCAGTTCGGGGAACCCGATCGCCTCGAAGTCGTCCGAGCCCGAAACGCGGTACGCATCGAGGTGATAGACCGTCAATCGTCCGCCCGGATAGACGTTGAGCAGGACGAAGGTTGGGCTGCTGACGGCCTTGGACGGCCCGCCGAGGCCGCGCACCAGGCCGCGGACAAATTGCGTCTTGCCCGCCCCCAGGTTGCCGTGCAGCGCAATGCACTCGCCGCCCCGCAGCCGCCCCGCCAGGGCCGCGGCGATCGATTCGGTCTCGTGTACGTTCTGGGACGAATGGGTCACCGCCCGATTGTCGGACCCGGACGAGGGGAGGACAAGCGGGGGAGAAGATTGCTGATTCGGGAGGGCGAGGCTCCCCGCCGAGCCGGGTCGTTCGAGCACGCCTCGGCTCGGCGGGAGCCTCGCCCTTACCGTTCCCGTTTGGAATCCGATGCAAACGAGCAATTTTGTGGCCGGATCCTTGGGCGTGAAGTAGATTGAATCGCGGGAGGCGCGGATCGGGGAATGGCCGCTATGTCCGATAAAGTTCGGGTCGTCCACATTATCAACAGCTTCGAGTTCGGCGGCGCCGAATCGATGCTCTGCAACCTGCTGCTGCGCAGCGACCGGCGTCGGTTCGACCCGCACGTGGTCGCGCTGATCGACGACCTGCGCGTGGCCGGCCCGATCGTCGCGGCGGAGATCCCGCTGGTGACGATGGGCATGAAGCCGGGCCTTCCCAGCCCGCTGGCCATCGTTCGATTGATCAGGCACCTGCGGCGGCTGCGCCCCGCGGTCGTCCAAACGTGGATGGACCACTCGAACCTGATCGGCGGCGTCGCCGCCCGGTTCGTGCCCGGCGCGCGCGTCGTATGGGGCATTCACCATTCGAACCACGTCGCCGAGCTGACGAAGCGCACCACGCTGATGACGGTGGGCGCGTGCGCGCGGCTGTCGGGGCGGGTGCCGGCGCGGATCGTCTGCTGCTCGGAGCAATCGCGGGTTCACTATGGCCAGCGCGGCTTCACCAGCGAAAGGCTCACCGTCATCCCCAACGGATTTGACACGGACCACTTCCGCCCCGATGCAACCGCCCGGCTGGCGATTCGCCAGGAAATCGGCGTCGCGCCCGATGCGCCGCTCGTCGGCTTGGTCGCCCGGTATGACCCGGTGAAAGACCACGCGACCTTCCTCCGCGCCGCGGCGATCGTGCATCGCGAATTCCCCGATGCGCAGTTCCTGATGTGTGGCGACAAAGTTGATCCGTCGAACGCGGCCCTCACCCAGTTGATCGACTCGCTGGGCATTGGCCGGGCCTGCCACCTGCTCGGCCCGCGACGGGACGTGGCGCGGATCTATGCCGCGCTGGATATCTCGACGTCATCGTCGATCAGCGAGGCGTTTCCGCTGGCCGTCGGCGAGGCGATGGCATGCGGGGTGCCCTGCGTCGCAACGGACGTGGGCGACTCGGCGCTGATGGTGGGCGACACCGGAATGATCGTCCCGCCGGGAGATCCGGGGGCGCTGGCCGCGGGGATGGCCGAGCTGATCGGGATGGCCCCGTCCGGCCGGGCGCGCCTTGGCGGCGAGGCCCGCCGACGCGTGCGCGACCGGTTCGACCTGGGCACCGTCACGCGACGATATGAGGCGCTCTATGAGGAGATCCTCGGGGCCGAATCGAATCCCGATCGGGCTCCCGAGCGAGTGGAGGATACAGCGGAAGTGATGATCGGCGCGGGGTCATAGCCTCATTTCCCTCTCCCGGTACTCCGGGAAAGGGCAGGGTGAGGGTTTGCCGCGCGACCCGGAGCATGAGATGAGTGTCGTTGGCCGAACGATTAATCAGAGCCGGGGCGTGTCGCCCCGGTCGGAACCGGAGGTTCCGAGGCGTTTCAACGAGTGGTGCAAATTCAAGAAGGAACGTTTGATCTGGACCTTCGGTCCAACCCGGACCGGCACGGTCCGTCTCTGATAGGTTCCGATGGTCGGAAACTGACGTTGAGAGTGGAAGTCGCGCTGTAAACCCTCACCCCAACCCTCTCCCGGCGTACCGGGAGAGGGAGAGACCTTGGGCCGCGACGTGAAACGGACGTCACTGGGATTGCCTGTGCGAACGACGCCGATTGCTAATCTCTCGGGATCGCACCGCCCTCAAGCGGGGAGTCGGGAATCTCTGCGCGTGCTGCTGGTCGTGGAATCCAGCGCCGGCGGGACCGGCCGGCACGTGCTCGACTTGGCCGAGGGGCTGGCGGCCCGCGGGTGCGAGGTGCACGTCATCTACTCGACGCGGCGGATCGACCGGCTCTTTCTCGACCGGCTGGCGCGGCTCGATGGCGTCCGGCACAAGGCGCTCCCGATCCGCACCAGCCCGCATCCGGCGGACCTGTCGATCGTCCGCACCGTCCGCCGATATATGAGCGAGTTCGGCCCGTTCGAAGTCGTCCACGGGCACAGCTCCAAGGGCGGCGCGATCGCCCGGCTGGCGGCGCTGGGGACCGGAGCCCGCGCGTTCTATACGCTGCACGGGCTGATCATGATGGACCCGCTGCTGCCCCGGTGGAAATGGCTGATGTACCTGTCGATCGAGCTGGGGCTGGCGACGTGGACGAGCCGGGTCATCGCCGTTTCGCCCGAGGAACAGCGGGCGGCGCTGAAGCTCGGGTTCGGACGGTCGCGCGTGATCCTCGTGCCCAACGGCGTCGGTGAAATGGATCTCGCGCCCCGCGCCGTGGCGCGCCGCGCGATGGGCGTGGACGACGACGCGATCGTGGTCGGGTTTGTGGGCCGGCTGGTCGAGCAGAAGGCGCCGGAGGTGCTGATCGAGGCGTTCGCCGCGGCGGCGAGCGCGGAGCCGCGAGCCCGGCTGGCGCTGGTGGGCGCGGGGCCGCTCGAATCATCGATGCGCGAATTGGCGGGGCGGCTGGGGATCGCGGAAAAGATTCTCTGGCTCGGCGAGCGCGATGCCCGCGGGGTGCTGGCGGGGTTCGACCTGTTCGCCCTCGCCAGCCGCAAGGAAGGACTGCCGTACGTCGTGCTCGAGGCGATGGCGGCCGGCCTACCGGTGGTCGCGACGGCCTCGGCGGGCAGCGAGATCCTCGTCATCCCGGGGCTTAACGGCGCGGTCGTCCCGGCCGAAAATGCCAAGGCCTTTGGCGCGGCGCTGATCGAACTGGTGACCGACCCGGCCAAGCGGGTACGATGCGGCGCGGCATCGCGGGCACGGGTGGCCTCGTTCAGCATCGATGCCATGGTCGAGGCGACGCTCGCCGCCTATCGCGACGCCCGACGGACGAGCCGCGCAACTGAGGAGGGGGAAGCCGATCGCCCGGACCTGGAAGGCGAGATGTGTGAGTGCCGATGACCGAGGCGATCCAGCAACTCGTCCGTGCAACCGACGCGGCGATCGCAAGGGCTTACCTGAAGCTCTTTCGCGAGCGCAACGCGCTGATCGCGTTCCTCTTCCACTCGCTGTTTCGCGACGAGGGCCAGATCGCGCAGAACCTGGTCGACCCGCTGCAGCGGACGACGGTCGCGCAGTTCCGGCAGTTCATCGAGTATTACCTGCAGAACGGGTATCGCTTCGTCAGCCCCGCCGACGTGCTGAACGGGCTTCCGCCCGACGGCAAGTACGCGATGATCACGTTCGACGACGGGTACTACAACAACGTGCTCGCCCGCCCGCTGCTGGAGGAGTTCGCCGTCCCGGCGACGTTCTTCATCTCGACCAACCACATCCGGCAGAACAAATGCTTCTGGTGGGACGCGCTCTACCGCGAGCGGACGTCGCAGGGCGCGTCGCACGCGCGGATCAAGGCCGAGGCGCTGGAAATGAAGGGGATGACGACCGAGCGGATCGAGCAGACGCTGATCGACCGGTTCGGCCCCGACGTGCTTCGTCCCCGCGGCGACATCGACCGGCCGTTCACGCCCGACGAGCTGTGCGATTTCGCCACCTGCCCGTACGTCCACTTGGGGAACCACACGGCCAATCACGCGATCCTGACGAACTATTCCGATGATGCGGTGCGGCAACAGGTGCGGGAGTGTCAGGCGGCGCTGCGAGAGATGACCGGCGCGACGCCGGTCGCGATCGCCTACCCAAACGGGGCGCACGACGATGCGGTCGTCCGGGCATGTGGTGAAATGGGCCTGAAGCTCGGCGTCACGATTCGCCCCCACAAAGCGGCGTTGCCGCTTGACCCGGCCGGCGATGGGTTCCTCCGCATCGGCCGGTTTTGCCCGCACGGGGAGGGGCCGATGCTCACCCAGTGTCGCACCTACCGCTCCGATGTCCTGCTCTACGGGTTGTTCCGCGATGGGTACCTGCGCCTGCGGCGGGGGCAAGTTGCTCAATGAAATAGAAACGGGAGGGCGAGGCTCCAGCCGAGCCGTGCGAGCGCATCTGGCTGGGTTTCGATACCGCAATGCTCTCACGTTCCGCGAGCAACGCCGGATCATCGCTTGCGGGTTCGCAATCCCTCCGCTTCGAAATCGCGCAATGCTTGCGAAACCGCCCAGCGGTCTTTCGGCGTATTCGTAACGGCGAAGCCAACGCCGTGGCTCGACCCGTGGAAATACGCTCGAGGGCGGGGCTGTCTTGGGTGAAGGCGGCTCGACAGGAGCCTCGCCCTCCCAGCGCGCACAGCACCTATTAGTGGTCCCGCGGTGGACCGGCCGCGTTGCCGGCTTGACCACGACAACGCGACCCGACGTCCTCCGCGGGCCCACATACCCGCCCGGGTGCGGGTCAACCACAGGTGTAGCGTTTGTGGTGCAGCCCTTCTGGGCTGCACGTGCAGGCTGGAAAGCCTGCACCACCAATGGGCGGCCGCTACACCCGAAGTAGATCCGCTCTATCGACGGCGGAACGCCAGCCCGTAAACGAACGAGCCGGAATTGGAAATGCCGCTGGTCGTGGATGTCGATCCGCTCGATGTCGTGGACGTTGAGGACGATGACGACCCCCCGCCATCCCCGTCGCATCCCCCACCACCGAATCCCTCGCCCCGGCCGCCGCCGATGGGGAGGACAGTGGGGTTGCCGTCCTGGTCGACCGACAGCGTCAGGTTGATGGTGTAGGTCGACGAGGACCCGGAGCTGCTGCTCTGGGTGACCGGGACGCTGATCGTGTAGATTGTCGTCCCGTTCGCCTCGTCGTAGGCGCTGACGACGGTGCTGGTCGGCAGCGTGCCGGAGTACCCGTCGTCGTTGGCCAGCGTCTGCAGTTCGGTTGCGGCGGCGGCGTCGCTCGACTGCAGCGCGCCCAGCGTCGTCTGCGTCGTGCTCGGCAGGTTGGCCGCGGCGCCGGATGCATTGACGGTCACCGTCTTCGATGTGCCGGTGCCGGTGGAGAGGGTCGTGGAGTAGCTTGTGACGCCGTTGAGCGTGCGGACGTGGACGGTGGCCGTCGAGTCGATCGTCGTGCCGGCCAAACTGGTCAACCCGGCCTGGATCGTGGATGGGATCACGCTGAACGGCAGGTTCTGGTTACCCACGGGGTTGCCGTTGGCGTCCACCGTGACGGTCGCCCCGCGGCCGCCCGACGTGCTGCTGCTGCTCAGGCGGACGCTGTAGACGGCGGTACCGCCGGAGGGGGTGGTGACGTTGATGGTCGTCGTGCTGGTGGGCGCGGTGAGATTCAGGGCGCTGGCGATCGCGGTGATCTCGTTGGCCGCGGCGCTGTCGGCGGTCTGCAGGTCGCCGAACGTGGTGGTCGACTTGGTCGGCGAAGTGACGGCGGTGCCGTTCTGATTCACGGTCAGGACGGTGGTCGTGCCGGTGCCGGTGAGGTCGACGCTGTAGCGTTCGACGCCGTTCACGTTGCTCAGGTAAACCGTCTGAGTCGAGGTCGGGTCGGCGAGCCCGTCGGCGGTGGCCAGTGAATCGAATCCCGCCTGGACCTTGGCTGGGGCCTGGCTGAATTCGAGCGTCGCGCCGGGATGGCCGCCGCCGGCGAGGGCGGCGTGGGCGGAAGCGGAGAGCAGCCGGCGGCCTTCGAGGATCTCGATGGCCGGGCCGCGGCGGTTGAACCCGGGGTTCCGGGCGAGCTGGGAGCGTTTGCGGTTGAACAACAAGGTGCACCTCCAGAATGTTGACTCGAGCGTCTGCGTTCGCCCGCGGTGACTGTTCACGCGCGCGCGGCCGGCCTTCCGAGAAAAATCTTCGTAATGTAGAGTTGTCAAGGAGATGCGATTCGGCGCGCACCGGTAGCGCGAGGCGATGGGAATCGGTCGCTGATCGAACAGTTGCGGAGCCCGCCGAAGTTCCGCCGCACGAAAATCGCGGCGCGAACAAATGTTTTCGGGGGCGCCGATGGCCCGCGGGGGAGAGATCTGCGAGGCGCAGCGCGCGCCGACGACCGCGGGCGGTTGAAGCCCGCGGTCGTCGGTGCGCTGTTCGGTAGAGAGCGTTTCTGTGACACGGGTTGGAAACCCGTCTCACGGGGCGAGGGCGCGTCACGCGCGCGGCCTTTGCGTACGTTGCTATTCCAGAATCCCGAACGCAACGAGCACCGCCTCCTGGCGGACGGTCAGGATCTGCTTGAGGTCTTCCTGTGCCTTGGTCAGGTTCGCCTTGGCCTTGGCGCGGGCGTCGCGGAGGGCGGCGAGCTTGGCCTTGATCTCGTCGGCGGGCGCATCCTGGCTCTGCAGCGTGTCGCGCAGGTCGGCCTGCTTCAGCTGGACCTCAGACGGGGGACCGCCGGGGCCGCCACCCGGTCCGAAGTTCGGCGGGCCACCAGGCCCACCGGGGCCACCCGACGGTCCGCCTGGGCCCCCGTCGGGCCTGCCTTGAGGTCCGCCAGGACCGCCGCCCGGGCCACCTGGTCCGCCCGGCGGCGGGCCGCC
Organism: Tepidisphaeraceae bacterium; assembly: GCA_036495445.1. GTDB lineage: Bacteria > Planctomycetota > Phycisphaerae > Tepidisphaerales > Tepidisphaeraceae > DASXMX01. Next base: position 9,709 of record DASXMX010000520.1, read on the forward strand.
GGGGCCGAACATGCCCGGCCCACCGCGCCCGCCGGTCTGTCGTTGGAGTTGCTGCACGTTTTCGACCATCGGCTGGATCGCCTTCCACTCGTCGTCGGTCGCGCCCATCTGGTCCTTGAGGCGGTCCATCATCTGCTGCCGCATCTGCGCAAAGTCCGGCGGCCCGCCGCCCGGACCGCCCGGGCCCGGTCCCGGCGGTTGCTCTTGCGCAAACGCCACCGTCGAGAACAACATCGCCGAACCGATCAGACCCGCGCAAAGCCCGCGTCGCATGTGATCCTCCAACGTGCCACAGGCACGATCTGGGGTCCCGTTCCATGTGCGGTGGCCCGTGGCCACCTGTCATCGGAACAGTTGCGTGTGAGTTTGCGGAGACGCCGCGCGGATGTGGCGGTTGGGAATGAGTGACTCGGGCTTTCGGGCTGGGCTACGTCAACGAGCGCTGAGCGATCGGGAGGGCGAGCTCCCGCCGAGCCGAGACTCGTTCGAAAGACCCGGCTCGGCGGAAGCCTCGCCCTCCCAAGTGAAGGGAAGCGGGTTGGCTACGACAGGCCGTCCCAGCGTTCCGGATCCTCTTCAATCGCGCGCCGCTCGCGGCGCGAGGGACGGACGGCATCTGGGTTGCGCTTCGTCTGGATCTCGCCATCATGGCGCGGAGGGCTGGCCGATGAGCCCGCAGGTTCGTTCCGGGCTCCACAACGTTCACTGGACGGGTCGCGCCGATCCGTTGCTGTCTTGAACATTTCCCAAGCCTCCGGCTGGATTCGGTTGTGCCTCGGCACATCCCTTGCCGCTTTCCTGCCAGGTCAAGAACGGAGTCAATTATGGCAAACGAGCAGAAGAGTGGGAACGTGCAAAGCAATACGCAGCAACACCGCGCGGACGATGACTTTGCCAAGGTGGGCCCGACCTCCATCGAAGGGGTGGAGGCGAGTGATCTGCCGGACAAGGGGCGGGGCGACGTCTTCACCGACCCCAGCAAGGAAGCCGGCCGAAGGCTGCCCAGCCAAACCGGTCAATGGGGTGAGGGAGACACCGGACTCCGGGGCGATCCGGACATCGCGGACGCGGATGAGCATGGGCATGGGAAACACACCTAAATGCAAATCGACGCGGAGACGCGGGGACACGGAAGACGCGGTGAAGAGAGCCGATGACCCGCCAGCTGATCGCGGCTACACCGCTGATGCTCCCCGCGTCTCCGCGCCTTCGCGTCCTCGCGTCGCCTCTCTGCCCACGTCCCCAATCGGCAACCGGATCGTAAACTCCGATCCCTTTCCCGGTTCGCTGGTGACGTGAATCGCGCCGCCGTGTTCGTGGATGATGCGTTTGGCGATGGCGAGGCCCAAGCCGGTGCCGCCGCGTTTGGTGGAGTAGTAGGCATCGAAGATGCGGCTGGCGGTGGTGGCATCCATGCCGCGGCCGGTGTCGATCACGTCGATGATGGCCTGTTCGTCGTCTTGGCGGGCGGAGAGGATGATTTCGCCGCCGGAGTCGGGCATCGCCTGAAGGGCGTTGATCATCAGGTTCAGGATCGCCTGCTTGATCAGCTTCTCGTCGACGGCGGCGAACAGGCGGCCATCGGATCGGCGCAAGCGGAGGGCGACGCGCTGGAGCTGAGCCTGTGGCGTGTAGAAGTCGACCAGTTCCTCCAGCATGTCGTTCAGCTCGACCGGCTTTCGCGCCAGTTCCATCCGGCCGGCGAATCGGAGGAAATCGTCGAGGATATCACGGAGGCGCGAGGTCTCCTTCTGGACGGTCTGGAGCCGGCTCTGCAGCCGGGGGAAGGCGGGGTTTTCGGGGATCAGGTCTTCGCCGAGCAGTTGCAGGTTGAGCTGGACGGTGGAGAGCGGGTTTTTCAGTTCGTGGGCGAGGCCGCCGGTGAGGGTGCCGAGTTCGGCCAATCGTTCGGCGTGGCGCGCGCGCTCCTGCAGTCGCTCGTAACGCCGGTAGGCAACCCATCCGGCGCAAGCGGTCAGGATCAGGCTGCTGATCCATCCGGTCAGCAGCCCCCAGGCAAACGATGGCATTCGGCCAAATTAGGGGACGCGGCGCGAAATGCAAAGCCGCCGCGGCTGCGAAGCGACGTCCATGAGGGCTTCGGGGCGATCATCCGGTGATCGGCTGCTGCGGCTGCTGCTCCTCGGGCGGCGGCTGCGATTTGTCCCCCTCCTTGGGCGGCGTGATCCGGTAAACCGCTTTGGCCAGCATCCCCTTGGGACCCTTTTCGACTTCGTAGTTCACTTGCTCGCCATCCTTGAGGGATCGGAACCCGTCCCCCTGGATGACGCTGAAGTGGACGAAGACGTCCTGGCCTTCCGGCCCCACGATGAACCCGAACCCCTTCTTCGAGTCGAACCACTTAACGGCTCCGGTATACATCGACCGTCCTCCAAAAGATGGGCGTCGTCGCAAGCGAGTAAGACGTGAGCGCGCCGATTTCCCCGCCCCACGGGTTCGGTACGCATCCCGCGTAGCCGCAAGCAATGTACAGGAAGCGTGACGAAGTGTCCAGCAACTTTAGACTACGCTTGATATTTCAGCGGCCTGAGCACTGGGGCGGTTCCCGCAAATGGCAGAATTCTCACGTTGCTGGTCCGCGGGCGGGCTTCCTATACTGCGACACGCCCCTTGGAGGGTGTGTAACCGGGAACCCCGCTGTGATGTCACAAAGCACCGCCCCGCCGGCTTGCCGGACCGTCTTGATCGTGGATGACAACGAGCCCACGGCCAAGGCGCTGGCGAAAGTCCTTGGCGCTCATAACTTCATTCCGGCGATCTCCTTCCGCGGAGGGGACGCGGTCGAATACGCGCAGCATCACGAACTGTGTGCGGCCGTTGTCGACATCCATCTGCCGGACCTGAGCGGCCTGGTGGTGACGCAGAAGCTCCGTCAGCGGTTCGGCCCCGAGGTCCCCATCGTCGTCCTGAGCGGCGACACGTCGATGGAGACGCTGAACTCGCTGCCGCATGTCGGCGCGACGTACTTCTTCAGCAAGCCGGTGAACTCCAGCCAGTTAGTCCAGCGACTAAACGAGTGGCTGGATTCGGGCGGTAGCGGGGCGGCATCGTAGGGGCACACCGCCGTGTGCCCGTCTTGATGTAGGGGCACACTGCGTGTGCCCGGGCGTACGGCCGTACACCCCTACATGCGGAGGGCACACCGCCGTGTGCCCCTACAGTGGCGCGTGGACCTGAAACTCCCCGCGCGCGTATTTCTGTGCGAGTTCCACGTAATGCGGCACGAGCCACCGCATGTAGTCCAGTTCGGTGGGCTTCACCGGCCGGGCGATCTTCCCCGGCACCCCCATCACCACCATCCCGTCCGGCACTTCCAACCCCGGCGGGACGACCGCGCCGGCCGCGATGAGGCAGTCCCGTCCGATCTTTGATTTGCCCAACAGTACGGCCCCCATTCCCACCAACGACCCCTGGCCGACATGCGACCCGTGCACGATGGCGCGATGGCCGATCGTCACGTCATCCTCGATCACGTTCGGAAACCCGGTATCGCAGTGAACGACCGCCCCGTCCTGCACGTTCACCCGCCGGCCGATCGTGATCGGCGCCACGTCTCCGCGGACGACAGTGTTGAACCAAAAGCTCGCCTCCGGTGAGATCGTCAGTTCGCCCGTCAGCGTGGCGTTGTGGGCGAGGAAATAGGCGCCGGGCATTTCGGAAAAGAGTCGCATGCGCGTCATTGTAGTGGGGATGAATTGAACCACAGAGAACACAGAGCGCACACAGAGATGAATCACACAGAGAATATGGGTTTCGCGCCTCGCATTCCGATCAGCAAACCGCAATCGGAAACCAGCAATGATTTCCCGCGGCGGGGGTTTGCGCATAATCTGGTTGGGATGAGCGACCTTCTTGTCGAGCCGATTACGCGGCCGTTCAATGTGACGCTGGCGCCGCCGGGATCGAAGAGTTTGACGAACCGGGCGCTGGTGCTGGCGGCGCTGGCGACAGGATCCTGCGCGTTGTCAAACGTGTTGTTCGCGGACGACACGCTGGTGATGCTCGAGTGTTTGGGCCGGCTAGGGTTTGAGGTGAAGATCGACCGGCCGACGCAGTCGGTGCGCGTGACCGGGCTGTCGGGACGGATCCCATCGGCTTGGGCAGACCTGTTCTGCGGGAACAGCGGCACGACCATTCGGTTCCTCACGGCGATGTGCGCCGTCGGCCGCGGGCGGTTTAACCTCGACGGCATCCCGCGGATGCGGGAGCGGCCGATCCGGCAGTTGGTGGACCCGCTGCGGAACCTGGGCGGGCGCTTCGAATACATCCTGGAGGAGGGCTTCCCGCCGGTGAACGTGCTGGCCGACGGGCTGGCGGGTGGGCTGATCCGCTTCGGCAGCGCGCAATCGTCGCAATACCTCTCGGCGGTGCTGCAGGTCGCGCCGTACGCGCGGCACGAGGTGCGGGTGGATCTGGACGGGCCGCAGACGAGCTGGCCCTACGTCGCGATGACGATGCGGCTGATGGACGAGTTCGGCGTGACGCCCGAGCTGATCCGCGACCCCAAGACCGGCGACCCGCAGCAGATCATCATCCCGCAGGACCGATATCGCCCCACGAACTATGCAATCGAACCGGATGCGAGCAACGCCGCCTACTTCCTCGCGGCCGCGGCGATCCATCCCGAATCAAGCGTGACGATCCCGCGA
>DASXMX010000521.1:0-7094 GCA_036495445.1 Tepidisphaeraceae bacterium
AAAGCCCTCGCCCGGTACTCCGCAAGAGGATTTGCGCGAGGGTAATTTGGGATGCCGAGCGGTTCCCGCAATCCAAATCACCCTCACCCCGGCCCTCTCCCGGAGTACCGGGAGAGGGAGAACTCCCGTACTTGCCAAGCAGTGGTATGGAGACCCCCCCAAATCGCCGGGTTCTACTGGTACTCCGGGAACGCATCGCTGCGATCGTTCCGGTCGTTCTCGGCGAAGCGAACCTCGGCCAGCAGCGGGTTCCGCGCCACGGTCATCGTCCTGGCGGATTCGTTGATGTCGACGCAGGCCAGGTCGTCGGGCGTGATCGGCCGGCCAACCTGGGCTTCGATTTCCGCAATCTGCTCCTGTGCCCAGCCTGGGAGAAGGAATTGACTCATGCCGCTGTCATACCCTCGAACCCACGCCGGCTGTCAACGCAGAAAGATGAGGGTCTTGACCCGCCGTGAGCCAGTCGATCGCCCGTTGGACGCGTTCTCCGGCATCGCGCGGCAGCGGGTCGTTGTGCGACGCGCCGGGAACGTCGATGACGCGTTTGGGCGCCGCATAGGTGCCAACGACCATCTGCTGGAATCGCGGCGGGACGACCGTGTCGGCACCGGAGAGGACGAACACGGCGGGCGCGGAGCAGTGCGCCGCGTTCGAAATCGAATCCAGTTCCGGTGGGATCTGCGCCGACACCGGAAACGCGAGCAGCCACAGGTTCCACCACCCGTAATTGCCAAGGATCAGTTGCCGCAGCGGAGGCGGATTGTGGAGAACCAATCCCGCGACGGGCCGTCGGGCGGCAACGCAGAGAGCGGCCGTCGTCCCGAAGCTGCTGGCGTGAAGGTAAATCGGCTTTGAGCCCGCAACATTCCGGAGCGCATCGTACACCGCCAGCGCGTCCGGCGCGACGGCGTCCAGACGCGTCGGGCCGTCTGAGCCGCCATAACCGGGATAGTTCATTCCCCAGACGACGACCGGCCGATCGCCCCACCCGTCCGCCACAACGTGCAGCCACCGGTCGGCGCGATCCCCGTTCCCGCCGAAGAACAGGACGTAGCCGGACGGCGCCCGATCCCTAGCGCCCGGCGAACCGGTCGTCCAGACTTCGACCCGTTTCCCGTTCACCTCAACAACACGGCGCCCGAGATCAATCGGGGCAATCTTGTCGTGGTTCGCCGGCAGCACAAAGGAATCAGCGCAGCCCCCCGCCAAGGTCAATAAGCCACCGAACAGAACGAGGTGAGGCAGGACCGTTCGATTTGCGAGCCACGCCGCCATTTGGTTCCTCCGTCTCCATGTGGTTAACCCGCCCCTTTTGAAAAACAATCAATGATGATGCCCAATATGCGTTGCGTGTTCGGAGCGGCGGATTTTGCAGTACATGTCGTTGGCCTCGCACCCTTCCACTTCCACCTGCACGGTCGTGTGATTGATGTGGAACCGCGAATCGAGCTCGGCGACCACGGCGCGGAGGACCTGCTGGCCGGCGCTGATCGCCTGCTCGGCGACGAGGATGTGGCAACTGCACGCGACGACGCCGGGGCCGACGGTCCAGACGTGCAGGTCGTGGACGTCGTTCACGCCGGACACGTCGCGAATCGCCTGCTCCACCGCGGCCATGTCCATGCCGGCGGGGCTGGCTTCCAGCAGGACGTTCACGCTCTCGGTGAGGATGCCCCAGGAGCTCCAGAGGATCAGGGCGGCGATGACGAACGAGACGACCGGGTCGGCCAGCGGGCTGTGCGTGACCGAAACGATGATCCCCGCCACGATGACGGCACACGCGCTGGCGGCGTCGCCGAGCATGTGGAGGTAGGCGCTGCGGATGTTGAGGTCGTGCGCAGCGCCGTGGTGAAGCCAAAGGGCGATCAGTACATTGACGACGATGGCCGCCGCAGCCACGCCGATCATCACGATGCCGTGCACCGGTTCGGGATGGACCAGCCGCGTCACGGCCTCGAAGGCGATGAGCAGCGCGATCACGACGAGCGATATCGCATTCACAAGGGCGGCGAGGATCCCAACGCGGTGATACCCGAACGTCCGGTTGGCCGTCGACGGGCGGCCGGCAATCGTCAAGGCATACCACGAAAACCCCAGCGCCAGCGCGTCGGCCAGGTTATGCCCCGCATCGGAGAGCAGCGCGATGCTGTGACCCAGCCAGCCGGCGATCGCTTCGCCAAGCACGAAGAAGACGGTGATCAGGACCGCCAGCCCCATCCGCCGGTCGGATAGGCTCGGGGCCTGGCCATGCGAATGAGCGTGCCCGGGAGGATGAGGATGTTCGTGCTCGCACTTCATGGGTTCGGCGAGATCGAGCCGCCGTGTAATTGTAACCGGCCCATTGCCTGACGCATCCGCGTCTCGCCACCCAACAGATATCTCGGCATCCCCATTTGAATTTGCCCCGGCCGTCCAAAAAATTCCTTGCGGTCCTATTGAATGCTTGCGTAAGGTGAGTGGGAATACGGATTCACAACGGGGTGATTTGTGCGAGACGAGCTCAAACAGGTCCGGGGGCGCTCATTCCTCCGTCGGGCGACGCTCCTCGTGCTGGCGCTGACGTGGGTCAGCGGCTGCGCCCATCCGCCGCCGGCCCCGCCCTTTGTCGCGCCACAGGCCGGGTTCGACGTCGAGCATCATGCGGCGCCGGTCGCGTCGACGAGCCCCGCGCCGACGACCACCGTATCGGATACTACATCCGATGCCATTGTGATACGAATCCAGATCGCGGCCCTGGAGTCGAGGCCCAGCGCCCCGGGCCAACCCGCCGCATCCGAAGCGCGGCTGGTGACGCGCTCCAGCGGTGCGGCGCCGCTGCAATTCGCGCCCCGCCTCACGCAGGCGACGATCTTCATCTCACCTGACGGTGCGAGTGCCGGTACCCCGATCGCGCAGTTGGCCGCGCCGGGGCGAACGGCGGTGATCTCGGAAGCGCGCGACCTGCTGCCCCGCGGCGTCGCCGCCAGATACACCGTCCGCGATCCGCACGCCATCACCGATCCGCTGCTTGGGGCGCCGACGTTCCGAACCGTGTCGCTCACCGTGAATCGGGCCGACCGGGACCCGGGCCAGCCTCCGATGGCCGAGATCGCTTTGACGGTGCATGACGTGGACATGCAACCGGACGCATCCCAACAAGGGTCAGAGGCCGAGCCAAAGCCGAGCGAACGCGCCCTCCCCCGATTCGTCAGCGAGACGTTGTTTCTGAAACCGATCCCGATCGCCGGCCCGCGCGAGGTGGCGCTGCTGCTGCCGTTTCGGTTTGCCGGCAGCGGCGCGTGGGGCGTGGCGCTGGTGATCCGTTTTGAAGGGCCGTCGAACGACCCGCGCGACGCCGACCGCGCCGCACGGCTGCTGGCGGACGCCCGCCGATCGGGATCGGAGATCGCTTTGCCGGCGTCAACACAACCCGCGGCGGATGCGGTGGGCATCACTGCGGCGATCGACGCGGCGGCCGCGGGCCGCGAGCAACGGGCGATGCTCGCCTTCGCCGCCCAGCGCGCCGGCGCCCGCCTCTGCCTGGACTTCGCCCTTACGGCCAATCCATCGACACTCTCGCAGTTCTGCGGACGGCTCGGCAAGCAGCCGGCGGGTGCGCCGCTTGACCCACCGGCGGCCCGATGGCTGCTCGACCGCAGTTGCCTGGCGTTTTGTTCCGAACTCATGGGCGCCGAGAAGCTGCCGCCCGAGTTGGCCGGCGTGCTGGCGACCTATGCCGGGGAGGCCGGCCGGCACCAGGCCGCCCTCGACGAGGCGCTGCGCGGCGCGACCGGGTCGGACGAACTGCAAACCCGGCTCGTCGCGGAGAACGTGATCTTTCTGGAGGACAGCTCGCCCGCGTCACGGGTGCGGGCATTCGACTGGCTCGCCGCGCGCGGCCACGCGCCGGCCGGATTCGACCCGCTCGGCCCGGCCCGCGACCGGCGGGCAGCGCTGGCAAACTTCAACCCCGTCGTGACCGGAGGCGCGCCATGACCCAGCCGCAGCCCCCCGCCGCCGAACCCACCCCGCCCGCCGACCCTTCGCCCCCAGCCGCCCCGCCCGCCCCGACCGCCAAGCCGATGACGGGCTGGCGCAAGTGGCGCCGCCGCCTCTTCCGCACGGGGCTCGTTGTGCTCGGCATCGTGCTGGTGCTCCGCGTCAGCCTGATCTTCCTGCTCCCGTGGGCGGTCAACCGCGCGGCGGCCCATTACGGGCTGTCCTGCACGTACGAGCACATGGACCTGTATCTGATCGACGGCGACGTGGGCCTGTGGCACGTCGTTCTCGCGCCCAAGGAAGGCGGCACGCCGTTCGTCCGGGCCGACTACTGCCGCGCGGAGATCTCCACGCTGCAACTGCTGCGCGGCCGGTTGCACATCCAGCAACTCGTGGCGGACGGGCCCGTGCTGAACGTCGAGCGACGAGGCGACGGGAGAATCCCGCTGCTCGACCGCCTCGCGCCCATCCTGGCCGCCGGCAGCGCCCGGCCGGCCGGGCCAAAGGGAATCGATCTCGAATCGCCTCTGCGGATCGACTCACTGCGGCTACAACACGTCTCAACGCACGTGCACGACGCCGCGGTGGACCCGCCGCTGGACGCGATCTGCGACATGGACCTCCGCCTCTCGGACCTCGGCTCGCCGGTCCGGCCATCGCGGCTGTGGCTGCAGGCCTCCTCCTCGCCGCTGCTGGACGTCATTCGGGTCGAGGCAACGGGGACGTCGGCCGAGCGCTCGGCAGACGCGCGGTTCGACGTGTTCGTATCGGGACTGCACGCGAAGCCGGCAGCGGCATACCTGGCGCCGCTGGGCGTCGTGCCCGTCGCCGATGGGCTGTCGGCCACGGCCCATGCCCGGCTGAAGCTGGCGCCGGCCACCGCCCCGGCGGCGCCGCCCGACGCGGTCGCCGGACAACTCGAACTGCAAGGGCTGGCCCTGAGCGCCGACGGCGCCCCAGCCGCCTCCGTCGATCGAGTCTTGCTGGATGCCTCGACCGCGAACTCGACGGGCGGGGAATTGAAGGTCGTCGCGATCGATGGCGTGCGGGTCGACGCCGACCGAACCCCCGCCGGGCGCCTGCGCCTGGCCGGGTTCGAACTGGGCACGCCATCCCCTGCAACGCGGCCCGCTGTTGCGGATACTGCACGGACGTCATCCAATGGCGCGGCCACGCGGCCGGCGGTTCAGCCGCCGACGATTCGGTTGGACGAACTGAACGTCACGCGCGTCGCCATGCACCTCCGCGACGCCGCCGTGAGCCCACCGGCCGAGCTAGAGCTGAACGTCCCCACCGCGACGATTCGCGACCTCGACTCCGACCCGGCCCACTCCAAGCGCGCGACCGTCGACGCGACGATCCTTATCCCTGGCATACTGCAATCGGCCCGCCTGACCGGATCGGCCGTCCCATTCGCGACGAAGCGCACGGCGACGCTGCAGTTCCAAGCCGATGGCATCCGGCCGGACGTCGCCCGGGCATACCTCGAACCACTTGGGATGCACAGCCAACTCACCAACGCCTCGCTGGCCTGCCGCATTGATGCCGCGGTCTCCACGCAGCCGGACGGGACGTTCTCGACCGATGCCAGCCTCACCGACGTTCGCCTCAAGGACGGAACGGACCTGTTCAACCTCGATCGCGTCGGCATCACCGGCCTGGCGGTGGGCACGTCGCTGTCGTCGGTCCGCGTCGCGGACATGGAAATCATCGGTCCGCAGCTTGCGGCCCGGCGCGGGGCGGGGGACGTGCTCTCCGCACTGGGGTTCGAGCTGGACCCGAGCCGGATCTCGCATCCGGCTGGCAAGCGGGGGTCCGCGGCACCGGCACCCGCGGCGCCGGCGTCAAGCGTTCGCGTCGCGCTGCCGCGCGTCGACGTGGGCCACCTCGCGTGGAAGGGCGTGCGAGTGCGATTGACCGACGAGGAGGTGCAGCCCGCGTCGACGATCGACCTCTCGGATGCGGGCATCGACGTCTCCGACGTCCATTTCGACCCGAACGGCCGGCCCGCGGACGCCCGGCCGGGCAAGGTCAAGGCGTGGCTGCACGCGCCGGGGCTGGCCGATGACCTGCTGCTCGAGGGGACGCTCACCCCGGCCCCGCAGGGCATACGGGCGGACCTGGCCGTCTCGGGCCGCGGGCTGCGGGCCGCGACGATCTCGCCCTATCTGAAATCCCTCGGCATTGAGCCGATCCTCGACGATGGCGCAGTCCAGGCCCGGTCAGTGCTGGACGTTCGGTCCGATGCACACGGGATCCGCGCGTCGGGGCGCGTCACCGACGTGAGCCTGACGCAGCACGGCGTTCCGCTGGCCGGCGTCCGGGCCGCGAGCTTCGACGGGCTCGAGTTGGCAGGCGACAAGCTGACGATCGATTCGCTGGACGTTTCCGCCCCCTCGATTCGCGTCGATCGGGATGAGACGGGGGCGTTTCGCGCCGTCGGGTTGAAGAAGAGTTGGGCGAAGGCACCCGGCGGATCCGAGCCCGCCCCTGTAGTCCCGTCGGGCACGGCGCAGAGGCGCCCGACGACGTCGCCCTCGCCCGCCAAGCCGTTGCAATTCTCGATCAACCGCTTGAGCGTGCAGGATGCGGCACTTTCGTGGTCGGACCGTGCGGTCACGCCCCCGGTGGACGTCGAAGCGACGGCGGACGTGACGCTCGGCCGTTTCGCATTCGCGGCGGACGCGCCGCCCGCCGACCTGCAGGTTCGCGCGCGGGCCCGCGACATCGCTGACGATGCGAAAATCACCGGCACGGTGCAGCTTGCGCCGGCCGCGGCGGCGGTAAAGCTCGACGTCGCCGCGAACGGGATCCGGGCCGGTTCGCTTGCCGCCTACCTGCCGCCCGGTGTGACGTGCGATCTGAAGGACGGACGATTGAACGCCTCGCTCGACGCCGCCGTGGCGGAGAACCCCGCGGGCGGCGCGAGCGGTCACGTCATCGTGAATGGCGTCAATTACCGGGACGGGGAACAAGGGCCGACGCTGTTGAAGCTTGACACCGCCCGGGTCGCGGCCAATCGCGTCGATCTGCCGGGCGGGCAGTGTGCGGTCGACGAGATCACCGTCGCCGGGCTTGAGACCGCTATCACCCGGGCGCCGGGCGGGACGACTCGG
>DASXMX010000522.1:0-10266 GCA_036495445.1 Tepidisphaeraceae bacterium
ACGCGGACGACCCGACCGGTCGCCTCGCCGTGCGGGTGAAGGCCAATCGGCTTTTGGTCGGGTCCGCGAACGGTCAGGTGCGCGATCGCCTCGGCGGGAACGACCTCGTCGTTGAACTCGACGTCGAGCACCAACCGGTCGGATTCATCCAGGACGGACCGATGCACGCCGACGACCTTCAGCGGCTCAGTGTGGACCGCCGTGACCTGCGGCCCTTTCAGATTGAACCCGTCGGGCGTGCGGAGACGGTCGGCGAGCAGCGTGACGGTGAAGCTCGTCGCCTGAGGCAGCGGGGCGTCGGGGGTGAACGTCAGCGTCCGCGGGCCGTCCCATGCCCATTGTCCGGCGACGTGCGGAGAGATCTCTCCCGGCGGCGGATCGGTCGGTTTGCCGGGCGCGACGTCCAGATTGAACGTCCACCAGAACCGCGGCCGCCCGTGAACTTCCGCGCCCGCTTCCGGCGCTGCGGCCCGCACCTCCAGCAGCGCGTGGCGGTGCAGCCGGTCGTAACCGACCCACACGGCGGCATTCGCCAGCGCGAAGCAGAAGACCGTCACCCAAAAACGCCGGCTTCCTGCCGGCCCCGACGTGCCCGTCGCGGTGGACATGTGCTACTCCTCCGTGAGTAGTGGCGAGTTGTGTCAGCCTTCGCAACTTACCCCCGAAAATCGCGAATGCAAAAGAGCGGGCTGAACGATCGAACAAAAATGCGCCGCCAGGACGCCCAGGGAGAAACGGAGCGCGAGTTGCTTTATTGCTCCCTTCTTCCTCCGAAAGATGGGGAAAAGAGCCTTTTGGTGGAAGGCGGGCTTTGATGATAGATTTGATGAGGTTCCCCGTAGGGGAGGCGCAGGGTCGATGCCGAAGTTTCGTTGTGAGCATTGCAGACAGAAGATTGCGGCGCCCGACGATTACGTCGGCCGCCGCGTCCGTTGCCCCCGGTGTAAGCAACCGGTGCAGGTGCCGGCGTTGGCCGAAGCGGTGGCGGCGGCCGCGCCCATCGCGACGCCGACACCCGTTGTCGCCGCGCCGGCAGAGGCGCTGGTTGCGCCGACCATGGCGCCGGCGCCACCACCACCACCCAGCATCGCCAAATCTGAATCGCCCCCGTCCCAACTGTTCGGGCCGCCGCCCTCAGCGGCTCCGTTCCTGGGCGAAGTTCAGGATCCGCTCGTTACGCGGCCGGTCGAGGGGGACCTGTCATCGTATTTCGGCGAGCTGGACGCGCGCGACCTCCCGGACCTCCCGGACCTCCCGTACGACCTTTCGCCCGAGGAGCAGACGCAGACCTTCTGGCACCTGCAGGAGGCGGCCGAATATCACGAAGCACCGGACCGGCCGTTCGACGGTGCGGGCGAATTCCTTTCCCAGCCCGTCGTGGACGAGCCCGCGGCGGGATTTCGCGCCGGCCCGGAGGACGCGCATGAATCGCCGGGCGAACCGGAAACGGTTTCCGAGCCCGAGCCGCCGCCCGCGCCGGAGCCGGTGGTGCTGGAGCCGGCGGAAGTGATCGACGTGCCGGTGCAGCGCCGCCGGCCGGGGCTCAACTCGGCCGACGAGGTGGCGGACCTGTTGCGGCGGCTGGACAAGCCGGAGGAACGGGCTCGCCGGGCCGTCGAATGGGTGGTCGACCAGCGGCAGCGAATGGCGCCGCGCGGGTCGCGGTGGATCGGAGTGTTCGGGTGGGCGTCGGTCCTCGTCGGGCTGGGGGCGATCGGCCTAGGGTTTCTGCCGGCCCAGGCGCGGTTCGCCGCACCGGCCGGAGTCGGCGGCCTGGTGCTGGCGGTCGCCGGGTTGGTCCTCGCGCTCGGCAAGCGCGCCCGCGTCTGGGTGCCGATCGGCGGGACGCTGGCGTCCGCCGGGGGCGTGGCCGTGGCGGTCCTGGTCGCCAAGGGGTATCTGCCACCCAGCGCGGCAGCGAAGCGGCTTCACCCGGCGCCGGTGTCCCCGGTGACGCTCGTCGCCAACACGCGGCCGGCCGCGCCGGACGATCCGAGCGCGCCCGCGCCGGCGCCCGCGCCGGTCGAATACGTCCCAGCGACGTCGCCGGTCATCGCGAAGAACGTCGAGGTGCGCGTCGCCTCGGCGTTAGTGTTGCGGCCGGCCGTTTACAGCGGCGGATACGCGTCCCTCCACACCGCCGAGGAGCGGCGGCTGCAGATCACGCTGGAACTCAAACAAGCAGGCGTCGGCCAGGCGATCTACCGGCCATGGCGGAAGGTCGAAGGAGAGGACGTAGTCGAGGCGAAGGTGACCGACGCCGGCGGCACCGTGCTTCCGCTGGATGAGCGGCCATACACCGACGCGGAGCACCCGGTCCCGCTCGCTGTCGGCGCCCTCAGCAAGCCGGTGAAGCTCAGCCTGATCGCGACTCCCGACGTGCTGCTCTTCGCGCCGCCGGCCGACCCGGCTGGCGACCTGCTGCTCGACCTGCCCGGCGCGAACATCGGCGCGCCCGACATCATCCTCCACATCCGCATCCCCGCCGCCATGGTTCGGGTGTAGCCCTGACGCCGCCGCAGTTCGCGAAATTCTATGTGCCGAAAGAGGTGTACGAGACGGTGTATCCGCTCTACCGGAAGGCCCGCGAGCGGGTGAGTAGGGGCGAGTGGGTTCGCGTGAATGCCGCGTGAGCGGCGCGTCAACGACTCGCGGTGAGGGACGGCTCGTCGGATACGTTGCCTGCCGAGCGCCGCGGGAGATCGCCGTTGGAGGTTCTGCCGACTGCCGCGACGAGGTCGGCGAAGGAGGGATACGCCCGGTTGTCCAGGATATAAGTGCCCGGCGGGAGGTCCAGGTCCAGCGCGTGCTTGGTGCACAGGTGCCGCTCCCGTGCCTCGCCGTCCTCCATCTCCCGAATGACAAACACCGCGGCCTTGCCGCAGAATTCACAGGTTACACCAAGCATTCCGACCTCCAGGTTGGGTCGAGATCCACAACCGCAGAAATGAGCCCGTAGTTTACCCACTGGGGATCACGCAGGGCAAGCGAATTGTATCGCTCACGTTTGAATCGCCGGATCGGGTATCCTTTGGACGAGGGGGAGAAAGCCGGGTCGCCATGAGCGTGAGTCACCTCTTTTCCGAGGAAGTGCGACGCAATCCCTACCCGGAATACGAGCGGCTTCGTCGTGAATCGCCGCTCTGCCGGGATCCGGGCAGCGGGCATTGGATGATCTTTGATTACGCGGGGGTAAGGCGGGTCCTGACGGATTTCGAAACCTTCAGCTCCAAGCACGGCCCGGCCGACTGGATGATCTTTACCGATCCGCCCCGGCACACGCGGCTGCGCGGGCTGGTTTCGAAGGCGTTTACGCCGAGGTCCATCGCCAACCTGGAGCCGCGCATCGCGGTGTTGTCGCGCGAGCTGATCGACCAGCAGATCGAACGGGGCGAGATGGACCTCGTCGCGGACTTTTCCGCGGCCCTCCCGTTACGCGTGATCGGCGACATGCTTGGCATCCCCCCGGCCGGCCGGGCGCGGTTCGGGCGGTGGAACGACGCGATCCTGAACATGAGCTACGCGGTCGTCGGCAGCCCGGACGCGTCGGCGGTCTTCCACGAGTTCCTCGTCGTCACGGACGAAATGGGCGAATACCTGGCCGAGCTGCTGGCCCGGCGGAAGGCCGAGCCGCAGGACGATCTGCTGACCCGGCTCGCCTCGGCCGAGCTGGACGGCGAGCGCCTCACGCCGGGCGATATTCTCGGGTTCTTTCAACTCCTCCTCCTGGCCGGCAGTGAGACGACGACCAACCTGATCAACATTGCGATCCTCTGCCTGATCGAACATCCGGCCGAGCGCCGGCGGCTCGCGGAGAATCCTGAACTGTTGCCCGCCGCGATTGAAGAAGTGCTGCGGTATCGGTCGCCCCTCCAGTGGATGTTTCGCCTGGCGCGGCGCGACGTCGAATTGCATGGGCAAACCGTGCGCACGGGGCAATTGGTGCTGGCGATGATGGGCTCGGCCAACCGTGACCCAGCGCAGTTCCCCGATCCCGAGCGATTTGACATCGGCCGCGACCCGAACCCTCACCTGGCGTTCGGCCTCGGCAACCACTTCTGCCTGGGCGCGCCGCTGGCGCGCCTCGAAGCCCGGATCGCCCTCGGGCAGCTTCTTAATCGTTTGCAGAACTTGGAGCTTGCGAGCACGACGCCTTGGGCGCCAAGGAAGGGCTTGCACGTTCATGGGCCGTCGCAGTTGCCGATCCGGTTCGAGCCCGGCGCGCTGAAATGAAACGTCGGCCGCTCAAGTCCGTCGATCCATTGGAGGAGTTGCCTCGGGAGCGGAATATGGCGGAACTCCAATGGGAGCGGGTCTTCGAAACGTGCCATCGCTACGGTGACGGCGTGCTGATTGCCGGGGCGGGGCTCTATGTTCGCGATCCCCGAGGCTTGCGGCAGGCGCGGGTGGCGCCGATCACGGGCGACGAGTTCGCCGCCATGGTGGATAAGCTGATGTCGCTCGGCGGCGTCGAGGAAGTCGCCGGGGCGTATCGTCTGCTTGATCTCACCTACGGTGACGCTTGCCGTTTTCGTATCACCATTTTCGGCCGCGAGAAGGTCGGAGCGGTTTTGCTGAACCTGGTGGGTGGGCCGGAGTCGGAACGACCATCTGCGGGTGAAAGCCGACCGGCTGAGGATCTGGAATTATCACTTCCGTCGATCCTGCAGGAATGCGTATGCCGCGGCGGGCGGGACGCCGTGTTCGTTCCGGATGTTTCGCCGCTGATATCGATCCGTTCTTGTCTTGAGGCGCTTCCGTTGCCGCCAATCAGTGCGGTCGCAATCGCGCAGATGTTCCGTCGGCTCCTGGAACGCCCCGCAAGTGGCCAGAAACACCTCCGGCCAGCATTGAGGAGCCCCTACTTCGCGGAGCCCCGCGACGGGCATATGACCTTCGACATCCCAGGGCCGCGCGGCGAAGCATTCCGCGGCGCGGTATTCGGCTGGCCCATGCCACGGCTTGCCATTCTGATGAAGCTGGCGCCGCCCAAGACGAGCGACACCGGATGGGCGATGCGCGATTAACCCACCCGATTCGCCGGGACGATCGCTCTAGCGATTCGCTTTTGCGACGAAGAACCGGGACGGGGACGGTTTTTTTCATCGCGACTTCCCGGTATCCTCTGTCCCATGCCCCGCAGCGCCCGCAGATGCCCGGCTGGCAAGGTCAATCACGTGCTGAACCGTTCGGTGACGCGGATTCGCCTGTTCCGCACCGCGAAGGATTACACCGCCTTTGAGCGAACCCTGGAGGAGGCATTGGCGCGCACGCCGGTGGATCTCTTCACCTTCTGCGTGATGCCGACACACTGGCATTTGGTGCTTCGTCCCTCCGCGGAAGGCGACCTTTCGCGATTCATGCAGTGGATGACGCTCGCGCACGCGCAGCGGTGGCGTACGTCGCACGGGACGGTTGGGTACGGCCCGCTCTATCGGGGACGATTTAGAGCATTTGCCATTCAAGAGGATGCCCGTCTTTGACGGTCTTGCGGTACGTGGAGCGGAACCCGATGCGGGCGGGGGTCGTCAGGCGGGCGGAGGACTGGCCGTGGTCCGGGCTGCACCGGCGAACCTCTGGTACCCGCCAGCAGCAGGCAATCTTGGTGCCCTGGCCGGTGGCCATGCCGGCGGACTGGCTGGAATGCGTGAATCAGCCCCAGACCGCCGCCGAGGAAGCCGCAATTCGAACGAGCATCAGCAGATCCCGCCCATACGGAGCGGCGGACTGGCAGCGATCCACCGCCAAAACGCTGGGCCTCTCCGCCTGCTTTCGACAGCCTGGTCGGCCCCGATCGCGACAATCCGACGAACGATAAAACCGTCCGCGTCCCGGTTTTCCGTTCGCTAGGAGAGAAACCGTCCCCGTCCCGGTTTTCGACCCCGGTTTTCAACGCCGTTCCGGTTTCCAAATGGGGGCTCGGTTTTTCAACTTTCCCGATTTCGGACTCCACCCCGATCCCCGGATTGTCGTTCGCGGGCTCGCGAGGCGCATGAGCGAAGGGCATCGGGCACCGGGCTGAAGACGTTCACGGGAAGCGCACCTCACCCGTCCAACGGCCAACCTTGCATTGCAACCTTGCTCCCCCGGCGGTACAGAATGCCTGTCATTTCCTCCACCGAAAGGATCGTCATGCAGAAACCGGTTGCCTCCCGTAGAGGGTTCCTCGGCGCCGCGGCGGCCGCGATGGCGGGGACCAGTGCCCTTGCTGCCGAGCAGGAATCGTCCGAATCCAACAAAACGCCGGCCCGGGTGCCCAATCGGATCGGGCTGGCCAGTTACTCGCTCTGGCAGTTCCAGCACGACGACCTGCGCGACCTGGAGAAGAACATCGACCTGGCCGCCGAGTGGGGCTTTGCCGGGGTCGAGGTGCTGCACCACCAGCTCCAGCGCGAGGACGGCGCCTACCTGCAGCGGCTCAAGCAGCGGGCGGCGTTGCATGGCCTGGACCTCTACGGCATGGCCACCCACCAGACGTTCCTCACCCCCGACGAGAACAAGCGGCGGCAGCAGATCGAACTCACGATGCTCTACCTCGAACAGTGCTATCAGCTCGGCATCCCCACGATGCGGGTGCAGACCGGCACGTGGGGCACGAGCAAGGACTTCGACGATCTGATGGCCCACCGCGGCATCGAGCCGACGCCGCCGGGCCACACCGATGAGGAAGCCTTCAAATGGACGATCGACGCGTTCGAGCAGATCGTGCCGATCGCCGAGCGGTGCGGCGTCACGATGGGGCTGGAAAACCACTGGGGCCTGGGCCGCACGCCGGGCGGCGTGAACCGCATCGTGGAAGCCGTCAACTCCCCCTGGCTCCGCGTGACCTGCGACGTCGGCAACTTCCTCGAAGACCCGTACGACAAGCTCGACGCCATCCTCCCCCACGCCAGCATGGTCCACATGAAGACGTACTACGGCGGCGGGCTGTGGTACACGCTCAAGCTCGACTACGCCCGCCTGGCCGACCTGATCCACCGCCACAACTACACCGGCTACTTCTCCCTCGAATTCGAAGGCAAGGAAGACCCGCGAACGGGAATCCCCAAGAGCCTCGCGATGTTGAAGAAGGTGTTCGGGTAGCGCTCATAGACTTCGCTGACTGAACACATTCCTGAATGAGAGTTGGAAGATACGGCTGACGCTGCGATCCACGGCGCGACGCTTCAAGCCAAATTGCAGCGGGTATCTCTGATTTCACTGGCGATCAGCAGTTCATACTCTTCGACCTCGCGCGAGATTCGGAAATCTCGGCGATGCCGGCAACTATCCCAAGCGGCCGCATCCTGCGCGATCGCAAGTTCTCCGACATCAAGCTGACGCCCGAACTGACTGGCGTCGCGCCGCGGATCACAGCGCCAGCAAGTTCTTCCTCATCATTTCTGTCCCGGCTTGTCCGGGCGACGGGCGATCGGCTTTCCTTGCAGGCTCGCGAGGAATAGGGAGCTTTGGTAAACCAATCGACTTCATGGCGGTAGTGAGAGTCGGCGGGCGTTGCCCTTCTCGTGCGCGAATGGAATTAACCTTCGTTTCCAACGGACAATCGAAAATGAGCCTTCCCCAAGCTCGGACCTGGATCGTTCCGCTTTGTCTTGCCCTGGCCCTGGCGTCTGCACAAATGTCGGGCGCCGCGGCGATCGACCCGCCGAAGGCGGTGGAGGACGGGGTGAAGGTGACGTTGTTCGCGGCGGAGCCGCAGATCATGACGCCGATCGGCGCGACGGTCGATGCGCGGGGGCGGCTGCTGGTCGTCGAGTCGAACACGCACTTTCGGCCCAAGGATTACAAGGGGCCGCCGACGGACCGGATCCTGATGTTCGAGGACACCACCGGGAGCGGGAAGGCGGACCGCGTCGCGACGTTCTATGAGGGGGACAAGTACCTCATGAACGTCGTCGGCGAGCGGGACGGCTCCGTCCTCGTCTCCCAGCGCGACGAGATCTTCCGGCTCATCCCCAACGAGCAGGGCGTCGCGGGCAAAAAGGTTGTCCTCGCGCATCTCGAAACCAAATCCGACTACCCGCACGACGGCATGCACGGGCTTGCGGTGGGGCCTGACGGAACGATCTACGTCGGCATCGGTGAAAACCTCGGCGGGGCGCGGACGCTCGTCGGGTCGGACGGGCGGCGGGTCAGCGACTCGACTGGGACGGGCGAAATCTATCGGATGGACGCGCAGGGCCGCGGGCTGACGCGGATCGCCCGCGGGTTTTGGAACCCGTTCGGGCTGGGCGTCGATCCGAACGGGCAGCTCTGGGCCATCGATAATGACCCGGATGGTCGCCCGCCGTGCCGGCTGATCGACGTTGCTCCCCGCGGGGAGTACGGGTTCGAGTTCCGCTATGGCCGCACCGGCTTGCACCCGCTGCAGGCGTGGGACGGCGAGCTGCCGGGAACGCTGGGCATGGTGGCCGGCGTGGGCGAGGCGCCGTGCGCGGTCGTCTGGTCGCGCGGGCGGTTCTTCGTCAGCAGTTGGCGGGATCACCAGGTCGAAAGCTATTCGCTGACGCCGCGGGGCGCCTCGTACACCGGCACGATCCACCCGATCGTCCGCGGCGGGGACGACTTCCGCCCGGTCGGACTCGCCTTCGCGCCGGACGGGTCGCTGTTCGTCACCGACTGGGCCTCCAAGAGCTATCCGGTTCACGGGCTGGGGCGGATCTGGAAGCTGACGTTTGCGAAGCCCGCGGACGGGCCGGCGGCGCCGCTGGTGAATGACGCGCGCAAGCACGCGGAGCACCTTCGCAAGTCGACGGACATTTCCGAACTCGTCGCGGCCTTCGACGACGCCGATCCGGCGACGGCGCAGGCGGCGCAGTATGGGCTCTCGCGGTTGCCGAGTGCGGAGAAGATCGCCTGGTCGTCGCTGGCGACGCCGCGGCAGCGGATCGGATTGCTCAACGCGCTGCTGATCCGCGGGACGGACCTGAGCGCTTACGTGCCCGAGGCGCTGAAGGACGCGGACGATCCGGTCCGGCAGATGGCGGTGCGGTGCGTGACCGAGCAGGGGATCACCTCGGCCCGCGCGGACCTCGAACATCTGCTGCATTCGCAGACGCTTTCGCCCCGCCTGCTGGGGATGACAGTGGCCGCGATCAACCAGCTCGACGGGGACCCGGCGGCGAAGGTGGACTCGAAGAGGATCAATGCGGTCCTGCTGGCGCGGATCGATGCGCCGGACGCGACCGACGCGGCCAAAGCCGCCGCGGTGCACATGATGCAGGCGAGCCATCCGCACCTCGCGCTCGGCCAGATTCGGCCGATGGCGCTGTCGACGGATGCAACGCTGCAGCTTGAGGCCGTGCGGTATTTGAACGCGGATACGGATGAGGGACGGTTCGCGATTCTTTCGCAGATTGCGACGGATCCGAAAGTCGATGCCGCGGTGCGGGCCGAGGCGGTGTTGGGACTGGCCGTGGATCCGGCCAAACAGGTCGATCTGCTGATGCAACTCGCGACGTGCGATGATGCGATCGTCCGGGCCGAGGCGCTGCGGGCGCTGCGGCCGGTCGGGTCGACGCTTGCATCGGGCCAGCGGGAACAGCTACACCAACTCTCGCAGAAGCAACCGAGCGATGCCGATCTGGTCGGGCGAATCCTCACTCCCGCGCCGCCCAATCGTCCGGCCGAATCGGACGAGGCGGCATGGCGGCGGATCGTCGCCGCGGGGGCGGGCGATCCCGAGGCGGGCCGGCGGATCTTCTTCCACCCGGCGGGGCCGGGCTGCTACCGATGCCACATGCTCGAGGGCCGCGGCCGCGCGATCGGGCCGGACCTGACGATGATCGGTCACTCGCAGACGCGCGAGCACGTGCTGGAATCGATCCTTGACCCCAGCCGCGAGATCGCCCCGCTCTACACGCTCTGGACGATCACCACCAAACACGGCGACCCGATCACCGGCATGCTCCTCCGCCGCGACGGCCAGGAGAACGAGGTCTACGTCGACGCCAGCGGGCAGGAGACGAAAGTCGCCGAGCCGACGGTCGTCGATCGTAAGATGCGCAGCGAATCCCTCATGCCGGCGGGCCTCGTGCAGGGCCTGACGGACCAGGAACTGCGCGACCTGGTCGCGGTGCTGATGGAAAAGCGGTGAGGAGAGCACAGGAACGTACCGGACGAAATCCTCCCTCCCCCGGTACTCCGGGGGAGGGTAGGGAGGGGGGTTTACCACGGGAGCATCATTTCTCGAATCAGCAACGTCGCGCGGCAAACCCTCACCCTCCCCGCTCGCGGGCAGTCGCCCGTTCCGCTCGCTTCTCCCGC
>DASXMX010000523.1:0-8619 GCA_036495445.1 Tepidisphaeraceae bacterium
AGTTTTCCCGTCCCGTCCCAGTTTTCCCGTCCGTCCCATTTTTCCCGTCCCGTCCCAGTTTTCCCGTCCCGTCCCAGTTTTCCCGTCCCGTCCCAGTTTTCCCGTCCCGTCCCAGTTTTCCCGTCCGTCCCGGTTTTCCCATCCGAAGGCTCGCGAAACCAATTGGAAATTGACCGCGCGCCGTCGCTCTGTTGCAATAGCGGCATGGCAAAGATCGAAAACACATTCCTCGATTACCGCTCTGCCAAGCGTGAGGTGGGGGTGCCCCGTGACTACATCCTCGTGCGGTGGCCCCGGTGGGATGAGGAGGACGACAGCCCCAAGAAGGTCCTGGTCGTTGCTGCTGTCCTCCTCCTGACGGCCATAGCTGTGTACTTCGCCCTGGTGGGATTTGACTCTCAAGTATTCCGCTCCTGGATCGCCCCTCCTCCGCCACAGCCGGTGCCCAAGTCGGTCACCATCAAGTACGAGTTCTAGGCCGCACAGGTGGTGCCGGGTAAGAAGCGATAAGCCGTGAGTTCGTGCTTGATTCGGCCGAGTAGCTGCCGATGCATCGTGGCAACTTCTGATTCCGGCAGATCCAGCAGTGTCGCCACTTCCGATAGCTCCAGTTCCTTGAAATAGTAAAACGCGACGATCCGACTTTCGGCTCGCGACGTCTGATGAACACGGCCGACGCCTAGTCGCCGGGATCGATATTTATCAATATCTTGTTATATACTCACGGGTGTGGCATATCGTTAAAATAGGCAATACATCCATATCTATTGTTCCGACCGATCGATACGTGCAATGATGGGTCCAAATTTCTGCCACAAAACGCCATGGCCCGGCAGGCGGGGCTGTAGGCGTGAAGGCCCGATGGGCGTTGCGGGCGTGCGACGGGCAATTCCTACGGCGTTACGTGGATGGACGTGCTGGCGGCCTGGAGTCCGTCGGCGGTGGCGGTCAGGGTGATGGGGCCGGGGTGGCCGCGTTGGGCCTTCACGATCGCCAGGGCCAGGCCGTTGAAGGCGTGGCGGTCGGGGGAGGGGAAGGCGGTGAGGTCGGTCGGGTCGCCGTTGTCGGTGGCGACGATTTCGCCCGGGCCGGAGATCGTGAAGTGGATGGGGTTCATGGAGCGCGGGACGGTGAGGCCGTCCTTGTCGGTGACGGCGAGCGTCACGAACGAGAGGTCGTGGCCGTCGCCGGCGATGGTGGCGCGGTCGGGCTTGAGCAGGAGGCGGGTGGCCGGGCCGGTCGTGCGCACCGTGTCGGTCGCCCATTCCTTGCCGTCCTTGTAGGCGACGACCTTCAGCTCGCCCGGCTCATATACCACGTCGTCCCACCGGATGCGGTAGGCCGGCTGGCCGTCGATCGTGATTCCGTTGACGACCAGCGGCTGGCCATCCGGTCCGCTGACGCCCTCGAAAACCTTCTTCTTACGGCCCAGCGACTTGCCGTTGAGGAACAGCTCGGCCTCGTCGCCGGAGGTGTAGACGTGGACGGGCGTCACCTTGCCGGCGCGGTCGGGCCAGTTCCAGTGCGGCAGGATGTGCGCCATCGGCAGGTCGGGCCGCCAGTGGGCCTGGTAGAGGTAGTAGCGGTCTTTGGGGAAGCCGG
This sequence comes from Tepidisphaeraceae bacterium, assembly GCA_036495445.1. Taxonomy (GTDB): domain Bacteria; phylum Planctomycetota; class Phycisphaerae; order Tepidisphaerales; family Tepidisphaeraceae; genus DASXMX01. The sequence continues at coordinate 1,603 of DASXMX010000523.1, forward strand.
CCAGGTCGATGATGCCGAAGTAGCTGGATCGCGCGTCGAAGGGCGTCGGCTCGCCGATGTAATCCCAGCCGGTCCAGACGAATTCCCCGGCACACGCGGGGCTGTGGTCTTGGCCGAAGAACTCGTGGTCCGGCGAGCTGGCCCAGCGCGGGTAGTAGAGGTCGTAAGAGCTCATCTGCCGCGTGGCGTCGTCGCGGCTGTTGAAGTCGACGCCGTCGACGGGGCCGCCGCGCCCGCGGCGCTGGCCGCCGCCGCGCGAGCCAGTGCTGATCGCGCCAAAGCCGGGCCCCACCACCGGGAAGAAATACTCCCCGCGCGAGGAGATCGTCGAGGCGCTCTCGGTGGCGAAGAAGAACTGCTGCGGGAACTTCTGGTGGAACGGGATGTAATTGTCGGGCTTGTAGTTGAAGCCCATGGCGTCCAGCAGCGTGTTGAAGCCGTTGTTCATCGCGTTGGCGTTGTTGCAGGCCGCCGAGATGGGGCGCGTCGGGTCTTCGCTATGGGCGATGTCCGAGAGGGCCTTGCCGTTGGCCGACTTCGCACCCTGGCCCTGCTCGGCGATCTCGTTGCCGATGCTCCACATGATGACCGACGGATGGTTGCGGTCGCGGCGGATCTGGGCGCGGGCATCGGGCTCGTGCCAGATGTTGAACAGGTTGCCCCCGCCGTAGTCGTTGGGCGTCTTGTTCTGGCCCCATGTGTCGAACATCTCATCCAGCACCAGAAAGCCCATCCGGTCGGCGAAGTCGAGCAACTCCGGCGCCGGCGGGTTATGGCTGGTGCGCAGCGCGTTGCAGCCCATGTCGCGCAGCATCTGGAGCTGCCGCTGCAGCGCCCGCACGTTGAGCGCGGTGCCGAGCGCGCCCAGGTCGTGGTGATCACAGACGCCGTTGAGCTTGTAGTGCTGGCCGTTGACGAAAAGGCCCTGGTCGGGGTCGTACTTGATCGTGCGGATGCCGAAAGGCGTTTCGTAGGTGTCGGCGACGGCGTCGTTTTGCTTCACCGTCGTCACGGCCACGTAGCGATTGGGCGCCTCGGGCGACCAGAGCTTCGCGGGGGCGATCGTTCCGTTGGCTTCCACCGTCGCGCTCTTGCCCGCGTTGATTGCGGCGTTGGCCGGGGCTAGGGACGCCACCGCGGCGCCGGTTGGCTTTCCATCGGCGTCGAGCGCGAAGATCTCAGTCGAGACGCTCACCGCGGCGTCCGCCTTGGAGTCGTTGTCCACGGTTACCTTCAGCGACACGGTGCTCGACGCCGCACTCACCTGCGGGGTCGTGAGAAACGTCCCCCAATGCCCCACGTGAACGGGCGAAGTCTTGGTCAGCCACACGTTGCGATAGATGCCCGCGCCGGGATACCAGCGCGACGAGCGGGGCGGGTTGTCGAGGCGGATCGACAGCGTATTGGCCGCGCCGGGTTTGAGGTAAGGCGTCAGGTCGAGTCGCCACGACGCGTACCCATACGGCCAGCCGCCGACGATCTGTCCGTTGCACCAGACGGCCGCGTAGGACATCGCGCCATCGACGTCGAGATAGATTTCCCTGCCCGCGTCCGCGGCGGGGATGTCGATCTGCTTGCGATACCACGCCACGCCGTAGAACGGCAGCTTGCCGGTGGCGCCGTCCCCGTCGGGAATGAACGGCCCCTCGATGGCAAAGTCGTGCGGCAGGTCGAGCTTGCGCCATGCCGAGTCGTCAAACGTCGGCGAAACGTAGGGGATGTCGCCCCCAAAGTTGCCTTCCGGCCGCGGGTAGTGTTTGGCCGGGTCGGCGATGAAGGGATTGCCCGTCGGCAGGATGTAGGCGGCAATGCCGGACGTGGGCGACGGCTGCGAGGCGGCTTCGGCCCCGCGCGCCCGCCGGACGCGGGGGTAGGTCAGGTTCTCGGTGGTTCCCGCCGGATCGCCCTTGGTAAAGCGCCAGTCGTCGTCGAGGGAAATCCGTTCGCGCGGCGCCTCGGCCGCGACGGCCACGCGCCCCGCAAGCGCTCCCACTCCGGCGAGTGCCGCCAGCCACAGCGCAACCCGGCCCAACGCCGCCCGTGTGTGATTCGATGAATTCATCCGTCGAGCCCTTTCGAAGACCTGGTGGTGAAGCACGCGCAGCCGCTGCGCGTCACACGCATTATGCAAAGATGCAGCGCAGATGGGCATATCGTAACACGGACCGCCAGACGTACCCACCGAGCTGCTCTCCCGGCTGTGCTACATGAGTTACGCGCCGGAACTGGGGTCATGCGCGCTCTGTCCCATTCGTCGTTTGCGCCAGCCCCATACGCCGGGACAGAGCGGCGCGAGGGAGCGCGGCTGATTCGAGACCGCCGCCCGCCGCGCCGTCCCGGATTCCGGAGCGCTTTCGTTCCCGCGAGACGGGACGGCGCATCCGGATCCGGGACGGCGCGGGCGCGCGGGGATTCGGATTGGACGGCCCCCGCCGCGCTCTGCCCCGGCGTGGGGTGCATCCCCATTTACTGTATATGATATTATCGATATATTTTCGGAGTCCGCCGTGTCATCCGCGCCATCCGCGGTTTAGACTCCTTTCGGTGTTCGACGGCGCGCAGGTGCTGGGCATTGACTGCGGGCCCGGTGGCAATCCCGGCGATTCTTAGCGCGGGTCGCGGCGGTGACGATGGGGGATGTCTCAAGCAAGAACACGACAAATGTCTCGCAAAAAGCGGGGCAATTAGGGACAAGTGAGACATTCGAGGCAAAGGTCGCCCAAGGACGGGCGGCGGGATGGGGACGGCGACGGCGGGGCAGATCACGCACGGAGATGCTCAGCGTTGCGCAGTGGGTTGGGGCGGAAAGCTGAGGGGTGCGCAATCGACCTTCCGCGTTGCTGGCCAGTTTTCCGTTGCTTCCCCGCAATCCGTTTGTAACATTCGCGGTAGTAACGGGAACACAACGGAGGTCCTTGAATGCGGGCATCGGTCAATCGTCGTCAGTTCCTCAAGGGGGCGGCCGGGGCGGGGCTCGGGTTTTGGGTCGCCAATCATTATGCGCGGGGCGCGGAGGGCACGTCGCCTTCGGACAAGCTGAACGTCGCGATCGTCGGCGTCACGGGCCGGGGCGGCGACAACATCAAGGAGATGGAGGAGGAGGCCCACGAGCTGTTCAACATCGTCGCGCTCTGCGACGTGTACGACCCGTTCCTCGAAAGCGTCGGCCTGCGGTATCCGAAGGCCAAGCGATACGACGACTACCGCCAGATGCTCGACAAGCAGAAGGACATCGACGCGGTGCTGTGCGCGACGGCCGACCACGCCCACGCGTGGGTCACGCTGGCGGCGTTGCGGTCGGGCCGGCACGTCTACTGCGAGAAGCCGCTGGCCCACTCGCTGGAAGAGGTCCGGCTCGTGACGCAAACGGCGCAGCAGCAGCGGCGCGTCACGCAGATGGGGACGCAGATCCACGCGACGAACAACTACCGCCGGGTGGTGGAAGTCGTGCAGAGCGGCGCGATCGGCGACGTAAGCGAGGTTCACGTCTTCATCGAGAAGGCGTGGTACCAGGACAAGCCGGTGCGGACCGGCGTGCCGATCCCCAAGGGGCTGGACTGGGAGATGTGGCAATGCGCCCAGCCGGAGCGCGAATACAGCCCCGATTATCTCCCCGCCTCGTGGCGCCGCTTCTGGCAGTACGGCGAGGGGACGCTGGGCGACATGGGCTGCCACCTGATCGACCTGCCGACCTGGGCGCTGGGCCTCACGGCCCCGACGAAGATCAGCGCCGAAGGACCGCCGGTCCATCCGGACTGGTGCCCCAAGGCGGTCAAGGTGAACTACGAGTTTCCGGCCCGCGACGGCAAACCTGCAGTGAAGCTCACGTGGTACGACGGCGGGAACAAGCCGGACCTCGTGAAGGAACTGAACCTCGCGAAGCACAAGCTCTCGCACATGGCGATCATCTTCGTCGGCAGCAAGGGGACGCTGGCGGCGGACTACGACAAGTACGTGCTGTTCCCCGAGGAGAAATTCGGCGACTTCAAACCGCCGGCGCCCTCGATCCCGCCTTCGCCGGGCCACCACAAGGAATGGATTTTGGCCTGCATGAAGAGCGACGTGACCGGCCCGCTGTGCAACTTCTCCTACAGCGGCCCGCTGACCGAGACGGTGCTGCTCGGCACCGTCGCCTATCGCACGGGCAAAGAACTCGCCTGGGACCCGGCCAAGCTCGCCGCGGCCAACGTGCCCGAGGCGGATCAGTTCATCCAGCTCAAGTATCGCGAGGGGTGGAAGCTGATGTAACGACGAGGCAGGACCAGAGCGTTGAATGCAATCCTGATCCCATCGGCGCTCACGAGAACGTTCGTCGCGACCCTGCTCGTCCTGGCGTTATCGAAGCGAGCGATCGCGGCCCCTGCGGCAATCGAGACGCTGGATGCCGGCGTCCGCATGGGGATGGACCTTCCGACGGGAAGCGACGTCGACCCCAAACGCCCCACCGTTCTGATCGTCTATGCCACCCCGAACGGGAGCACCGTCGAGCAGACGCTCGGCGGCAAGGCCGCCGAAGGGGCGGCGCCGCTCGACTGGCGGTTCGATATCCAGCACATCGGCGCCCAGACGCGCCGGCTGCGCGAAATCGAGCGGCGGGAGAACATCGCGCTGGCGGTTGTGCAACCGGCCGAGCGGAGTTGGCCGGCGTTCCGCAAGGCCCACGCCGACGCGCCGCGGCGCGAACGCGCGATCGTCGCGGCGGCGGCCCAACGCGTGCCGGGGAAGGTGGCAGCGATCGAACTCACTGGGCACAGCGGCGGCGGGAGCTTCCTGTTCGGCTATCTCGACGCCGCCGACACGATCCCGGCCGACGTCCGGCGGATCGCGTTCCTCGATGCCAACTACTCCTATTCCGACGAGGCCCGCCACGGCGACAAGCTGCTCGCCTGGCTCCGCGGGGGCGCCAGCCGCACGCTCGTCGTCATCGCCTACGACGACCGCGAGATCACGCTCAATGGCAGGAAGCTCGTCGGCCCGACTGGCGGCACCTTTCGCGCATCCCATCGGATGCTCGATCGATTCGGGCGAGACCTGACCTTCACCCAGGGCACCCTCGGACCGTTCGACACGTTCGAGGCGATGAACGGTCAGGTGCGTTTCTTCTTCCATCCGAACCGCGAGAACAAGATCCTCCACACCGCCCTGGTCGGCGACATGAATGGGTTTCTCCAGGCGATGACCATCGGCGCGCCCGAGGCGGGCCGCTGGGGCTCGTTCGGGGGGCCGCGGGCGTATACGCAGTGGATCGAGCCGATCGTCAACGGCGGCATCCCCGACCGCCCGAGCGGCGCGATCGGCGGCGCGGCGTTCATGGAGCAAGTCGCCCCCCTGCCACTCGACGAACGCGAGGCGCGTATCGCCGGCGAATTCGTCCGTGGGAACGCGCCCGCGTTCCTCCGGCGGTTCAAGCCGATCACGATCACGGCGACCTTGGCTGACGGAAAGCCGCACACCGCGGAGGTGCGCGTGATGCCCGATTACCTGGCCGTCGGCGGGGATGCGGATTTCGTTCGAGTGCCGCTCACGCCTCGGACGGCGACGCGGATCGCCGGCGCGCTCGGCTGCGTGTTGCCGACGCGCAAGCTCGTCGACGAGATCTACCGTCAGGCCGAGGTGAAACTTGAACCGCGGCCGCTCACGGAAAACCGCGAGGCGGTCGCCACATTCGTCCAGCACAACCGGATTATCGAAACGCAGCGGGCGGGCCGGCCGCTTGGGGCACTGGTCGCGGGCATCAAGAAGGACGTCGTCGTGAGTAATCGCCTCAACGAAAAGCCCAGGCGCGTGGCGATCTATGGCTGGCAAAAACCCGACGGGGCGCCGATCCAGCCGCTGACGATCGTTCACAACGACCGCTATGTCGATTACAGCCATGGGATCCGGGCGGTGAGCAGCAACGTCATTGTGGACGGGAAGGCGATGGATATCGCGAACGTGCTGAAGGATCGCGTATTGTGCGCCCTTCTGAGCGACGAAGGGCCGATGGAGATCGCTCCCATGTACGCCGCGCCACCCACAACGGCCCCCGCCACTCGACCCTGATCATTGGCCCAACCCCCTCACGTCGGCGGCACGTTCTGGAACAGGTCGGCAACCGGAACGCTGAAGCCGGGGAGGACGTGCTCGCCGTCGAGCTGATCGGTTTCCTTGAGGACACGGATCGGTTTGTCAGGCGCGTGATAGATCTCCACGGTCCGGGTAGGTGGATCGACGATCCATGCCAGGCGGGTGCCGGAGCGGAAGTATTCGTTCAGCTTTTGGTCCATCTCCAGACGAGTGTTGGTTTCGCTGAGAACCTCAACCGCCAAGTCGGGCGCGAGCGTCGACACCGGCTCGCGTGTTTTCGGGAGTCGCTCGGCGGCGATGAAGCAGACGTCGGGCAGCCGGATGCGGCCCGTCGAGGCCATGCGGAGCGTGCAGTTGGGACCGGCCACCGCACCCGACTTGCGAGTAAGCACGAACCGGTTCAGGAACGCGGCCAGATTCGCGGCGATGATTGCCTCGTACAGTCCCGGCGACTTCTCGACCAAAGTCCCATCGATCAATTCGCAAAGTCGCTTATCGCGTTCGACGAATCGGAGCAAGTCCGCCTCGGTTGCCGTCCCGGGCCACGGGTAGAACACGATGCGCTCGAGCGGCAAGTCGCCCAGCGCGTGCAACCACTCTGCGGCGTTCGCGAAACTCATAGCAGAGAATTCTAACCGCGGGCCCAAATGCCGCGAGGCGGATTCAGTGAAACATCACCGGCTGCGGTTCGGGGACGAGGTGGAAGATCTTGCCGGTGCCGGGCTCGTATTGTTCGCGGCCGTCGCGGACCTGCATGCGGCCGGCGTCGAGGATGTAGAGGGTGCCGTCGGGGCCGAACTTCACGTCGACCGGGCGCTCGAGCAGCAGCGGGTCCTTGGGGTCGATCAGGCTGCCGGGGCCGTTGGCGGTGTTCTTGATGTAGTCGGTGACCTGGCGGTTATCCATGTCCACCATCACGACCTTGTACCCGATCGGCCCGATGATCGGGTT
>DASXMX010000524.1:0-2586 GCA_036495445.1 Tepidisphaeraceae bacterium
CTTCGGCTCGGCAGGAGCCTCGCCCTCCCTGCGCCGCAATGGAGCGCCGACCTGGGATCTGGTATCGATTCAGGCCATGCGCTCACGTCTCCTTCTTCTGGTCCTCCTCGTGATCTCCGCGTTTGCCGCCAGAGCATCGTCCGACGTACTGGATGCCCCCCGCTTGTTGCAGTCGCTCGACGCCGAGGACGCGCGATGGATCGCGGGCAACGTGCCGCTCTTCGAGTGCCCGGACAAGGAATTGCAGGAGATCTATTACCTCCGCTGGCACGTCTACCGCGAGCATCTGAAGCAAACGCCCGCCGGGTGGATCGTGACTGAATTTCTGCCGGACGTGCCGTGGGCGGGCAAGTACAACTCGATTTCGTGCGCCGCGGGGCACCACATCTACGAGGGACGCTGGATTCGCAATCCGAAGTACCTCGACGACTACAGCCGCTTCTGGTTCCGAGGCGGCGGCGAGCCGCGGCGTTACAGTTTCTGGGCCGCCGATGCGATCTATGCGCAATACCTGGTGAACCTCGATCGGGCCTTCGCCACCGACCTGCTGCCCGACCTCGTCCGCAACTACGAGGCGTGGGAAAAGGACCACCGCGATCCGAACGGCTTGTTCTGGCAGATCGACGACCGCGACGGCATGGAATACTCCCTCGGCGACAGCGGCTACCGCCCGACCATCAACGCTTACATGTACGGCGACGCCCGCGCGATCCAGCGGCTCGCTGAGCTGAGCGGGAATGCGGCGATCGCAACCGAATACGCAAGGAAAGCAGCCGAGCTGCGGCGGCTCATCGAGCAGACTCTATGGGATCCCAACGGACAGTTCTTCAAAACGGTGCCCCGTGGCAAGACGGAACCCGTGAAGGTTCGGGAGGAGATCGGATTCGTCCCCTGGTATTTCGACCTGCCGGAAGATAACGCGACCTACGCCCGCGCATGGGCGCAGATCACCGACCCGCAGGGCTTCGGCGCCCCCTTCGGCCCGCCGACCGCCGAGCGGCGCGACCCGCACTTCGGCGCCAAGGTGAAGCACGACTGCCTCTGGAACGGCCCCTCCTGGCCCTACGCGACCACCCAGACACTCGTCGCGATGGCGAACTTGTTGAACGACTATCACCAGGACGTCGTCAGCCCTGCCGACTACCTGTCGTTGCTGAAGAACTATGCCAAATCCCAATACAAGGAAGGCAAGCCTCACATCGCCGAGGATCTCGACGCCTACACGGGGCAGTGGATCGTGGATCTGCCGCGAAGCGTGGACTACAACCACAGCGGCTACTGCGACCTGATCATCACTGGCCTGTGCGGCCTCCGCCCCGCGGCGCCGGACGGCGCGGGCGACATTCACACGGTCGTCAACCCACTGGTTCCCAAAGGTGCGATGGACTGGTTCTGCCTCGATCACATCGCCTACCACGGCCGCACGCTGACGATCTTCTACGACAAGACCGGCCAACGATACCACCGTGGCTTAGGCCTCCATGTTTTGGCCGACGGCAATGAAATCGCCCGCGGCGGTTTAGGCGACAAGTTGGCGCTGCACCTCGCGTCCGCAACGACGACTGCTCCATCCGCGGACACGCCTTCCGGTTGGAAGAAATACGCGCAAAATCCCGTGCTCGGGGGCAAGCTCGGCACCTGCTTCGACGTCGCGCTCCTCAAAGAGGGTTCGACGTTTCGCATGTACTTCTCCTTGCGGCCCAAACACAGCGTCGCGCTGGTTGAAAGTACGGATGGCATCCACTGGAGCGAGCCGCAGATCGTCCTCGGCCCCAACCGCGACTCGGGCTGGGAGGACGACATCAATCGCCCGGTCGTGGTGAAACGCGGCCACGAATATCACATGTGGTACACCGGCCAGGCGAAGGGGCATTCCGCAATTGGATACGCCACCAGCCCCGACGGCAAGACGTGGCAGCGGCAGAGCGACAAGCCCGTCCTCTCCGCAACGCAGCCGTGGGAGAAGGTCGCCATCATGTGCCCGCACGTCATGTGGGATGAAGGATCAAAGCAATTCCGGATGTGGTACTCCGGCGGCGAGCAGTACGAGCCCGACGCGATCGGCTACGCCACCAGCCTCGACGGCCTCCACTGGACGCGGCACGACCCCAATCCGATCTTCCAGGCCGACCCTTCCCACGAATGGGAACGGCACAAGGTAACCGCCTGCCAGGTGCTGCGGCACGGCGATTGGCACTACATGTTCTACATTGGATTCCGCGACGTGAATCACGCAGCCATCGGCCTGGCCCGCTCGCGCGACGGGATCACGAACTGGGAGCGGCTGGCGTCAAACCCGATCCTCGCGCCCACGCCCGGCGCATGGGACGCCGACGCGTGTTACAAGCCGTTTGCGATCTTCGATGGAGATCAGTGGAAGCTCTGGTACAACGGCCGACGCGGCGGCGTCGAACAGATCGGGATGGCGATCCACCGCGGACCGGCACTCTGGTCGAATTAGGCTTATCGCAGCAGCAGGATTTGATCCTCGTGCCCCAGTTCCAGGTCCCGCTCGCCCAGGTCGAACAGCGGCAGTTCGGCAGGGATGAACTGACAGCCGAGCCGGTAGAGGTCGTCGTCGATTTT
>DASXMX010000525.1:0-3642 GCA_036495445.1 Tepidisphaeraceae bacterium
TTCGTAGGGGCGAACCTTGTGTTCGCCCGCCACTGCCAGGATGAGGATCTGCAGGGGCGAACCTTGTGTTCGCCCGAATGCCGCGAAGAGGGCGAACACAAGGTTCGCCCCTACGAAGGTGCAACATGAGCAAACTGGTTAAAAGCCTGATCGAAAAGGAACTCGCCTCCCGCCTGAAGGATGTGGAGGGGGTTGCGGTGATCAACCCCCGCGGGATCGACGCGAACAAGAACCACGGCATCCGCCGCCGCCTTCGTGAGAAGGGGCTGCGCATGCTGGTGGTGAAGAACACGCTGGCCAAGCGTGCCGTGGGCGACGGGAGGCTGAAGGGCTTCGACGCGCTGCTCGACGGCCCCAGCGCGGTGGTGTACGGGCAGGCGAGCATCGCCGTCATCGCCCGGACGCTGCTGGAAGAGAAGAAGAACGACGAGAAGCTCGAGCTCCGCGGCGTCTTCTTCGACGGCGAACTCTACGCCGGCGACAAGGGCGTCGAGACCGCCAGCAAGCTGCCGACCCGCGAGGAAGCGATCGGCAACCTGGTCGCCGCGATCCTCGGCCCCGGCCGCAAGCTCGCCGCCGCCCTCAAGGGCCCGGGCGGCACGCTCGGCGCCGTCCTCCAGACCATCGAGGACAAGGCCAAGGAGAAGGAAGGCGCGGCTCCGGCCACCGCCTGACCGAACGAAGAGATTCGCTGCCCGCGGGAGCCCTGCGGCTCCGCCGCGGGTGGGCGAACGAGAGGGTGACCCGCGGGCAGAGCCGCAGGGCTCCCTTTGGCAAGAACACGTTCTGGATAATCCGACGGTCCGACTGTCCCCTTGGCGGGTTAAATCGTCTCAACGTGAGACGTGCTCTCGGGCGGGATGAAGTATCGACACGGTTGGGACACGAGACGTCCCGGAGAAGAAGTCATGGCAGAAGCGACGATTGAAACCCTCGGCGATCAGCTCGCCGGGTTGACCCTCAAGCAGGCCGTCGAACTGACGAGCTACCTGAAGGAAAAGCACGGCATCGAGGCCGCGGCGGGCGGCGTGATGATGGCGCCGGGCGCCGCTGGTGGCGCGGCGGGCGGCGCTCCGGTCGAAGCCGAAGCCGAGAAGACCACGTTCGACGTGATTCTCAAGGCCGCCGGCGACAAGAAGATCCAAGTCATCAAGGTCGTCCGTTCGGCGACCGGCCTGGGCCTCAAGGAAGCCAAGGACCTCGTCGAGGGCGCTCCCAAGACTGTCAAGGAGAACCTGCAAAAGGACGAGGCCGAGAAGCTCAAGAAGGAACTCGAAGAGCAGGGCGCGACCGTCGAGCTCAAGTAAGCCCGATCGAAACGACTGCTATCCCAAGCAAGTTCAACCGCTGGCATTCGAAACGGATGCCAGCGGTTTTTTGTTGGATTGTGAGGGATTGGGTTCGTCTTGGATGGCAGGGGCATGTACCCATGCCCCTGCCATCCGAAAACCGTTCCTGAGCCCGGTCGATTGTTTTCAAATTGTCGCGAAGGATGACCTGATGTTTGACTTCGACAACTCGGCCGATAAGATCCTCGCATCGTTACCAGCGACACGCGAAACCAACTTTGAGTCGGCCCAGAGCGTTCCCGCCCTGCGGGGTGAGGGGACGTTCTGGCATTGTTTTTGCGCTTGACCCCATAATTTGGGTCGCTAGAATCGTTCGATTTGGACGATGCAGGAGAATTTAACGGCGGGGCGCACCCAGTGAACTACGCGCCCCCGGAAAAGGCCGCTATCCAAACAGGTAGGCGGCTAATTTTATCGACTCAGCCGGGAACGAAGCTGAAGTCGGTACACAAGTGGCGGAAAACACACGTTTTCCACGCCGGACCCATCAAACCCGCCCCGAGGGATGGGAGAACTTCCCTCCGCGAGTGACGCGACGACGAAAGAAAAGGATACGCTGATGCGAGTCAATGAGGTGCGCGATTTCAGCAAGCGCGGCGACGCGCTGCCTATCCCGAACCTGATCGAAGTTCAAACCACGGCCTACCAACGCTTCCTGCAGAAGGAAGTCGAGCAAGGCAAGCAACGCAAAAATGAAGGGCTGGAGACCCTCCTGCGGGAGGTCTTCCCGATTGAAAGCTACGACGGGAACCTGCGGCTGGAATACATCAGCTACGACCTGTCGGAGCCGCGGTACACGCCCGACGAATGCCGCGCGCTGCGCCTGACCTTCGGCATGCCGTTCCGCATCCAGGTGCGCCTGGTCCGCAAGGACAAGGACGAGGTGATGGAAGACTCCATCTACCTGGGCGAGATCCCGATCATGATTGGGGGCGGGGAGTTCATCATCAACGGCGCCGAGCGCGTGATCGTCAACCAGCTCCACCGCTCGCCGGGCGTCGACTTCCTGGTCGAAGTGCAGGAAGGCGACCGCCCGCTGCACGGCTGCCGCGTCATCCCCGAACGCGGGTCGTGGATCGAGTGCTCGGTCACGAAGAAGGACGCGCTGGCCGTCCGCATCGACCAGAGCAGCAAGATCCACGCGACGACCTTCGTCCGGGCTTTGGACAAGAAGTACAGCACGACCGAGGCCATCATCAAGGAGTTCTACCAGGTCGAGAAGGTGAAGGTCGGCGAGCTTCAGCCGGCCCATTACGCCGTCTCGGCGATCATCGACACGGAAAGCGGCGAAGAACTGGTGAAGGCCGGCGCGCAGATCGCCGAGTCGCTGAACAAGATCCAGGCGTCGAGCCTCAAGTCGATTGAGGTGGTGACCAAGGTCGCCGACCCGCTGATCCTCAACACGCTGGCGGACGACAACTCGACCAGCCACGAGGACGCGCTGATGCGGATCTACGCCCGGCTCCGCCCGGGCAACCCGCCGCAGCTCGAAAAGGCGCAGACGCTCTTCCAGGAAAAGTTCTTCGACGAGAACCGCTACCGGCTCGGCCGCGTCGGCCGCTTCCGCATCAACCGGAAGTTCGACCAGAACGTCCCGGAAACGGTGATGACGCTTCGCAGCGAAGACCTGGTCAACTCGCTGAAGTACATGTTCAAGCTGCGCAGCGGCGAAGGGTACATCGACGACATCGACCACCTGGGCAACCGCCGGCTCCGCACGATCGACGAGCTGGCCGCCGAGGAGTTGCGCAAGGGCTTCCTGAAGCTCAAGCGCACCGTCCAGGAGCGCATGAGCCTGAAGGACCCGAACGAGCTGGGTCGCATCGCCGAGCTGGTGAACTCCAAGAGCATCAGCAGCTCGATCGACTTCTTCTTCGGCCGCGGCGAGCTCTCGCAGGTGGTGGACCAGACGAATCCGCTGGCCCAGCTCACGCACGAACGCCGCCTGTCGGCCCTGGGCCCCGGCGGGCTGAACCGCAAGCGCGCCGGGTTCGAAGTCCGCGACGTGCACATCTCGCACTACGGCCGCATCTGCCCGATCGAAACGCCGGAAGGCACCAACATCGGCCTCATCGCGTCGCTGTCGATCTACAGCGACATCGACGAGTACGGCTTCCTGATCACGCCTTACCGCGTGGTCAAGGAAGGCAAGGTCAACGGCGAGCACAAGTACCTCCGCGCCGACGAGGAAATGAAAGCCATCCTCGCCCCGCCGGATGCTGTCGATAAAGACGGCCACACCGTCAAGAAGGGCACCGTCCTGGCCCGCGTCCAGGGCGACCTGGCGACGGTG
>DASXMX010000526.1:0-10381 GCA_036495445.1 Tepidisphaeraceae bacterium
TGAAGGCGATGGGCGTGGAGATCGTCGATTCCATTCCCGCGCTGCTTCCGAAGGTGGATGCCGTGCTGCTGGAGAGCGTGGATGGGCGCCCGCACCTGGAACAGGTTCGGCTCGTGATTGAGGCGGGTAAGCCGGTCTTCATCGACAAGCCGCTGGCCGGCTCGCTGGTCGACGCGATCGTGATCGCCGATCTGGGTGCGAAGCATAACGTGCCGTGGTTCTCCAGTTCGTCCCTGCGCTTCGGCCCGGGCGTTGCCAAGACCAAGGCCGACCCGAAGCTCGGCGGCGCCATCACCGGCTGCGACGCCTGGAGCCCCTGCCACCTCGAGCCGCACCACCCCGACCTCTACTGGTACGGCATCCACGGCTGCGAACTGCTCTACACCTACATGGGCACCGGCTGCGAGCAGGTGAGCCGCTCGCAGACGCAAGGAACCGACCTGGTCGTCGGCGTCTGGAAGGACGGCCGCATCGGCACCTTCCGCGGCATCCGCCAGGGCGCGCCGGCCTACGGCGCGGTCGTCTACGGCGCCAAGGGCTTCGTCGTCGCGCCCGGGTACGAAGGGTATAAGCCGCTGGTCGAGCAGATCGCCCATTTCTTCAAAACCCGTCAGCCCCCGGTGACCGCCGCCGAGACGATCGAGTTGATGACCTTCATGGAAGCCGCCGATGAAAGCAAACGTCAGGGCGGCACGCCGGTGAAGCTCCAATCCGTGTTGGACAAGGCGCAAGAGCAGGCCAAGGCGAAACTTGCCAAAGCAGAGTGATTAGCTCAGAAATGGGCAACAACTCCCCAGTCGCGTCGTACAATTGGTGTTCCGCCCGGTTGACCTGAACATTGCGAGCCCATGTTTCGTGGCATTCCGCTTTTCGTCGTTCTGCTCATGTCCTTCGCCTTCGCGGCCGAAGCGCAGCCCGCATTGCCGCCGCCGGCCGACCACCAAGTGGATTTCGTCAAGGAGATCAAGCCTCTCTTCGAGGCGAGCTGCATCCAATGCCACGCGATGGGAAAAGACAAGGGCGGGTTCAGCATCGAGACGCGCGAGGCGATGCTCAAGGGGGGCGACGACGGCGTCCAAGTCGTCGTTGGAAATAGCACAGAGAGCAACATCATCAAAATGGTTGCCGGCACCGATCCCGATGAAGTGATGCCGAAGAAGGGGACGAAGTGGACGCCGCAGCAAGTGGGGCTGCTGCGTGCGTGGATCGACCAGGGGGCGGGGTGGGATGCGAAGATCACATTCGCCAGGCCGGAGCCGTTGAACCTCAAGCCACGGGACGTGGCGCTTCCGGCGGGGAGCGCCACGCAACCGGTCGATCGATTGCTCGCCTCCTACTTCGCCGCCAAAGGCATCACGCCCCCGCCGGTGGTTGACGATCGTGTTTTCTGCCGTCGCGTCTACCTCGACGTCATCGGCTTGCTTCCGACCGCCGATCAGTTGAACGCCTTCGTCGCCGATCCCGCGCCGGACAAGCGGGAACGGCTCGTTCGGAAGCTGCTCGCGGATCGTCGCGGCTACGCCGACAACTGGCTGACGTTCTGGAACGACCTGCTCCGCAATGATTACAAGGGCGCAGGGTTTATCGACGGCGGCCGCCGGCAGATCACCGGGTGGCTCTACGCGGCCTTGATCGAGGACAAACCGTACGACGAGTTCGTCGCGCAACTGGTGGACCCGACGAAGATGAGCGAAGGGTTCAGCCGGGGGATCGTCTGGCGCGGGAGCGTGAACGCCAGCCAACTTCCGCCGGTGCAGGCGGCGCAGAACATCTCGCAGGTCTTCCTCGGCGTGAACCTCAAATGCGCCTCCTGCCACGACAGCTTCGTGAGCGACTTCACGCTGGCCGACGCCTACGGAATGGCCGCAATCTACAGCGACACGGCCCTGGAGCTGATCCACTGCGACAAGCCGACCGGCAAGATTGCCGCCCCGCGGTTCCTCTATCCACAGATCGGGTCGATCGATCCGGCTGCCCCGCGGCCGCAGCGACTCTCAACGCTGGCGAAACTCATCACCAGCTCCCAGGACGGCCGCCTGTCGCGGACGATCGTGAATCGCCTCTGGCAGCGGCTCCTGGGGCGCGGGATCGTCGAGCCGATCGATGACATGGAGAAGGCCGCCTGGGATCCGGACCTGCTCGACTGGCTGGCGGATGACCTGGTCGCCCACGACTACGACCTGAAGCACACGATCGAGACGATCCTCACGTCGCATGCGTATCAGCTTCCCGCGGTGGATCCCGAGCCTCAGGCCAAGGGCGAGTACGTCTTTGCCGGCCCGCTGCCGCGGCGGCTGAACGCCGAGCAGTACGCCGATGCGATCAGCAGCCTCTCCGATGACTGGCAGCGGATGCCTTCGACGATCAACGTCGATTTCACCGCGGGTGACCTGATCGGCCCAATCCAGATGCCCCAATGGATCTGGACGGATGAGCCGGTCGAACTGGGCACGAAGCGACTGCACGAGCTGGACGACAAAAAGAAGAAGATCAAGGAACAGATTACCACGTTGGAAAAGCAACTCGACGACCTCGATGGCGAGGACGCCAAGCCGGCGAAGAAGAAGTCCGACGCGGCCGACAACCTCGCCGACCCGGACAAAGATCCCGACCGGGAAAAGGACCCCGCGGAGAAGTTCGCGACGCATCTGGTCGTCTTCCGCAAGCGCGTCATGCTCGACCGCCTGCCCGACGAGGCGTACGCCGCCCTGGCGGCCAGCCAGGCTTACGTCGTCAGCGTGAACGGGAAAGGCGTGCGGGGCGTCGTCTCCGACGGGGAGCGGCGCGGGCGAATCGCGGTGTTCGACCTGCGCCCGCAACTGGTTAAAGGCGACAACGTGATCGCCGTCGGCGTTGCGAGCCACACCGAGAAGCAGTTGAACGACGACGAGTTCAAGAAGTACCCGATGTCCCGCCATCACGTGAACAGCGTGAGCGGCATGGCGTTCTACCTCCGCTCGCGGTTCGCGGATGGGACGTACACCGAGTTGACGAGCGACGCAAGCTGGCACGTCCACCGCGCGCCCGAAGGGAAGTGGAAGCGCGCCAAGTACGACGACGCCACCTGGGCCGTGGCGGTGCCGCTGCCGCCGGGCGCGACGCCGGTGGACGAGGGGCCGGGCCTCCCGCCGATCACCCGGCGCGACTTCGCCAACGAGCCGATCGAGTTCTCGACGACATTGATCCGCGCCGCCGTGAGCACGGCGGCCCAACCCGGCCCCATCCGCGCCTCGCTCCGGGCCGCCGACCCGCTGCAGACCGCGCTGGACCGGCCGAGCCGCGAGCAGGTCATCACTGAGCGCAGCACCGCCCCGAGCACGCTGCAGGCGCTGGAATTAACCAACGGCCGGACGCTCGACACCGAGTTGAAGAAAGCCGCCGCCAAGCTCGCCCCGGCGGCCACCGCGGACACGAAGGCGTGGGTGGGCAAGGTGTATCTGCACGCCCTCGGCCGCGAGCCGGACGAGCAGGAGATGAACGATTCATTGGAAATGCTGAACTGGCCCGTGATGCCCGAGGCCGTCGCCGACTACCTTTGGGCGATCAGCCAGTTGCCGGAGTTCCAGTTTGTGAATTGAATAAAGCAGGATTGAACCACAGAGACACGGAGGACACAGAGAAAGACGAGAAAAAAATAAGCCACAGATGCACACAGATACGAAGGAATTTGAGATCTCAGATTTCAAATCTCAAATCTGTATCCCATCTGTGTGCATCTGTGCCCCATCTGTGGCCAAAACAGATTTCTTCTCTGTGTCCTCTGTGTCTCTGTGGTTAAACAAGAGTTTTCATCACCATGACCTCACGCGATTGCACCCGGCGGGATTTTCTGAAGACGGCATCGGCCGCGACGCTGGCGGCACTCGCGGCGCGGGCGCCTCGCTTGTGGGCGGCCGAGCCGCTCGAGAAGATCAAGCCCACCGCCGACACCGTCATCGTCCTCTGGATGGCCGGGGGGATGGCGCACACGGAGACGTTCGATCCGAAGGCGTACAAGCCGTACGAGAAGGGGATGCAGCCGAGCGGCGTCCTCAGCACGTTCCCGTCCGTGCCGACCGCGGTCGACGGCGTGAAGTTCTCGCAAGGGCTGGAACGCATCGGCAAGGTGATGGATCGCGCGACGCTGATCCGGTCCTACCGCGCCGCGGACATGGGGTTCATCCTCCACTCGCGGCACCAATTCCACTGGCACACCGGTTATGTTCCGCCGCAGAGCGTCGCGGCCCCGCACCTGGGCGCGGTGATCGCGCGGACGCTGGGGCCGCTGAACCCCGCGATCCCCGCGTTCATCAACATCGGCCAGCGGTTCGACCTGGGCGAGGGGGAAGAGCTGAAGGCATTCACGACGGCCGGGTTCCTCGGGCAGGAGTACGGCCCGTTCAACATCCCCTTCCCGCAGGACGCGGCCGATTCGGTCCGCCCGCCGGCGGGAATGACGCCGGGGCGGTTTGAGGATCGAAACAAATTCTATAAGAAGCTCCTGGCCGCCAGCCCGATCGGGCGGCACGGGAGCGACTACCAGCAGGAATCGTTCCTGCGGTCGATCGACAGCGCCCATCGGCTGCTCAGCTCCCCCGCCGCCAAGGCGTTCGACCTGACGCTCGAGCTCAAGGAATCGCTGGCGCGCTACGTACCCAAGGGCTTCGACATGTCGAAGATGAGCACCGCGCCGGACCGTTACGGCTCGTACGAGGAAAAGACTGTCGGCCGGTTCGGCCTCGGCTGCCTGCTGGCCCGGCGGCTGGCGGAGGTCGGGGCGCGGTACATCGAGGTCACCACCGAATACATCCCGTTCGTCAACTGGGACACGCACGAGAACGGCCACCCCCGCGCCGCCGCCATGAAGGCGATGATCGACGCGCCGGTCGCCCAGCTCATCCTTGATCTGGAAGAGCGCGGCCTGCTGAAGCGGACGCTGGTCGTCCTGGCCAGCGAGTTCAGCCGCGACATGATGATCGAGGGGAAGGACAACAAGCCGATCCGCAACCAGGTGAAGGTGCCGGACCGGATCGAGGACCCGAAGTTCTACGGGATGCACCGCCACTACACCGACGCCGGTTGCGTGCTGCTGTTCGGCGGTGGTATGAAGCGCGGCTTCGTCTACGGGCAGACGGCCGACGAGCGGCCGTGCAAGATCGTCAAGGACCCGGTGATCATCGACGACCTGCACGCCTCCATTTACCGCGCCGTGGGCATCTCGCCCCGGCAGGCCTACGACGTCGAGCAACGGCCGTTTTACGTCACGAACAACGGGAAGGGCAAACCGATTCCCGAGTTGTTTGCGTAGACGCATCCTGTGGCACGGGCGTCCCGCCCGTGCGGGCGATGCGCACCATGCAAAAGGCATTCGGGTAACGTGCTTCTTTTAATCTCAGAGTTCCACGCACGGGCGGGACGCCCGTGCCACGTCAGCATCACCGGAGCGCGATGTTCTGGCGGATACAGTCGCGGAGTTGCAATGCGTCGGACGCGTCGAGGCGTTTGAGGACGCGTTCCCAGCGGTAGGCGAAGCTGCCCCCCTCGTCGCGGCGTTTGTGCTTGAAGAGCGTGTCGAAGGCCCGGCAGCGCTTGCGGTAGTCTCGTTGCACCTGGGCGAAGCGCTCGGCGAATGCGTCGAGGTAGGCGGCGGCGAAGGCCGGGGGATTCGGGGCTAACGCGACCCGCCTGTTCACCGTCGCGGCGTAGGCGGGGGCGGATTCACGAAGGTCCCGCTTGTAATCGACAAACGTGCCGGTGTGGTCAGCGACGGTGATCCCGTCGGGCAGGCCTTGCGCGTCGTCGAGGACCAGTTCGTCGCCGTCGTCGAAGACGACCTGCCCCCCGAGCGTACAGCGCCCCAGGATCAGGTTCGGCGCGGCGGCCCGGCCCATCAGGCGGGCGAACCGCATCGCGAACGCGTCCTCCGCAAAGCGGCCGGTGGGGATCTTGTCCGTCGCCGAGCCCCCGATGTAGTCGCGCTCGAAATAGGCAGACCAGATGGGCGTGCCGTGGTGGGCCGCATTGCAGCCGTAATACCGTTCGAACACCTTCCGCGCGGTGGTCCGCGGGCAGAGGTTCATGCCGAGCTGGCGGCAACCGAGCCGGCGGTCGAGGATGTATTCGGTGTACTCCTCGGCGTTCAGGATCGCCGTCAGCAGGTCCTTCCCATCGTCCAGGTGCTCGGCCACGCCCCACTTCTGCATGCGGAGGATGCGGAGAACCGGTTCGGCGACGTCGCGCAGCTTCACTTCCACGAGGTAGACGCCGCGGCGGCCGTCGGACGACTGCCGGCCGGAAAGCGAGCCGGACACGCGGCCGACGTTCACGTATTCCAGGTCGCCGAAATCGCGTATGAAATTGAAGATGAACCCGCGGGCGGTCTCGTCGCAAATGCGGTTGACGCACTGCGGGCCGTCCTCCTCGTTGAAGACCGAGTCGAGGATCAACTCGCCGTCCTCGATCCGCCCGCCCGGCAGCCATTCCACCTGCATGAAGAACTCGGCGCTGAGGCCCAAAAGCGACTCTTCGGAAACCGACTTGTCCGACTGCCCGATCAGCGACGCGTACATCTGGCTGCGCCACGTAGGGCTTTCCGGGTCATCCCGACGGAAGGAAGCCGGCACCGCGTCGTGGAACTTTCGCAACAGCGTCTCGTACGCAACGCCGAGCGCCTCGGGCGCCAAATCCGAAAAACAGTATTTCGCGAACGCCTCGGCGAGCCCCGCCCCGTTGGATTCGAAGAATCCGATCTCGGGGTTCCCCAGCCGGTTGCGTCGATTGGAGTACTCCGCGATCTCCGCCAAGTGCTGGCGAATCTCGCGCTCGGGCAGCGCGGTGAGCCCGCGGAACTCGTCACAGGTGAGCAGGCGAATGCCGCTGGCTTTGTTGTAGTAGTAGAGTTCCTTGCCGCCGATCCCGATGCGGGAGGCGGCGATCATTTGCTTCATTTCTTCGGGCGAGCGGGGCAGCGGGCTGATCCGCCAGCACTCCCCCCGCCTCTTGATCGCCTCGCGCACGTTCTGGTCCAAAACATGCAAGAAGCGGATGTTCTTCTTCGACGTGATCTGCTGGAGCAGTTCGTCCGCCTCGAACGCCAGCGGCATGTTCCGCGGGTCGGGGCGGATGAGGATGGCGTCGTCGTCCAGGACGAGGTCGACGCCGTTGAGCCACTCCTGCTCTTCCTGCTGATTGGTGAGCGAGGTGAGCCCGCGCTCCGCCCGCTCCCGGTTGAGCGCGTCAACGTATGCAACCCGCTGGGTCGCGTGCGTCCCGGGGAGGGTGACGATCGTCTCGGTTTCGGGAAAAACAGTGGCAATTCGCACGCGCGGACGGTTAAGCTCGTCGCGCGCGAGCAAATCCTCACCGATCACCTTCGGCATTATCCAGCTCCTGCGCCGCCCACCGACCGATGTCAACGGGCTACGTATTAGATCATAGCGAACCAATGCGTGTAAGCACGGCGCGATTGGCTGGAAAAACTCATGGATGCCACACTTCCGGCCGCTCGTTCACGGGAAGCAACATTCGGGGATTGTGGATCATGAGTCGCTCGACTCGCTCCCGACCGGCCATCTGCTCTGCGGTCGCGATGCCCCGGATACGATTCGGCATGCTCGCGGCGTTGTGCGTGTCAGTGCCGAACGCGAAATAGCGATCCTCGCGCAGCAATCGGGCCGCCAGCTCGTAAACGGGCGAGCCCGGCGGATCGGTCAGGCACCAGGTATTCATTTGCAGCAAGATGCCGCGCTCGGTAAACCAGTCGACCGCCCCCGCGTCGCGATAGAGGGCGGCAATTTGCTCCGGATGGCCAAGGATGAGGTTGAGGCCGAGCGATTGCAGATGCTGAACCGCGGGCAGCATGCAGTCCACGCACTGCGACATCTCCTCGGCCCAGAAATCGAACAGCGCGTATTTGCCGGCCATCCCGTAGGTGACGACCTGCGCGCCGGGCACGTCGCCCAATTCGGGCCAGCCCCAAAGCAGGTTGATCTCGCCCCACGGGATCAGGCGCAGCGGGATCCGTCGCGCATCGTACTCCGCCTGCAGTATCTCGACGCCGCGACGGATGTTCGCAACGTTGTTTTCGGGAAGCTTGGGCCAGACATGCGGTGTGCAGAAAGCGTGGGTGAACCCGGCCTGCACCAGCATCCGGGCGCATTGGGCAGAGTCCTCGACGTTCGGGCAGCCGTCGTCCACGCCGGGCAGCAGGTGCCCGTGAATGTCAATCCGCCCGGGCGACATGCGCCTCCCTTCCGATCGGTTTCCCAGCCTCAGCCTGTCGGGCGCGAACGTCGGCGAGCCAACGCGCCACGTCCGCGGGCGACCTCAGGTGAACCACCGTCGCATGGCTGGCGTGCTTTTGAAGCTGGCCGAGCAGTTCGGGCCGCTCGGAATGCGGATAATTCCAGATCCAACGGAGAAACCCGAAGTTCAACTGTTCCGGACAGTTCGCCCCCATGTCCGGCCGGGTCCTGCCGCGGAACTGGAACAGCCGCTTGAATGCTCTCCCCATGCAGCGGAACCGGGAGAAATCGATAAACACGACTGTATCGGCCTGAGCCAATCGCATTGGCAGCGACGCGGTGTAATTCCCGTCCATGATCCACCGCGGCCGGTCGAGCAATTCGCGGACCGCCTCCGGCTCCTCCTGCGGGTCCGACAAGCCGCACCCGGGCTTCCAGAGCACCTTGTCGAGGTGGATCACGTCGATACCGAGGATCGCGCTCAACTCGCGGGCAATCGTCGAGTTGCCTCCCGCGGAACAACCGATGATGACGACGCGGTCCATGGCGGGCACAGTCACAAAATCCGTTCCGCGGCGATGAAGGTCGCGCTAATCTGTTGCCTGCGGCACGTTATTCGCCCCCTGATCAGGCGTGAACGGCGAGATGGACGCATGGAACGAGAGCGCAAATTCCTGGTAACCCAAGCCCCGCGCGGGCTCAGGAAGCATCCACACAAACGGATCCGCCAGGGTTATCTCGCGATCCCGGACCGGCATGACGACGCCCCCGTGGAGGTGCGGGTGCGGGACGAAGACGGCAAGCACGTGCTGACGGTCAAAGGCGGCCGCGGCGCCAGCCGCACCGAAGTGGAACTGCCCCTGCCGGCCGACGCGTTTCGTACGCTATGGCAACTTACGACTGGCAAGCGCATCGAGAAGGTGCGCTATCGGATCCCGCACGATGGACTGACGATCGAGTTGGACGTCTACGGCGGCAAGCTCCGCGGACTGATGACGGCGGAAGTGGAATTCGAATCCGACGGGCAACTGCGTCGCTTTCGGCCGCCCGATTGGCTCGGCCGCGAAGTAACCGGCCGCGATGAGTTCGCGAACAACCGGCTCGCCACGCGAACCGGGCCGCCTCAATTGCCCAAGAGGTGAGCGATGTCATTCGAGTTGAAGCAAAAGGAAACAGTTCCCGAGGGGATCCGGCGGGTCGTCTGTGAGCGGATCGACAAGGCGATGCAAACGCTGGACGGCAACGGCCGCAAATCCGTGAACGACGAAGCAGTGCACGAGGCGCGCAAGCGGTTCAAGCAGGTGCGCGGCGCGCTGCGCGTCGTTCGCAAGGAGTTGGGCGGGAAACAATTCGACCAGGAGAACGGCACGTTCCGCGATGCCGGCCGGCCGCTGTCGGAGGTGCGGGACGCGAAAGTGATGGTCGACACGCTCGACCAGTTGGCCGAGCATTACAAGGGGCAACTTGCCGCCGAGTTGTTCAAGCAACTGCGTGGCGCGCTCGAATCCCGGCGGCGCGAGGTCCGCAAGCGGGTGCTCGATGCGAATCACACGACGCGCACGATCCTCCGCGAAGTGCGCAAATCATCTCGTCGCGTGGCGGATTGGCCGCTGACGCACACGGGGTGGAAGGCGATCGCCGCCGGGCTTCGACAAACCTACCGGCAGGGCCGCGACGCGATGCGGGAGGCGATCCGTGATGATTCGGACGAGGCCTTCCACGAGTGGCGAAAACGCGCGAAGGACCTGCGCTATGCCTTCGAACTGCTCGCCCGCACCTGGCCCGAGGCGATACAGCCGATGGCAGACGCGGCCCACCATCTCACCGACCTGCTCGGCCAGGATCACGATCTGGCGGTGCTTCAGCAGATCGTCGAGAACGAGCTGAAAGACGTCTGCGCCGATGGAGAACGGGAGCTGCTTGAGCCCCTGGTCAAACAGCGCCGGTCCGACCTGAAGAAGGAGGCGTGCGAGCTCGGGCAGAAGATCTATGCGGAGCGAGCCGACGAGTTCATCGACCGCCTGCACGGCTACTGGAAGGCGTGGTCGTAGGGGCGAAGCTTGTGTTCGCCCTCCTGTAGGGGCGAATCTTGTATTCGCCCTCTTTTCTGCCATCGAAGGAAGAGGGTGAAGACGAGGTTCACCCCTACAAAGAGGGCG
>DASXMX010000527.1:0-12824 GCA_036495445.1 Tepidisphaeraceae bacterium
GCTGGCGGGGCGCTCTTAATAGCGAGGACGACGAGGACCAGCCCGATGGCACCGAACGCGACGCGCCGAAGCATGCGTCGTCGCTTTTGCCCCGGCAGGGCGGGGGCGTAGTCGATCCGCGGTGGCTGCATGCGATCACCCATCCTTGGGCGGCCTGAATGGTGGGGCAGATCATTCTTGTCTGCCCTTACTTGCCGCAGGGACATTCTTGTCCCTTCCTTCTTCTACTCACAATCTGCCACCAAAAACAAAGACCAATGAGGAAGGGACAGGAATGTCCCTGCTCCTGTTTAGGGCAGACAGGAATGTCTGCCCCACCATGAAGTCACGAGCCGCCTCATATACCGGTCACGCACCTGCAGCGCGAAGCTTTTCGGCGATCTCGGCCCGCGGTACGGTCGTCTGTTCGCCCGTCGCGAGGTTTTTGATCACGACGGTATTCCCGGCCAACTCGGTCTCGCCCGTGATGAGGCAGAACGCGGCGCCCTCGCGGTCGGCGACCTTGAACTGGGACTTCACCGAGCGGCCCGACGGGTCCATGTCGCAGACGAACCGTTCACGACGAAGCTCGAGCATGAGTTTCCAGCTTGCGTCGCGTGCCGGCTCGCCGTGGGAGACGAGCCAGATGAGCTTGGGGGCGGTGCGGGGGAGCGGGACGCCCTGGCTGTCGAGGGCGAGCAGGAGGCGTTCGATGCCGCTGCCGAACCCGACGCCGGGGGTGGGGCGGCCGCCGAGTTGCTCGACGAGGTTGTCGTACCGCCCGCCGCCGCCGACGGCGTTCTGCGCGCCCAGGCCGCCGGCGGTCACTTCCCAGAGCGTCTCGGTGTAATAGTCGAACCCTCGGACGAGGTTCCCGTCCAGCGTGAACGGCACGCCGGCGTCGCGCAGCAGCGCCTGCACGCGGTCAATGTGCTTGCGGCTCTTGTCCGACAGGTACTCGTGCGCGAACGGTGCGCCCTTCGTCGCCTCGATGTCGCGCGGGTCCTTGCTGTCGAGGATGCGGAGCGGGTTGGTTTCGAGACGCCGCTGGGAATCCTCGCCGAGCTGGTTGCGCTTGGGGGTGAG
Organism: Tepidisphaeraceae bacterium; assembly: GCA_036495445.1. Lineage (GTDB taxonomy): Bacteria > Planctomycetota > Phycisphaerae > Tepidisphaerales > Tepidisphaeraceae > DASXMX01. The sequence continues at coordinate 1,066 of DASXMX010000527.1, forward strand.
AAAGGCGACGAGCGTGTCGCGATAGCGTTGCTTGCTCTCGCGGTCGCCGAGGCTGTTGACGCGGAGCGCCAGGTCCTTCAGGCCGCATTGGCGGTAGAAGTCCATCTGGAGCATGATGCATTCGACGTCCTGCTCGGGCTCGGGCGAGCCGAAGGCTTCGACGCCGAACTGGTGGTGCTGGCGGAGCCGGCCGGAGGCGGGGCGTTCGTATCGGAAGTTCGGCCCGATGTAGAAGACCTTGACGCGTGCGCCCTCCTGGGCGACGAGGCTGCTCTCGATGACGGCCCGCACGACGCCGGCGGTGCCTTCCGGCCGCAGCGTGATCGATCGGCCGCCGCGGTCGTCGAAGGTGTACATCTCCTTGTTGACCACGTCGGTCGTCTCGCCCACGCCGCGGTGGAACAGCTCCGTGTGCTCGAAGATCGGCGTGCGGATCTCTTCGAAGTGATAGACGCTCGCGATCTCGCGGGCGAAACGTTCCACGACCTGCCACTTCCAGCTCTCAACCGGAAGCGTATCGACGGTGCCGCGCGGGGCGCTGATCTTGGGGGAAGCCATGGCTCTGCTACGAAGTTCTACAGGAATTAACCACGGAGGACATAGAGAGCACAGAGAGAAGAAGATAAAGAAGATTTAGCCGCAGATGGGCACAGATGCACACAGATAGAAGACGAATTCCAAATTTCAGATCTGGATTTCATCTGCGTGCATCTGTGCCCATCTCGCTTTTTCTCCGTGTCTTTCTCTGTGTCCTCCGTGACCTCTGTGGTTAATTCTTCGGTTTCTCTCTAAAAGAACCAGGAGCCAGCGGAGGTCGGCTCCTTCTGGCTCCTGGCTTGTGCGGTCTGTGCGACTCGTTCGGCGTCGGAGCTATTCCGTCTTCTGCGCTTGCTCCGACTCGACGTCCACCTCTTCGACCTTGGCGCTGGCCAGGACGTTATCGACGGCCTTTTGCTCGCGCATCTGGATGTAGAGGTTGGCCAGGCTGCCGTCCTTGGTCATGTCCTGCTTGAGCTTCTCGGGCCGCCGGCCCTGTTGGGCGGCGAGCATGGCGATCCGGCCGTTCAGCTCGGCCTCGTCCACGTCCACGTTCTGCTCGGTGGCCAGCTTCTGCAGGATGAAGAAGAGCTTCAGCTCGCGGCCGGCCTCCTCGCGGGCGCCGCCGCGGAGGCGTTCGATGTTGGCCTCGACCTGCTCGCGGGGCATGCCGCGCATCATCAGGTCGATCGCCCGGCGGCTGACGATCCGGTCGCTCTGCTTGTCCGACAGCTTCGCCGGCAGCTCGATCTGCGTGTTGGCCAGCAGGTATTGGTTCACCTGCTCGCGCATCGCCTGCTGCACGTCGAAGTTGATCTTCTCCTCCATCTGCTCGCGGAGGGCGTCGCGCAGCTCCTGCTCGTTCTCGAAGCCCAGGTCGGCCAGGAAGTCCGGCGTCACCTCGGCCAGCTCGAGCCGCTTGAGGTCCTTGAGCGCAATCTCGATCTGCACGTCCTTGTCCCGCAACTGCTCGTTCGCGAAGTCGGCCGGGGCATGGACGGTGATCGTCCGCGTCTCGCCCGGCTTGAGCCCTTCGAGCTGCTTGTCCAGGTCATCCACCTGAAGGCCGGCGATCCGCCCCGGGCGGGCGACGAGCTGGGCATCGTGCTGATGGCCGATCACGTTCCCGTCCACCTTCACATGGACGTCGGCGGTCAGGTAATCGCCGTTTTCCACGCCGCGGTCTTCGATCGGCACCAGCGCGCCCTGCTGCTCGCGCAGGTTCTGCATCGCCTGGTCGACGTTCTCGTCCTTGATTTCGACCTTGGGCTTCTTGACGGTCAGGTGCTCGAGGCCCGGCAGGGCGAAGTCGGGCTGCACTTCGACGGTGAACGAGTAGGTCAGCGGGGCGTCGCCCTCGGGGAGCTTGATCGCGTCGGGGTTGTCGAACTCCGGCTCGCCGATCACCTGCAGGTTGTTCTTCTCGACCGCCTGCCCGTAGCTCTCGCTGATGAGCGATCGGCGGACCTGCTCCTTCACGTCGCCAGCGAAGCGCTTCTCGATCAGCTTCTGCGGGGCATGGCCGGGGCGGAACCCGGGGATCGCCGCCTGCTGGCGGAGTTCCTTGAACTGCTTTTGCAGTTCATCGGCGATCCGGGTCTGGGGGATCTCGACCGACACCTTCTTGGTGCCGGGGCCGGCGTCCTCGACCTTGATCGGGTAGACGAATTCCTCTTCCTGCTGCTGCTCGGCGACCGCCGCCTCGTTCTCTGCCATGACCAGAACCTCTTTTCCAATTGTCAACGCGAATCGCGCCGGATCCACCGACGGCCGCCGCCGGACCCTCAGCCCGGCCGACGCAAGCCCCACATCGTAATGCGCGGGATCTCGTTTGGAAAGGGAGGTATTTTCGCCAATCCCGTTCACCGTTCACGTCGGGACGATTGCCGGTCATCTGGGGCGAGAGGGCGAGGCTCCCGCCGAGCCGAGTACAACGAGCGGGCTTCGGCTCGGCAGGAGCCTCGCCCTCCCAAAGGATTGCCACAAGCGACTGCCCGGCAAGTTCTTTCCCGTTCGTCACCCGCTCGATAGAATCACATTTCGGGTGTCGGAATCGAGCGGAATTGATGTGGCAGGGGTGCGCCAATGGGCTTTAGCGGCAGCAGAATAGTTGAATCGATCAGCCTCCCGGCGTTGCTCCTGCTGTGCCTGGTTCCGGCGTGCGGGGCCGCGCCGGCAACGCAGCCTGCGGCCGCCGCGGGCGCCGTGGCGGGGCGGGTCACCTCGCCCGGGGAGATCCCGCTGTCGGAGATGGTCGTTTACCTCGAGTCGCCCGAGCCCAACCGGCCGATCGACGTGCCGGCCGAGACGGTCAAGGTTTCGCAAAAGGGCGCGCGGTTCGCCCCGGCCATCGTGATCATCTGCGTCGGCCAGTCGATTGATTTTCTCAACGACGAGGACCGGCTGATCGAGCACAACGTCTTCTCGAATTCCGCCGCCAAGCGGTTCGATCTGGGGCTTTATAAGCCGGGCGAGTCGCGGGTGGTGCGGTTCGACAAGGCCGGCGCGGTCTTCCTCTATTGCTCGATCCACCGCCACATGGACGGCGTCGTTTTCGTCTCGCCCACGCCCTTCACGAGCCGGGTCGACAAGGACGGCCGCTACAAGATCGAGGGCGTCCCGCCCGGCATCTGGCTGGTCAAAACGTGGCAACGAAGGCGACGCTTTCCGGAAGTTTCGATGCCGGTGCTCGTGCAGTTGGGGGCGACCGCTACAACGGACCTGGAGCTTCACCGCAAATGACGCGGAGATACGGCATCCTCTTCGGCTTGGCGATGGCGCTGCTCACCGGCTGTCAGGCCGGGCCACACCCGGGGCTGGCCGCGCTGAAGGTCACGGCCCGCGCCGAACCGAAGCAAGGCGTCCCGATGCAATCCAGCGAGGTGGGGGTGTACGACCGGCCCGCCAGCTCGCATTACGGGGGTGGCGGCGGGGCATTCGAGAAGGTTGACTACGCCTCCCTGGCAAACATCGTGGTCTGGATCCAACCGGCCGGCGCCACCCCGACAACCATGCCAGCCGGCGCGCCGCCCGGCCCGCCCGTGCGCATCGACGTCGGCGACAAGCCGAGCGGCGACGACAAGGTCATCGGGGCGGGCGTCGGGCAGCAACTCATCTTCGTCAACCGGACCGCTCGCGCGATGACGATCTACAGCGTCTCCGACGGCAACGACTTCGACCTGGGCCGCGTCCCGCCCGGTGGGGAGCGGAATTACGTCGTGCATTCGCCCGGCCTGATCGAGGTACTGACCGATTCATCGGATCAGCCGCTGGCCCGCGTTTATGCCGCCCCAAACAGCCACGTCGCGGTCACCCATTCCGGCGGCGAGGTGACGTTCAACGACCTTCCGCCGGGACAATACCGGGTCCTCTCGTGGCATCCCCGGCTCCCCGGGTCCGAAGCCACCGTGGACTTGAGGCCGAACCAGGTCCAGTCGATGACGATCACCGTCGGTGTCAACGCGCTGCCGAAGGAGTATCCCAAGTGATGCTGCGCCCGGCCGGGTCGATGGCCAGGCGGCTCTTCGGCGCCGAGGCCGCCTCCAAACCGTTCATGCGGCTCGGGACCAAAATCCTCCTGCTGATGCTCCTGATCACGATCGGCTCGTCGGCCGTCGTGAGCTGGATGGTCACCCGCAACGTCACCGCCTTCGAAACCAACCGGGCCAACGACGAGATCTCGCGGGCGATCATTCACTACGTGAACCATCTGGACGAGCGGCACCAACTGGTGAGCCGGGTCGTGCGGGCGATGCTCGAAGCGCCGGAGCAGCGGTCGCTGCTGCAGGCGGCGGAGGATTCGTCCGATGCCGCGTCCCGCGAGCAGCTCCGCCAGGAGGTGCTCGGTCGCGACGTGCAGGCGGAACTGCAATCGCACGAGGGCGGCCCCGCGTTCCACTTGCTGCTCAATGGGGCCGGCGAGACGCTGGTCGTGGCCGAGACCGATCCGCAGGCGAAGGTGCCATTCGACAAGGTCCGCTGGCCGGTTGACGCGGTGCTCAATTCGCATGGCAAGCCGGTCGTGCATTATGTCGCGTCGCCCGGGGGGCTGTTCCTGGCGATGGGCGTGCCGCTCCGCACCCAATTGAATGAAGCGCCGAACGACGCCTATTTCGTCGGTTTCCGCGTGACCGACGCGTGGGCCCGCGAGCAACTGCTGACCGACCGCCTCGCGATGCCATCGGCCGGCGCGCCGCTGACGGCCTGGTTTCTGGTCGACAACGCCGTCGTCGCCCGCGCCTCGGCCGACCCGGCCGACAGTCGCGTCGACGCGTTCCGCCCCGACGCCCCGTTGCGGCCGGTCGCGGGCAACCCGGGCGAGCCCGCCGACCGCGTCGAGTTCGACGTGGCGGGGGAGCGCTACCTGGGCCGCGTCTTCCCGCTCGGCCCGGCCGACGCGAAGGCGGGGCAGTTGATCCTGGGCAGTTCGCTCGATCAGGCGCTGCGCCCGCTCCATCGCCTGCAGCGGCAGATCCTGATGACGTCGCTGATCGCCTGCGCGATCGCCATCCTCGCCTGCCGGGGGATCGCGCTGATGATCTCCCGCCCGGTCGGGGAACTGGTCCGCGGCACGCAGCGCATCGCGGCGGGCCAGTTCGACCGTCCGGTCCGCATCCACCGCCGGGACGAACTCGGGGTGCTGGCCGAGAGCTTTAACCAGATGTCGCAGGGGCTGCGCGAGCGCGACGCGCTGCGCGACGAGCGGCTGAAGATGGAGCGCGACCTGGCGGTGGCGCGCAAGATCCAGATGGACGTGCTCCCCAAGACGCTGCCGCAGTGCCCCGGTTACGACCTGGCCGCCTGCTCGCTGCCGGCCGAGGCGACGGGGGGCGACATTTACGACCTGGTTGCGCTGGCGCTGGAGCCGCCGCGGCCGGAGGATCCGCCCTCGCTGGTGCTGCTGCTGGCGGATGCCACCGGGCATGGGATCGGCCCGGCCCTGTCGGTGACGCAGGTCCGCTCGATGCTCCGCATCGGCGTGCGGCTTCGGGCCGGGCTCGACGACGTCTTCGCCCAGATCAACCGCCAGCTCTGTCAGGACCTCGGCTCCGAACGGTTCGTCACCGCGTTTCTCGGGCTGTTGGACCCCAGCGCCCACAGCATCGACTATCAGTCGGCCGGCCAGGGGCCGCTCCTGCACTTCCATGCGCACGATCACCGGTTCGAGTGGCTCGACACCTCGATGATGCCGCTGGGGATCATGGAGGATCCCGAGGGCGACGGCCGCCAGTCGATGCAGGTCGCCCCGGGCGACATGATCGTCCTGCTGACTGACGGGTTCTACGAGTACGCCCGGGCCGACGACGTGCAGTTCGGCAAGGACCGCGTCGCCGACGTGATCCTCCAGCATCACCACCAAACCTCGCGCGAACTGCTCGAGGCGCTGCTGGCGGCCATGCGGGACTTCGCCAGCGGCGCGCCCCAGATGGATGACATGACGGCGCTGATCATCAAGCGCCTGCCGTAGGGGCGAACCTCGTGTTCGCCCTTCATGTAGGGGCGAATCTTGTATTCGCCCTGACAGCGACATCGGACGGAAGGGGGTGAACACGAGGTTCACCCCTACTGGGAAGGGCAATTCGCATGCGGCTTCGCATCGCTGTTATCGCGTTACTGCCCCTGCTGTGGGCGGGCCATGCCCTCGCGCAATACCAATCCACCGAATACGACATCGAACGCTGGAACGATGATTACTCTTACCTTCGCTACCCCGGCAGCCACACCGACTTTTTCGACCCGATCAAATACGTTCCCCTGAACGCCTCCGGCGACACGTACCTCTCGTTCGGCGGGCAGGCGCGATACCGGTACGACTACTTCAACAACTCCGAGTTCGGCGCCGGCCCGCAGGACGAAACCGGCTTCGATCTGTTCCGCTTTCTCGCCCATGCCGATGCCCATTTCGGCCGGAGCTTTCGGGTTTTTCTGCAATTCGACAGCAGCCTGGTGTACGACCGCGTCGGCGGCCCGCGGCCCGGCGACGTGGACGACTTCGACGTCCAACTGGGCTTCGCCGACGTCAATTTCCCGTTTTCGGAAACGAACAACCTGCTCGTTCGTTTCGGCCGGCAGGAGCTGATTTATGGCGCCCAGCGATTCATCAGCCCCAACGACTGGGGCAACGTCCGCCGGAGCTTCGAGGGGCTGCGCCTGTCGCTGACGATGCCGAATGACACGCTCGACGCGTTCCTCGTTCGCCCGGTGATCATCGAGAAATCCCACTTCAACAGCGGCGACGACCACACCGCCTTCGCGGGGATCTACAACGTAACCGCCTTCCCCGACTTGCTTCCCAAGGCGAGCCCGAAGCTCGATGCGTATCTGCTGTTGCTGGATCAGAGCCCTTCAAAGACGACGGGATACCCGGTCGATTCCGACACGTTCACGCTCGGCGTGCGGCCGCACGCGAATGTGGGGGACTGGGATTTCGACCTGGAGGCCAACTGGCAGTTCGGCCATTACGCGTCGAGTTCGATCTGCGCTTACTCGGTTGCCGCGGAGGCGGGCTACACCTTCAGCAAGGTGAAGTTCACCCCGCGGCTTTCACTCGGGCTCGATCTCGCCTCCGGCTCGGCGAACCCGGCGCACCGGTTCAATCAGCTCTTCCCGCCGCTGTACCTTTATTTGGGCCACCTGTACCTGTTCGGGCGGTCGAACCTCATCGATTTCCATCAGGGGCTGTCGGTGAACTTCACGCCGGACGTGACGCTCTGGCTCACCCAGCACATCTTCTGGCGGCAGAACTCGAACGACGCCGTCTACAGCCTGACCGGCTCGGTGGTCCGCGCCAGCGACGGGTCGCACGCGCACTTCGTAGGCAATGAGTTCGACATCAGCGCCGCCTGGCAGGTGGATCGACACCTTGCAGCTTACATGGGATGGGCGCACTTCTTCACCGGGCAGTTCATCAATGACACTGGCGCCCATTCCGACCCGGACTTTTTCTATGTAATGCTGACGTATACGTTCTGAGCGTGCCCCCCGTGCCCTGCACGCCGGACTGGTCACTTCAGTGACCAGTTTCGACGCGATTCGGATTGCGCCGCACCGGGCACGTGTTCCTGCGCCCGTTCGACCTGCTTGCCCAACCGCTCCCGCGCCTCGGTCCATCGCTTTCGCGCCTGGGCGACCAGCGGCGCCATCCGGTCGCGGACGCGGGGCGAAAGCACCGAGTCGCTGCACATCCGCCGCAGTCGCTCCCATTTGGGACTCTTGAGGTCCCGCAACACCGGCCATTTCTGCCACGCATCGAGCCCCCGTTCCTCCGGCGGTCGGACCTGAGGCGCGTGACCCATGAAGGCCGCATAGACCCGTGAGTCCAGGTCCTGCGGGCGGGGATACGACGGGGTCTTCGTTTCTCCCATGCCCTTGAAGTTACCCCGCGTGCGGCCTCGCCACAGCCCCGAATTTGGCCCGCGTAACAAATCGCGGACATCCAAAGGATCCGATCGGGCTGAGCGTGCCGTTTGCAACGGCAGCCAGGCGGCCGCGTCAGCCCTTACTCGTTGCGCTTGCGCTTTTGCGTCACCATGTCGACCACAACCGTACACGCGAGGATGAGCACGTCGTCTTCGCCCGCGTTGACGTCCACGCCATAAGTGTCGGTCCACGAGAACCATTGCATGGAAACCTGGGCAACCTGCCGTCCGCCGCGGGTGAAGGAATATTCGTGGGCCCAGAAATCCCCTTCGATTTCCAAGTCATCGGGGCTTGGGCCGTCGGCGTTCACGTCGACGTCGAAGCGGTATTTCATGAACGTCCAGAGGTGCTCTTTGACGATGGCGAACAGCCGGCCGCCTCGGTGGATCTCGTACGTCGGCCCCCACGAGAGGATCTTCTGCTTGATATAGGCGAGCTCGTTGCGCTGCATGTCCTGGAACGAGAGCTGATCGCCGAAGCTGAAGGCCTTCCCATCGACGAAGAAGTGGTCGCGGCCCTGGTCGTCCTTGATGGTGAAGTCGTTGCCCATCGCCCAGACCTTCTGCTTCATCACGTATCGCATGCGGGATCCCTCTATGAAGAAATGAGTCGGAGACGCGAAGAAGAATAACACGGATGTGGGTCACTACCATCTGGGCCGGAAGCGAATTGCTGATTCCGAATTGCGGATTGGTGATTTGGGGGAGGGCGAGGCTCCGGCCGAGCCGGGCCTTTCCAGCGAGCCCCGGCTCGGCGGGAGCCTCGCCCTCCCAATCGCCCGCATCCCTCATATTGAATGAGAAGTCGATGAGCCCCGAACCGCTCCAGGGCATCCTGAACGTGAACAAGCCCGCCGGGCTGTCGTCGGCGCGGGTGGTGGCGAAGGTGAAGCGGCTGCTCCCGCGGGGGACGAAGATTGGCCACGCCGGCACGATCGACCCGTTCGCCACCGGCGTGCTGCTGCTGCTGGTCGGAAAGGCGACCAAGCTCTGCGAGCGGCTGATGGACCAGCCCAAGCAGTACGAGGCGACCGTGAAGCTCGGCGGCACGACGCCGACCGACGACCCCGAGTCCCCCGAAACGCCGACGCCCGGCGCGCAGCCCGTCTCCCGCGAACAAATCGAGGCCGCCCTCCAGCAGTTCGTCGGCCCGATCCTCCAGCGTCCCCCCGCCTTCAGTGCCCTGAAGGTCGGGGGCCGCCGGGCGTACGACCTGGCCCGCAAGGGCCACGACGTCGAGCTTCAGCCGCGAACGGTCAACGTCTACGCGATCGAGTTGCTCGACTACGCCTGGCCGCTTGCGAGAATCCGCATCGACTGCGGCCGCGGCACCTACATCCGCGCAATCGCCCGCGATCTGGGCGAGGTGTTGGGCGTGGGCGGGCATCTCACGGCATTGGTGCGGACGCGGGTGGGGGAGTATTTGATCGCAAATGGGCATGCGCTGGATCAACTGGATTCGGGGCCCATTGCCGGCCTCCTTCGGCCGGCGCTGCCCGCGGGGGGCGGGACGGACGTTACCAGGTGAGTTCTTCGAGCAGGCGGTCGACGACGTGGTCGATCGCGCGGTCGGCGATGCGGTACGGGTCGCGACCGCCCGCGTGTTGGGGCGGCGCTTTGGGATCCACGGCGGCGTGGTCGAGGGATCGCATCACGGGCGCGGACGGCGCGGCCTTCAGGCGAGGCAGCGTGTTGGCGATCAGGCGGGGGGACTTCTGGCTGGGCATGGCTCCTCCTTCTGTACGACTAAGGACCACAGTTCGCCGGACTCGGAACAAAGGCCGGACCATCCCGGGCGAGCTGCATACGTCCGGAAAGATCGCGGGCGATGCGGTTGGCCGGTCGGTGCGCCAAGATGCCGCCGCGACAGCGGCGCGAGCCTTGCGCGACGCTGCGACGGAAGTGTCGAAAACTCGTTGCGATTCGGGGCCTCCGCGGGAACAATGAAAGGTTGCAGCGCGATCCTGCCGCAGAAGGACACGCCTGACGTTGGAGGCGCTCATGTCGACTCGCACCTCGCGCACTTCGGTAACAAAGCTCCTCGTTCTGCCGCTGGCCTGCATGCTTGCGGCGATGCTGATCAGTGCGCCGGCCGGCGCGCAGCCCTTCAATCCGTTCGTTGTCGGCGGCGCGCCGGGCGTCTATCTCGACACCGACGGGAAGATCCAATCCCGACAGGTGGATGAGTCGAAGGAGCTGGCGGCCATGAGGGCACGGGCCAGGGCGAGCCAGGCCGCGGCCAAGGACGCGAAGCTGGCTTACGTGTCGCTCCCGAAGCTGTTTGCAAAGCTCCGGGCACTGTGCGAGGCGAAGCAGGACGTTCCGGATGACGTGCGCTTCCTCGGCGGGCTGACGCAGGTCCGGTACGTGTTCGTCTTCCCCGAGTCGCACGACCTGGTCATCGCCGGGCCGGCGGAGCCGTGGCACGTGGTCCATGAGCTGGGCGACCCGGTCGGGTACGCCGTCGGCACGCGCAGCGGGCGGCCGATCCTCCAACTGGATGACCTGATCGTCGCGATGCGGACCGCCGAAGAGGGCGGCGGCAAGTTGTTCGGCTGCGGGATCTACCCGTCGCCGGACTCGCTCAAGATCGCCGACGAAATCGAGCGGCGGATGGCCCGCGCCTCGCGGGCGGATCGGATGAAGGCGCTGCAGGAGGAACTGGGGCCGCAGGAGGTGCGAATCTTCGGGACCGCCAACGACACGCGGCTGGCGTTTGTCTGCGTGGCGGCCGACTACGAGCTGAAGCGGTTCGCCATGGGCATCGACAAGTCGCCCGTGCCCGGCGTCGGGAATGGCGTCGATCGCTCCCGCTCGGCCGCCAATAAGTACTGGTTCGAGGCGAGCTACGAGCCTCTGCGGGTGGCAAAAGATGGGGCCGCGTACGAAATCCGCGGCAACCGCCTGCTCGTGCGGGCGGGGGCGTTCGATTTCGACCCGCGCGGGGCGACGCAGAAGGCGATGACCTTCGCCGAGCAGTTCACGAAACATATGCCCGAGCTGGCGGTGGCGGTGCCGCTGTTCGCCGAGCTGCAGAACGTCGCCGACGAATCGCTGCTGGCGAACCTGATCCGCCGGGACCGGCTGGCCGAGCGGATCGGGTGGGATACGGCGTGGATCCTCGACAAAGCGGCATGTCCGGTTGAACAGATCCCCGTTCCCCGCACGGCGCAGACGATCGTCGGTTACACCAATGGGAGCCTCGTCGCCGGGGGCGTGATGCTGTCGCTCGGTCGCTGCGTGGAGACCGACGCGCGGCAGACGGACAGCACGGATTCACTCAACGCGGCCCGGCAGCCGCTCGATGCGCTGCGGTCGGACAATCGGGGCGGCGACGGGTTCGTTTGGCAATCGACAGATCATTGATTCGCCGACTGGAGGAACGCTGTGATCGCGCGCGCTTCCCCGCCCGTGAGGTTGGCCCGCTCCCGCATATGGTGGACGATGACCTGCCATTGGGTGTCAGAAAAGCTTTGGGGCGGGCGGGCGTTGTGGCAGCGGTTGCAGTTCTCGGCCCACAATTCGGCCCCGCTCTTGCCCGAGGCGGCATCGCTGGCCTGGGCGTTCTCCCCCCCGGCCGCGGAGGCCGACGAGCCTTCTGCGCACCCGGCTGCGAGCCAGGGGGCAGCCGCCGACAACGTCAGGATCGCAAGCGTTCGAACCCACATGAGCGTCGTCCTTCCTTGTCCTACATTCCGAAGCCGAGCTGCAGGAAAAACATGTTTTCGCTGGGGGCGCCCTTTCGGTTGTCGATGGCGTATGCGGCTTTCAGCACCCACGAGGGCGTCAGCCAATAATCGACGC
>DASXMX010000528.1:0-13174 GCA_036495445.1 Tepidisphaeraceae bacterium
ACCCTCAGCCCCATCGCCCACAGCGACGGCGACGTGGTCATCCACGCGCTGGTCGACGCGCTGCTCGGGGCGCTGGGGTGGGGCGACATCGGAGAGTTGTTCCCGAACACGGACCCGCAGTGGAAGGACGCGCCCAGCCGGGTGTTTCTTGAGCACGTTTATGCGAAGGTGCGGGCGGAGGGATACGCGCTCGTGAACGCCGACGTGACGATCCTCGCCGAGCGGCCCAAGCTCAAGGCGTTCAAGCCGGCCATGCGGCAGTTCCTCGAAAACATGCTCGGCGGGACGATCAACGTCAAGGCGGGGACCAACGAGGGATGCGACGCGATTGGCCGGGGGGAGGCGATCGCGGCCCACGCGGTCGTGTTGCTCGCCAAGGGCGAGTGAATAGAATCCGCCGGAGCACCATGAGCTTGCGCGTTTACAACACCCTCACGAAACAAAAAGAGCTGTTCGAACCCGTCCGCCCCGGCAAGGTGGGCATGTACCTGTGCGGCCCGACGGTGTACAAGTCGCCGCACATCGGGCACATGGTGGGGCCGGTCATCTTCGACGCGGTGAAGCGGTATCTGCGCTTCAAGGGGTTCGACGTGACCTGGGTGGTGAACATCACCGATGTCGACGACAAACTGATCGACGCCGCCGCGAAGCAGAACACGACGATGAAGGAACTGGCCGAGCGGCACACGAAGGAATACTTCGAGTGCCTCGGCCTGCTCGGCGTCGACACGATCGACAGGTTCCCCAAGGCTTCCGAGCACATCAACGAGATCATCGCGATCTGCGAGCGGCTGATCCGCGACGGCTTCGCCTACGCGAGCGACGGGAACGTCTGGTTCGACGTCGCCAAAGATCCCGATTACGGCAAACTCTCGCACCGTCACGTCGAGCAGCAGGAATCCGGCACCCGCGCGCTCGAAGGCTCCGGCAAGCGGAACCCGGCGGATTTCGCCCTGTGGAAGGCCGCCAAGCCCGGCGAGCCGAGTTGGGACTCGCCCTGGGGCCCCGGCCGGCCGGGCTGGCACATCGAGTGCTCGGCCATGAGCATGACATACCTCGGCCCCACGTTCGACATCCACGGCGGCGGGATGGATCTGATGTTCCCGCACCACGAGAACGAGCTGGCCCAGTCCGAGAGCGCCACGGGGCAGATGTTTGCGAAATACTGGATGCACAACGGGCTGACGCGGGTGAACACGAAGAAGATCAGCGGCTCCGACGCCGCCACGCCCGAGGGGGCGGCGCTGCTGGCATCCCTCTCGGTGCGCAAGCTGATCGAGGAGCACGGCGCCGAGTTGATCCGATACCTGCTCCTGACGACGCACTATCGCCGCCCGATCGACTTCTCGCCCGAGGTCGTCGAGTCGTCGAAGAAGGGGCTGGCCGCGTTCACACGCCTGTTTGAGCGCGTCCAGCGCCTGACCGGCCAGCCGCTTCCCGAATCCGGCCCGGACCTGGATGCGGTCTCGGGCTCGATGCTCGAGACGGAGCACGCCTGGTTCGCCCGGAGCGTGCTGGGGTTGAAGATGAAGTTCCTGGAGATGATGGACGACGACTTCAACACCGCCGGGGCGATCGCGGTGCTGCACGAGCTGGCGGGGGAGTGCAACTCGTTCATCGAGAAGAACGACTTGGAGAAGAGCCGCAAGCCGGACCTGCTCGGGTATCTCGCGGCGGGCGTGCAGACGCTGCGGAGTCTGGGGATGGTCCTCGGGCTGTTCCGCAAGACGACCGCACCGCCCTCGGCGGCGCAGCAGGACGACACGGTGGACAAAGTCATGGGCCTCCTCATCCGGCTGCGGGCCGAGGCGCGGGCGAGCAAGAACTTCGCGCTGGCGGATGGGATCCGCAAAGGGCTCGCGGAGATCGGGATCACGCTGGAAGACCGGCCGGATGGGACGCTCTGGCGCAAGGGGAGAACGATCAATGCGAGCGCGGGGGGAATTCTTCCCCCTCTCCCTCCGGGAGAGGGGGCAAAGCGGTGGATTCGATTCGACGTGCGTTCCCGCTCAACAAAGGACAAAGGACAAATGACCAGAAACATTTCCGTCCCGCGCCCGCTCGTGGTACACCTTGCGGGCTGATGCGTATCCTCGGCATCGATCCCGGCCTGCAAATCACAGGGTATGGCGTTCTCGACTGGAAGCCCATCCGACCCATTCTCGTCGACGGCGGCGTGATCCGCCTCAAACCCAAGACCCCGCTCGCCGACCGGCTGGTCGAGCTCGAAACGGAACTCGAATCGCTGCTGGAGGAGCACAAGCCCGACGTCTGCGCCGTCGAGCAGCTTTATTCCCACTACGCCCACCCGCGGACCGCGATCCTCATGGGCCACGCTCGCGGCGTAATTCTCGTCGTTGCCCGCAAGCGGGGGATCCAGGTCGAGCAGTTCGCAGCGAATCGCATCAAGCAATCGCTGACGGGGCACGGGCACGCGAGCAAGACGCAGATGCAGCGGGCGGTGCAGTCGCAATGGAACCTTGCCCAGCCCCCGGAACCGCCCGACGTCGCCGACGCGCTGGCGGTCGCGTTCTGTTGCGGGATGCACCTGGATCGACTCGCGGTGGAGACGCGGGGACGCATCGTGGCAGAGACGCGGGGACGCGGAGACGCGGGGACGCGGAGCGGTGGAGACGCGGGGACGCGGGGACGCGGGGACGCGGGGACGCGGGGAGGGGCGGCGCGCGTTTAGCGGGCGGGCTTGCCGCCGTTGGCACGCGATCAACGGCCCGCAAGCGGGCCCGCTAAACGTCTGTTCCCCAACCATTTCTCCCGATTCGACATTCGTCTTCTCTCCGCGTCCCGGCGTCTCCGTGTCGCCGCGTCCTCCTCAAACCCCCGCGTCTTTTTCCCAGTTCTCTCCTATAATCCCGCACACATGATTTCCGCACTCACGGGCGAACTCCGTCAGGTTGACGAGGACCGCGTACACCTTCAGGTCGGGCCGATGCTCTGCGAATTGCTGGTGCCGGCGGCCGACGTCGCCACCCTCCAGGGCCAGGTGGGAGAGGAACTGACGTTCCACACGATCTTCTACCTCGAAGGCGACTCCTCCGGCGGCAACATCGAACCCCGCCTCGTCGGATTCCTCCGCGCCGAAGACCGGGCATTCTTCCAACTCTTCATCACCGTCAAAGGCATCGGCCCCAAGAAGGCGCTCCGCGCGCTGATTATCCCGGTCGGCGAGATCGCCCAGGCGATCGAGTCCAAGGACGCCCGGGCACTCTGTGAATTGCCGCAGATCGGCAAGCGCATGGCCGAGCTGATCGTTGCCGAGCTGGCGGGCAAGGTCGAGAAGTTCGCCATGAACGGCTACGAACGCGCCGGCGGTGTCCGCGCGACGCCGTTCGGCAAGCGCACCCCCGCCGAGGAGGACGCGATCGCCGCGCTCGTCGCACTAGGCGAACGTCGCTCCGATGCCGAACATCTTCTCGATCGCGCCAAGCACGCGAACCCGAAGCTCAAGAACACGACCGAGTTCGTCAACGATATGTTGCGGCTGCGGACGGTTCGCGCGTAAGGTCCGCTTCAGCGGACGGAACCGTACCTGAAACGTGAAGAGTGAAACGTGACAAATACCCGCGCGTCACGTTTCACTCTTCACGTTTCCCGCGGTCGGTTCTTCCATCCGAAATCAGCCATGAATCCCAGCATTTTCATTGATCCGGCGCAGATCCTGCGCTACCATCGTTAGCAAATTGTTCGGTACCCTTCCGTTGTCCTGAGGAGGGTGCGTTTTGCGTGCCCCTACCAATGCTGATGACCATCGCTAAAACTGTCGTCATGCCGCGTGATCGGATCGTTGGGCCGGGGACTGCGGGTCCCGAGGAAGAGAAGTTCAACTACGCCCTGCGCCCGCAGCGGTTTAGTCAATACGTGGGGCAGGAGCAGCTGATCCGCAAACTGAAGATCGCGGTGGACGCGGCCCGCGGACGCAAGGAGCCGGTCGACCACACGCTGCTGCACGGCCCGCCGGGGCTGGGCAAGACGACGCTGGCCCACGTGGTGGCCAACGAAGTCGGCTCGCAGCTCCACGTCACCAACGGCCCGGCCCTGACCAAGGGCGCAGACCTGGTCGGCATCCTCACCAAGCTCAACTTCGGCGACGTGCTGTTCATCGACGAAATCCACCGCCTCAGTGCGATTGTCGAGGAGTACCTCTACCCGGCGATGGAGGACTTCAAGGTCGACGTGACGCTCGACCAAGGAGCGCACGCGCGGACGGTAACGATCCCGGTCCAGCCGTTCACGCTGATCGGCGCCACGACGCGGATCGGCCTGCTCACCGGCCCGATGCGCGGGCGGTTCGGGATCAACGAGCACAT
This sequence comes from Tepidisphaeraceae bacterium, assembly GCA_036495445.1. Taxonomy (GTDB): domain Bacteria; phylum Planctomycetota; class Phycisphaerae; order Tepidisphaerales; family Tepidisphaeraceae; genus DASXMX01. Next base: position 4,326 of record DASXMX010000528.1, read on the forward strand.
CGAGTTCTACACGCCCGAGTCGCTGCACGAGATCCTGCGGGCCAACGCGAGGCAGCTCAAGTTGGAGGCGGAAGGGCCGGCCTTGTGGGAACTGGCCCGCCGCAGCCGCGGCACGCCGCGGGTGGCGAACCGGTTGCTGCGACGGACGCGCGACTTCGCGGCGGTCGAGGGCAACGGCAAGCTCACGCTGCCGATTACGAAGGACGCGCTGGAACTGGCCGGCATCGACGAGCGGGGGCTCGACGAGCAGGACCGCACGTTCCTCCGCACGCTGATCGAGGTCTACGACGGCGGCCCGGTGGGCATCGAGGCGATCGCCGCCACGATGGGGGAGGAGCGCGACACGCTGGAGGACGTGATCGAGCCGTACCTGCTGCAGAACGCGTTCGTGACCCGCACCCGCCAAGGCCGCCGGGCGACCAAGCTCGCCTACGAACACCTCGGCCTCCGCTGGCGCCCGCCGGCCGAGACGGACTCGGGGTTGTTCGGCGAAGATGCCGGGGGGAAATGATTCACCGCAGAGACGCAGAGGACGCGGAGAAACGCGGAAGAATGGGCCCGCGAATGGACGCGAATGCACGCGAAATAACGGCGAAGGGAATGGATCGCCAGCGGTGAATTCGACTGTGCCTCGTGACACGGGTTTTCAACCCGTGCGTACCCCGCTGCTGCCGAAGGGATCGCCCCGAGTTTAAGCCTCACTTTGGCGTCCGATCGTGCTCCGCACGGGTCTGCAATCGCTCTCCCTTGTACGTCACGCCCTGCAGTAGCTTGGACGCCTTCCCCTGTACCGCCTTGCCCAACGGAGCGTAATCCATCTCGGCGGCGTCCTTTTGCCCCTCGTGAACGGCCCACCAGAGAAAGTCCAGGACCGCCTGCGCCTGTTCACGGCTCTTGCAGTTCGACATGTCCTTTCGGAGAAGGACGTACGTAAACGCCGCGATTGGATAGACGTCCGCGCCCGGCTGACGCCCGATCCGGCCCGCGAGGATTGGCCCGGTCATGTCGCCGGCCGCGGCGTCGCCCGCGGCGGCCACCGATTTCGGCGTCGCCTTGAGGAACTTCCCGCCCTCGTTTTCCACGGCACCGAACGGAATCCGGTTCTTCCGCGCGTAGTTCAATTCCAGGTAGCCGATTGTCCCTTCCGTCTGCTGAATGACTTGCCCCGGACCGACACCGCCCTTCCCGCCTTGCCCAACCGGCCATTTCACCTGCTTGCCGCTCCCGACCTTTTGCCGGAATTCGTCGCTGCAATCGGCCAAGTAGGCGGTGAACACCGCGTTGGTGCCGCTCCCATCGGTTCGCCAAACGGGGATGATCGCGAGATTCGGCAGCCCGGCACCGGGGTTCAGCGCGACGATCCGCGGGTCATTCCACTTCGTGACCTTCCCGAGATAGATGTCGGCGAGCAGTTCGCCGGAGAAGCTCAGGTCCCGCGTTACCCCCGGCACGTTGTAAGCGGGGACGACCGCGCCCGCGCAGGTGGGGAATACGACGAGGTTCTCCGGCCCGCCCACTTTTACGATGTCGTCTTTGGTGGGCGGCGGATCCGAGCCGGCGAATTGAACGGAACCCTCCGTGATCGCCTTCAGCCCGCCGCCGGAGCCGATTCCCTGATAATCGATTTTCACGTCAGGATGCAGTTTCTGAAACTCCGCCACCCAACGCTCGTAGAGAGGCTCCGGAAACGTTGCCCCGGCGCCTTCGAACCGAACTTCTCCGGAAACCGCGGCGACGGACGAGATGGCGAGCACGGCGAGTACTGCGAAGGGAATGCTGCGGCGCATCAGACGCCCTCCGTTCAAAGGCAAGCGACATCAGCGTGCGACTGTTGCGATCTTCCAAAGGCGATGTTCGGTTCGGATGAAGATGGCGCCGTCGACGATCGCGGGGGAGGCGAGCGAGCGCTCGCCGAGCTCATTTTCGGCCAGCGGTTGGAACGTCTTCGCGGCCTTGATCACGATCGCCGCGCCGCCTTCGGTTTGGAAATAGACGCGCCCCTCGGCCAGGACCGGCGATGCGGAGAACGTCCCGTCCAAGCGGTGGGTCCAGTAGACCTTGCCGGTCCTGGCGTCGAGGCAAGTCGCGATGCCGGCGTCGGAGACCACATAGAGCTCGTCGCCCGCGGCCAGCATCGACGGCGTGTTCGGGCCGCCCTTGGGGCGGGCCCAGGCGACGTGCGACCGCGTGGCGTCGCCGGACGCGCCGCCGGCGCGGATGGCGAGGATCGTTGGCGTGTCGAAGCCCGAGCTGATGAAGAGCAAGTCGTAGGCGAAGACAGGGCGGGGGACGACGGAGTAGCCGTCGCCATAGCGGACGCGCCACAGCTCGTGCCCGTCGGCCGGGTCGTAGCTGCCGACGAACCCGCTGGCGGGGCTGATAATCTGCGTCTGCCCGTCCACCTTGATCGGCAGGGGCGTGCTGAAGGAGAAGGTCTTTCGCGCGTCGGAGTTCCGCGGCGTCTTCCACTTGATCTGGCCCGTCTTCGTGTCGAGGGCCGCGATGAACGGGTCGCTGGCGCCGTCGCAGTCCACCACGAGCAGGTCGCCGACGAGGGCCGGCGAGCCGCCGGCCCCGTGGACCGGCTCGTACTTCAGCCCCGTCTGAGCCCAGACGATTTTGCCGCTCAAATCGAGTGCGGCGGTGCCCATGTGGCCGAAGTGGACGTACAGACGGTCTTCGGTCACGATCGGCGTCGGGCTGGCCAGCGTGTTCTTCCCGTGCATCTGGCTGGCCAACGACGTGCCCGGCTCAAACACCTCCGTGTCCCACACCGGCTTGCCCGTCCGTGCGTCGATGCAGACCGCAAACAACGACACCGGCCCGCGCGGCCGGGCGATCGACGTGGTCAGGTAGACCTTCCCGCCCGCCACCACCGGCGACGACCACCCGCGCCCCGGGATCGGCGCCGACCAGGCGACGTTCTTCCGCGCGTTCCACTCGACCGGCACGTTCGTCGCCTCCGAGATTCCCTGCCCCGTCGGCCCGCGAAACTGCGGCCACGTGTCCGCCGCCGGGCGAGTGGTCGCGCCGCGCGAGAGCGTTGCAAACGTGAGGACGAAACCCACAACCAGCAAGTGCCGCCAGGAAGACAGGAGATGACGCCGCCTCGTGACACGGGTTACCAACCCGTGCGGGGAAACATCCGATGGCGAGTTGCTTACGATGTTCACGCGCGCGTCCCTCTCGATTTCAGAGCCGCTCGCACGGGTTGAAAACCCGTGTCACAGGCGACTTGCTTCGTCGCATATTCTCCGAAGCGGGTTCGTCGAGGGCAACGACTTGCATTGAAATAAAAAGACCGCGACCGCCCAAACGGGGCGGTCGCGGTCTTGTAAGGCCGGCAACGCGGCCGCATGCCGCTGCCGGGGCGCGATCCGGCAGCGGGGTTGTGATCAATGCATGGAAGATGCCTTGTCGGGTGGCATGGGCATGTACTCATGCCCGTGTCTTGCGAATAAAGAGAACACGGGCATGAGTACATGCCCATGCCACCCAGAGTGGCGCGCGCCGGCGAAACTTCCGTTAGAACGGAATATCCGCCTCCTCGAACTGCTTTTCCGGCCCGAAGGGCAGGTCGGCGGTCTTGGAGCGGCGCTTGCGGGGCGGGGCGTCGGCAGCGGCAGTTGCTGACCCGGCCGCCGCGGGCTGCTGCTGTGGCGGGCTGCCAGCCGACTTCCACGGGCGGTCGTTGCCGAACATCTCGGCGCCGACCGAGCCGGGGCCGCTCGCCTCGTCGCGGCCGCCGACGAACTGGAAGTTCTCGACCACGACGCTCAGCTTGCTGCGCTTGTGGCCGCTCTGCTTGTCCTCCCAGGAATCGTACTTGAGCCGGCCCTCGATGAAGATCGGCTTGCCCTTGCGGCAGAACTGGCTGATCACCTCGGCCTGGCGGCCGAAGGCGGTGCAGTCGACGAACGTCGTCTCGTCGCGATCCTCGCCGCCTGCGCTGCGATACCGGCGGCTGGTCGCCAGGCCGAACTCGGCCACCACCACGTTGCTCGGCAAGTGCTTCACCTGCGGGTCGCGGGTGAGATTGCCCATCAACATCACCTTGTTAAAGCTGCTCATAAAACACCTCGCTTGGGATCAGAAGAAAACCGTGTTTGGGATTCGTTGCCGCGATTTGGGAGGGCGAGGCTCCTGCCGAGCCGCCACCCGCCCGGAAGGCTCGGCTCGGCGGGAGCCTCGCCCTCCCGGACCAACGTTGTAGGAAAAGAGGACGGCGTTTCGCGGCGGCGCACCCGCCGTCCCCTGAGGACGGAAGACATTGCTAATTTCGGATTGCTGAATGCTGATTGAAATGCGCGCGTTCCAATCAGCAATCCGAAATCCGCAATCAGCAATGCTTCCCCTATGCCGCGTGCGCCGACGGCAATCGGTTCTTCACGTACTCGATGCACTTGGCGATCAGGTCGCCGGGCATGTCTTCCCACTCGTCGACGCCGGCCTTGGCCAGCCACTTCTCGACCATGCCTTCCGGCAGGCGGACGATCGACAGCAGGTCCTTCAGCTCGCGGACCTGATCGGCGGTCGCCAGCGCCACCGCCGTCGCCTCCTTCTCCAGCATCTTCGCGTCGTACCGCTGGCGGATCGCGTCGTAGCTCCACTCGAAGACGTCTTCGTCGGGGAAGCTTTCGATCCGGGTCTTGACGACCTTGGCCAGCCGCTTCTTGCCCTTCTTCCCGAGCTCGACGACCAGGTCGAACCAGTAGTCGAGCTGCCGCCAGCCGTCGAACGTGTAGCCGAGCTTGGAGAAATTCTGTCCGTACTCGGTCTTGGCGTGGGCGGTGATGACGACGTTCATGTCCATCGCCATGATCAGGTTGGCCAGCCGCTTCATCTCCTTATTGGCCGCCCCGTAATGGCGGCCGAAGTCGGCGCCGACCTTTTGCTCGCATTTTTCGAGCAGGTCGTTGTAGAGCGGCGTGATCGGATCGATCACCAGCGTGCGGAAGTCGTGCCGCTCGGTCAGCAACGACTTGACCTCCTGCACGACGTCGTGAATGTCGACGGTCTGGAAGACCGCCGACCCGCTGGCGGTGATCAGCTTGTCGTAGTTTTCCGTCCCGCGCTCGCAATCGATGATGTAGGAGTTGGGGAACTGGATGGCGGCGGTGGTCTTGCCGACGCCCGCCGGGCCGTACATGAAAAGCTTGAGGCGCTTGTTGACCGCCTCGGGCTTCCTTGCTCGCAGCATGGGTGGCTCCTTCGGCGGGATTGCCCCGCCGACCATATGTTCCCGGCCCATCGGTTTGTCTGGTGGCGTGACCCGGCCGGGCTGGTCACAGGCCACCGCTGGTTCGCTATATGTTAGGTAAAAGTATAGCCCCATGTTTGGGGAATGTCAGCAGAAAAATCCGGGATGTTTAAACTTTTTGAATACGGCTCAGATTGCTGTGGATCAAGCACTTAACGATCATTGAAGTTGTACGTTTTTACCGGAGAGTTTGCTCGCGCGTAAACGGATTTGGGGAATGAGGTTGGAAGGGGTTTGTTCGGGGTGGCATGGGCATGTACTCATGCCCGTGGCGTTGTTTGAAAAGGCAATCACCGAGAGCACGAAGCACACAGAGGACACAGAGGGAAATACAAAATGGGTTTTGCCTTGCCTTTCCTCGGTAATCTCTGTGCTCTCGGTGTCCTCTGTGTTTGTCTCTTTCGAGTGCGCTCCACGGGCATGAGTACATGCCCATGCCACCCGGAGCGAGCTAGGCACCGAGGGCCGGCGCGAGATGCGTTGAAATCACTCAGTTCTTGAACGCCTTATCCTCCGGATTCCCCGCCGCGCGAAGGTATGCAATCAGGTCGAGGATCTCGTCCTTGTTCAACACGTCCACCAGCCCCTCGGGCATCGGCGACACCTTCGAGAGCTGCGTCCGCGCGATGTCCTTCTTCTCGACCGTGACGGCCGCTTCCGAAAGGGGCGACGGCCGCACGACGAGCTTGTCTCCCTCGTCCTTCACCACGTGCCCTTCGATCACGTTGCGGTCCTTGGTGACGATCTGCGTGTTCGCGTATTGATCCGAGATCACCTTCGACGGCAGCAGGATCGATTCGAGGATGTACTCGGCGGTGAACCGATTGCCCACGCCCGTCAGGTCCGGCCCGATCGAGCCGCCTTCGTCCTTGAACTTGTGACACGCAAAGCATTGCACCGACTCGAACGCGGCTTTGCCCTTCGCGAAATTCCGGCCATGGTTCACCTGCGCCAGATCGGGCAGCAAGTCGGCCATCTGCCAGTTGCGGACGAACGTTCGCGGCGTCGCTACCTTCATCGTGGGCGATGCGGCGCGATGCGCGATGATCGACGCCAGTTCCTGTTTCTCCTGTTGGCTGAGCGTCTGCTCGGCGTCGTCGCGCATGTGCCGCAGGAAGTTCTTGAAGCTCGCGCCGCCGTGGTATTGGTCCTCGGCCAGATTGAGAAACGAGAAATACTGCTTCCGCAGTTCCGGCGTCCACCCGGCCCGCACGCTGCGCAGCAGGAAGGCGTAGTGGAGCTGGTCCTCCTGCGTGGGGGCCGAGGCGAGCAGCGCCATCGACTTGGCGACCACGCTCGGCGCCTCCAGGTACGTCAGCATCCGGCACAGCTCGCGGTTCACGATCGAATCCGTTGAGGGATACAGCGCGTCGAACTTCGCCTGCAGCGCATGCACCGTCGCATCGTCCGGTCGGCCCATGCGGATGAAGCACAGGCCGTAGGCGCGGAGCGCCATCAGCAGTTGCTCGCGGGTGAGGCTCGACGGTTGCAATCGGTCGAGCGCGTCGATCGCCCGCGGCTGAAGCGACTTGTCGCCGACGCGGGCGAGCGCGATCATCGATTCGATCAAGGCGGTGGGACGCTTCTCGTTGAGCGCCCGATCCTGCCACTGCGAAACGGGCTGCCATTCGATCGCCACGCGGGCCGCGAAGCGTAGGTATCGGTCGGAGCTGTTGAGCGACTCCCACGCCGCGTCGATCGCGGCGGGATCCTGGTGCCCGTGGAAGCTTTCCAGCTTATGACGAAGCTGTCGCGCCTCGGCCGCTTTCGAATCGACGACGGGCTTCACCGGCTCGGTCGAGTCGTGGCCGGTATAGGTGACGCGGTAAAGGCCCGACTGCGTCCCCCGGCCGCCGATCGTGAAGTACATCGCGCCGTCGGTGTTGATGACGATGTCGGTCGGGTCGAACGCCTTGCCGGAGACGAACGGCTCGAATGTCGCCTTGTACCCGGCGCCGTCCGGGACGACGTCGAAGACGTCGATCTTCCCGTAGGCCCAGTCGCAGCCGAACATCGCCCCCTGGAACCGCGCGGGGAACTTGGCGCCGGCGCCGAACGTGACGCCGGTCGGGGAGCCGAGGCCGGTGTTGACGACCGGGGGCAGGCTGTCCTCGAAGTATTCGGGCCACTTGCCGGTGCCGTAGCGCCAGCCATATTCCCCGCCCGAGGGGACGAGGCAGACGCGGGTGGGGCGGTACCAGGGCATGCCGACGTCCCACTCCATGTCGGCGTCCCAGGCGAACAGCTCGCCGTCCGGGTTGAAGTCCATGTCGTACGGGTTGCGGAAGCCGGCGCAGAACAACTCGACGTTCTTGCCGTCCTCGTCGCACCGCAGGACGAACCCGCCCGGCGCCATCCGGCCGGTGGCAAAGCCATTGCCGTCCGGCGCGCGTGGCGTGAGCTGATCTTCGTCGTAGTTCTTCACGGGCGACGTCGCCGCCAGGTTCTTCGGCGGGTTAGTGAAGTTGCCGCACAGGACGTAGAGCTTGTGGTCCGGCCCGAGCCGGATCGCGTGCGGCCCGTGTTCGCCTCCCGCATTGAGGGGAATCAGCAGTTCCGGTTGCGAGAAGTGCTCGCCATCGGGGCTGCGCAAGCGGTAGAAGCCCGCGCCGTGGCCGCCGATGCCGGCGCCGTTCACGTCGACATAAAGGCTGTCGAATGCCCAGAGCAGGCCCTGCGCCTGGCCGATCGGGACGTCGATCTTCTCGACCTTGGTCGAAGCCGCGTCCCTGCCCGGCGTGATGCGGAAGAGCGGCCCGCCCTGGCCCGAGACGATCAGCCGGCCCTTCGGGTCCGGCGTCAGGCAGACCCAAGAGTCCTGCGACTTCGGCACCGAGTAGAGCAACTCGACCTTGAAGTCGGGCAGGACCGTCAACTCCTCAGCCGGCGTGGCCTGGCCGGCCCGACTGGGGCTGTTCTTCGCGACCTCGCCCCACGGCCCGATGCCGTACTTGCCCAACGCGTGGGCCGTCTTCCACGACGAGTCGTCGAACGCGAGCGTCTGCCAATCTTTGGGCGTCTCGCCTTTGACACGCCACGTGTCGTCGGTGATCACGTCGACGGTCTTTCCCGAGACGGTCACGACGTGCAGCTTCAGGAGCAGTCCCGCAACCCCCTCCTGATTGGACGCGTGGACCGTCACCACGTTCCGCCCGGCGTGCAGGAGCTTGGTCACGTCTTCCACCGTCGGGGACCGCCAGTCGTTGTTCCACCCGACCAGCTTCTCATCGATCGTCAGCCACATCTCGTTGTCACAGGACGCCCAGACCTGGGCCGACTTGGGCGCGTCGGGCAGTTCGAACACCTTGCGGAAGTTGAACATCTCGTTGTCATGGGCATGTTCCGCCCCCCAAATCCACCGCGGCTGCGGAGACTTGGCGGGATCGGCCGCCAGATTGGAAGCCGCGTAAAGGGAGGCGGGGAGGACAAGCAGACCGATGGAACAAATCAGCGCGGAAAGACGGCTCGCGGGCATAACAACCACTCGCTGCAAAGACAGGTCGATCGCGTACAATGGGCGTCGGGCCGATCTTACTGAGCAGGGCGGAGTTCTCCAGTGGAGCGATCTGGCGCGACATCGTAAGGGCAG
>DASXMX010000529.1:0-2953 GCA_036495445.1 Tepidisphaeraceae bacterium
ACGACTCCCGACGACGAACGCCGTTCGCACTGGCGAGACGCCCGTGCCACCAGGTCCCGTCCCCGTATCGTTCAATGAGAGCCGAGTTATGACCGAGATCGCCGAAACCGAGTTGTCGCCCGATCGGCCCGCCCGCCTGGCCAAATGGCTGCCTCTGTTGCTGATCCTGGCGGCGACGCTCGTCGTCTTCGGCCCGATCATCAAGCACCAGTTCCTGGCATGGGACGACGACTTCACGCTCGAGTTCAACCCGCGGATGCGGCAGCCGTCGGTCGCGAACACGGTCTATTACTGGCGGCACGCGTTCATGGACCTGTACGTGCCGGTGACGTACACCGTCTGGTCGGGGCTGGCATTCCTCGCCAAGGCGATCGGCCGGCCGGCGCCGGACGGCGCGCCCGACCCGCGGTTCTTCCACGCCGCCAGCGTTCTCGTGCATGCGCTCAACGCGGCGCTGGTTTACTGGCTGCTGCGACGGCTCCTCAAAACCCGCTGGCCTGCCGCGGGCGGGGCGATGCTGTTCGCGCTGCATCCGATCCAGGTCGAGGCGGTGGCCTGGGCGTCGGGGTTCAAAGACTTGCTGTGCGCGACGTTCAGCCTTATCGCGCTGCTCCAGTACGTCCTTGCGGTGCAACCGGCCGAACCGGGGGAGCCGGAACGTTCGACCGCGCGTCGTCGCGCCCATTATGCGATCGCGATGGCGGCCATGCTGCTCGGGACACTCTCGAAGCCGGGCGCGATCGTGGTCGCGCCGCTGATTCTCGTTGTCGACCTGCTAATGCTCCGGCGGCCCTGGCGACGCGTGCTGATTGCGTCGGCGCCGTTCTTCCTGCTGGCCGTGCCGTGCATCGTCTGGACGCGGCTCTGCCAGCCGTCCGATTACCTGCGTTATGTGCCGCTGTGGCAGCGGCCGATCGTGGCCGCCGACGCGTTGGCGTTCTACCTCTCCAAGCTGCTCGTTCCGGCGCGGCAGGCGTTCGACTATAGCCGGGCGCCGTGGGTGATCTTCGAGCACCACTACGCTTGGTTCACCTGGATTCTGCCGGTGACGCTGGCTATGGCGCTGTTCGTGTATCGCCGGAGCGTGACGACGCTGATCGCGGCCGCATTGCTGATGGTCATCGGCGTGGCGCCGGTTCTGGGGCTGAATGGTTTCGACTTTGAGATGATCTCGACCGTCGCGGACCATTACTTCTACCTGGCGATGCTCGGCCCCGCCCTGGCGGCGGCATGGGCGTTGGATCGCTGGGCGACGCAAGTCGGCTCCGCCTCGCGGCGGCCGGTAGTCGCGTGCGTAGCGATCCTGGGCCTTCTGGCCGCCCGCACGGTCGTCCAGAGCCGACATTGGCAGGACAGCCGCGAGTTCTTTTCCCATACGCTGGCCGTAAACCCGAGCAGTTGGTCAAGCTGGTTCGGCCTGGGCTACGTCAATCACACCGAGGGCCGGCAGTTGATGCTCAAGGCAATGGCGGAGGCGAAGGCCGGCATGGATCCGACGGTGGATCAGCTCGAAGCCAAGGCATTGATGGCCGACGCGATGGAATGCTACCGCCGGACGATCAGCCTGAGCGATTCCAACCTCGCGGCCCACCACGGCTATGGGGCGATGCTGATGTTCTTCGGTCGTTACAAGGAGGCGGCCGACCAGTTCCACGAAGTCGTCGTCCGCCGCGAGCACCTTCGGCCGATCGTTCGTGCCAAATACTACGAAGACACGGACCTGCTGGGCCAATGCCTGATGGCCTTCGGACGGCCCGCGGACGCCGTGCGAGCCTTCCGCGCCGCGACGCTGCTCGACCCGCCCCCCGCAAATGCCGCGGCCCACCTCCGAGCGGCGGAAACGTCGCTGGCCCAACAGCGCGAGAAGAACGCGCAGCAACCGTCATCCGGGCTGGCCGACACGCATGCCGAAGCGGCCGAAAGCCCGACCGACGGCGATTGATCCTCGGAGGCGATCCATCCAACAACTTCGGCGTTCCGTTTTTCCCCGTTCTACGGCCCCGGGGCCACTTCCTATACTCCCCTCGATCGAACGCAAATGAACGAAGGAGTAAAGGCTATGGCTATGGAAGCACCGGACCGGAAAAAGATGATCGAGTTGCTGAACGACGATCTGTCGCGCGAGTACCAGGCGATCATCGCGTACACCGTCTACAGCCAGGTGCTCAAGGGCGCGCAGTATATGAACATCGCCGCGGAGTTGGAGAAGCACGCCGCCGAAGAGTTGTCCCACGCGTTGAAGATCTCCGACCAGATCGACTACCTCGGCGGCATGCCCACCGGCACCGCCAAGCCGGTGAAGCTGACGGAGGACGCCCAGGAGATGCTGCGCGCGGACCTGGAGAACGAGCGAGTGACGATCGCCAACTATCGCACCCGCGTCCGCCAGGCCGACGCAATGGGCGAGTTCGCCCTCAGCGAAGTGCTGCGCGAGATTCTCGTTCAGGAACAGGAACACCTCACCGACCTGGCCACCGCGCTGGGCATCGATCCGCCGGATCCGGGGGAGGCGAAGTAGGCGATCCCGCCGTCCACACCGGAGCCGTTGCATGGGTGACGCTCAGCCTAAATCGGACAAACAGCGGGTGATTCAACTGCTCGAACAGTTGCCGGACGACTGCACGCTCGACGACATCCAGTATCACCTGGGCGTGATGCAGGTTATCCAGCGTCGCGGTGCGCAAGCCGATAGCGGCGATTTCGTTTCCCAAGAGGACGTGAAGGCCCGGCTCGCAAACTGGCGTCTGCAATAGCATGCCAGGTGGGGCCGAATCCGGCCTCGCTCGCCTCCTCGCAGGCAATTGAGTGGACGCGCGGAACGGGAGGGCGAGGCCACCCCTTTCGCGCTCTTGCACGATCATGCGGGCGCCTCGGCCGCCGCTTGGAGCAGTCGCCAGACGGAGGTGTGGCCGCCCTTGAGGCGTTTCTTCTCGGCCGGCCTGGGGCGGGGCTT
>DASXMX010000530.1:0-3613 GCA_036495445.1 Tepidisphaeraceae bacterium
GACCGTCCGCGGCAGCAGCTTCAGGGCCACGTGCCGGCCCATCAGCGTGTCCTCCGCCCGGAACACCCGGCCCATCGCCCCCTGGCCCAGCAGCGCCAGCAGCCGGAACCGGCCCACCCGCTTGCCCAGCCAGCGGGGGGCGGGAATGGCTTGCGAGCCGGACCCGACCGCGCCCGATCCGCTGTCGCCGGTTAACCCGGCGCTGCCCGCGCCGATCGGGTTCGCGCCGCTGCCCGCGTTGCTGCCGGATTCGACGGAGACGCCGCCCCCTTGCGAACCACTCGCGGCCGCGCCCTGCGAGCCGCGACTTTTCTCCTGGCCATTACCGTTGTGACTTTCCATCAACACCACCAACCCAATACGCACCGCGGGAAGGACGTGATCGTCCGGCGGCGGCAACTTCCTTGTTTTTACGCTCGAAGGGTTCCCCGGCTCGGGAATACTATACCAACCAAATGACGTATTTCTCCGGCCCGGGAATGCAATTCCACTCATTTATTCATCGCCGCGCCAGCGGTTCCAAATCGTTTAACCGTCCCCGCTTGCGGGGCAACAAAAGACCGTGCAGCACCCCGACGGCTCGGTGACGACGGAAAAGGACGTGAACCACAACACCAACCAATAATTCCCGGCGTAAGTCACTTGGCGAGGATGTGATACTTCGGGGCGGACGGTCTTTGCGGCCGCCCGCCCCGTGAGGTTTTGCGGGAGGGCGAGGCTCCTGCCGAGCCGAGCGTCGCTCGAAAAACGCGGCTCGGCGGGAGCCTCGCCCTCCCGGTCAGAGGCATTTGTCATCGATTTAGGGGTGTCAAGATTGAATAGACGCAAGGGTCGGAGTGCGTTAGAATGATGTACGGGGAACCGGGGCTGATCGAAGGGCGCGGCGATGATCGCAAAGCGGCTGAAGGATCAGGCCTGTTCCGCAACGGTCGGGAATAGAATTCCGTATCGTTGTCTCGGAAGTTGTTGACCGCTCTTCCCGCGAGCCGATGATTGGTATTGGCGGGAGGAGCCGGAACCGACTCCCGCCTGGCCTCAAAGCCCGTGAGGGCGAAGGCCGCGATTCGTCGCGACGGCCGCCGCGCTGCGGCCTGTCGCGGGCGCGTCGCCAGGGTCAGGGCTCTGCCCTCCCGCCAAACGTGTGAGGGCGCTGCCCCTCCCTCCCCGCTCTTTCGCATGGCGTGCGAGCGTGTGGCGCGGCCGCGGTTTGTTCCGGCCGGCCACGCGTCCCGCGGCACGGGTGTGCGAAAATTTCACCGCCAACTCCCGCACCGCCGCGCACGTCTTATGTATTGGGCCGATGCGGTTCGTAACGCGCGCAAGGCAACACGGAGCATACAAACATGGCAAAGTCGAATTCGTTGGTGGCGCTGATCGATCGAAAGCTCGACGTCACGCACTTCCGCGAGCAGCACTGGGAGGGGACATTCTGGGAGTACCTGGACATCGTGCTGGAAAACCCCGCGGTGGCGCGAAACGCGTTCCAGCGCGTGTACGACATGATCCTCAGCTACGGGTCGGAGTCGTTCACGCTGTTCAAGCAGGAGTACATTCGGTATCACTTCTTCGGCGACCCGATCGACACCGGGGCGGACGCGATCTTCGGGCTCGAGAAGCCGCTGATGCAGCTCGTCGACTTCTTCAAGTCGGCGGCGCAGGGGTACGGCACCGAACGCCGCATCCTGCTGCTGCACGGGCCGGTCGGGTCGTCCAAGTCGACGATCGCCCGGCTGCTGAAGAAGGGGCTGGAAGGCTATTCCAAGCACGACAACGGCAAGTGCTACACCTATAGCTGGCGGCTGCCCCGGCAATTGGGCGACGGGGACGAGGGCGAGCATTTCCTCGACTGCCCGATGCACGAGGAGCCCATGCTGCTGATCCCGCGCGAGGCGCGGCCCGAGGTGCTGGAGTCGATCAACGAGAAGCTGCCCGACGGCCGCAAGGTCCGCCTCTACGGCGAGCCGTGCCCGTTCTGCCGCAAGGTCCAGAGCGAGTTGATGGACCACTACGGCGGCGACTGGAAAAAGGCCATGGAGCACATCAAGGTGCGCCGCCTGATCCTCTCCGAGAAGGACCGCCGCGGCATCGGCACGTTCCAGCCCAAGGACGAGAAGAACCAGGACTCGACCGAGCTGACCGGCGACATCAACTACCGCAAGATCGCCGAGTACGGGTCCGACTCCGACCCGCGGGCGTTCAACTTCGACGGCGAATTGAATGTCGCCAACCGCGGCATCGTCGAGTTCATCGAGGTGCTCAAGCTCGACGTCGCGTTCCTCTACGACCTGCTGGGCGCGAGCCAGGAACACCTGATCAAGCCCAAGAAATTCGCCCAGACCTACATCGACGAGGTGATCCTCGGGCACACCAACGAGCCGGAATACAAGAAGCTCCAGGGCAACGAGATGATGGAGGCGTTCCGGGACCGCACGATCAAGATCGACGTGCCGTACAACATCCGCCTCGGGGACGAGGTCAAGATCTACATGAAGGACTTCGGCCCCGAGCGGGTGAAGGGCATTCACATTGCGCCCCATACGATCGAGGTGGCGGCGATGTGGGCCGTGCTGACCCGCCTGGCCGAGCCCAAGAAGGCCGGCATCACCAAGATGCAGAAGATGCGGCTCTACGACGGCAAGAGCGTCGAGGGCTTCACCGAGGACTCGATCAAGGAGCTGAAGGAGGAGGCGCCGCGGGAGGGGATGCAGGGCATCTCGCCCCGCTACATCCAGGACAAGATCAGCAACGCGCTGGTCAGCCACCAGGCGCAGCTCGAGAAGGCGATCAACCCGTTCATGGTGATGAACGAACTCGAAGGCGGCTTGTCGCACCACTCGCTGATCACCGACGAGGAGTTGAAGAAGGAGTACAAGGAGCTCCTGGCCGTGGTGAGAGAAGAGTACGAGGACATCATCAAGGGCGAGGTGCAGAAGGCGATCAGCGCCGACGAGGACGCGATCCGTCGTCTGGCGGCCAACTACATCGAGAACGTCCGGGCCTACACGCAGCACGAGCGGGTGCGCAACCGCTACACCGGCCGCGACGAGGAACCGGACGAGCGGCTGATGCGGTCGATCGAGGAGAAGATCAACATCCCCGATTCCCGCAAGGACGACTTCCGCCAGGAGATCATGAACTACATCGGGGCCCTCGCCCTCGATGGCAAGAAGTTCGAGTACAACACCAACGCCCGGCTGCTCAAGGCGCTGGAGCTGAAGCTGTTCGAGGACCAGCGCGACACGATCAAGCTGAAGAACCTCGTAAGCACGGTCGTCGACGATGAAACCCAGCAGAAGATCGACGTGGTGAAGCAGCGGCTGATCAAGTACTTCGGTTACAACGAGACCAGCGCCACCGACGTGCTGAACTACGTCGCCAGCATCTTCGCGCGGGGCGACAGCAAGCAGGATGAATAGGAGAATGCAGGCGGTGGGCAGAGGGCAGCAGGCAGAACTACGAATTTCCCATCTGCCTTCTGCACACTGCCTTCTGTCTGCCAACGCACATGAGCATGGCCCGCGCAACCCGCCGGTCCGGCCTGGCCTTTCTGCTGATCGGCCTGCTGGGCGGTTTGTTCTTCTGGCTGACCGACCCGCGGTTCGGCCGGCCGGTG
>DASXMX010000531.1:0-4830 GCA_036495445.1 Tepidisphaeraceae bacterium
ATCGCGTGAAACGGAAACGGTTGTCCCTTCGGATCCTCAATCGTTCATCGACGACCGATCTGATCCCATTGCCGACATCCCTGCCGACAGTAAACCGGCGCCGGCCGTGCAAACATCCGGCGGAACGGAAGCGAATCACCCGGCCGCGCCAGTCCGGTGGCGCGAGTGGGTCATTCCCGTCGCGCAATGGACCTGGATCGCCGGAACCGTGCTTTGTGCGGCGGTCGCGGGCGCGCGGGTGATCCGGTTCTCCCGCGCGCTGCGGTACGCGATCCGGGCGCGGGAGGTTCAGCCGCGGGCCAATCTGCTGGCGCGGCGGCTCGGGCTGCGCGGCGCGCCGCCGGTCTGGTTCGTGCCGGGGTGCGTCTCGCCGATGCTCTGGAGCCTGCTGGGCTGCCCGCGGCTGCTCTTGCCGCGGGAGTTGTGGGCTCGGCTCAACCTGATCGAGCGCGACACGATCCTGCTTCACGAGCTGGCCCACTGGCGCCGCGGCGATCCGGTCATTCGCTGGATCGAGCTGGTCGCCACGTGCCTCTACTGGTGGCACCCGGCCTGCTGGTGGGCGCGGCGCGAGCTGCGCGAAGCCGAGGAGCAGTGCTGCGACGCGTGGGTCCTGTGGGCGCTGCCGGGGACGTTCAAGAACTATGCCAATGCGCTTCTGGAAGCGGTGGAGTTTGTCTCCGTCGGGGCGGATCGGCCGTCCGCCCGGAGTGCTGTGCCAGCGTTGGCCAGCCGGATGGGGCAGTTCGTTCACTTGCGCAGGAGATTGACAATGCTGAAACACGGGAACATCGCCCGCGCCCTCTCGTGGGGCGGGCTGGCGGGAGTCATGACGTTGGGGTCGTTCGTGCTGCCGGTCGCGCCGACGTGGGGGCAGGACCGCCCCGAGCCGCAGCCGCAGCCGCAGCCGGAGCCGCGCGAAGTCGCGCCGGACGTTCAAGTCCAATCGGATCCGTTCGCCGCGCCCGCGGGCGAACCGGGCGAGCAGAAGTTCCAGACCACGCCCGCCGAAACCGCGCCCGACCAGGCACGGGAGAACGCGGATCTGAAGCGGCGGCTCGCCGACCTCGACCGCGCCCGGGCGGACCTGGACCGGCAGATGGCCGCCCTCAAGCGGGCCCGCGCCGAGGCCGACCGAGCGCAGCGAAATACGGAGTCGCCGACGTTGCCGAGGATCGAGGGAATGGTCAATCCGCCTGATGCGGCCCAGACCAGGGCCGAAATGGCACAAGCCAAGGCGGAGGCGGAGTCGGAGATCAAGATCCAGCAGCTGCAGCTCGCACACGCCGAGCAAGACCTTCAGCAGGCACAACGAACGATCGAGAAACTGAATCGCGCGCTGCAGGGCGCCCAGGCGCGGATCGCCGAACTCGAACGGCGGAGCGCGGGCGGTGGTTTCGGGGGCGGCGGAGGCTTCTATGCGCCGGGCGGCGCGCCGCGCACGACACCGCCGGTCCCGGCACCGGCCCCGCGTTCGGTGCCCGCGCCGATGGCGCCCGTGGCCCCGATGCCGCCGGCGGGCGACGCCCGCGATGGCGGGTTCGAATACCGCGTCGCGCCGAAATCCGCGGGCCCGCGGAACGTCAGCCCGGATGAGCCCTCGGCGAAACCTGGCACCATGGAACTGGATCGAAACGATCTCGGGGCCCGGCTCGAAGTTGCGCCGGGCCCCGAGAAGGGCCAATACCGCGTGATCATCAAAGATCCAACCACGGGGCGGATCAAGGAAATGCAAACCCGCCAGCTCGATCGGCCGGGCGCCAAGCCGGGCGCCGATCAGGCAAAGCGGCTGGACAAGATCGAGGCAGAGCTGGACATGTTGACCCAGGAGATTCAGAAGATGCGATCGAGCGGCGCGCCCTCGCCGGCGCCCGAACGGCCCGAGTAAAGGCGCGTCCGCGATCGCCTGTTGGAATATGCGTTCTTGACGCGGCTCCCGCCCGGTTGCTTCCGATCCGGAACGCAACTCGGCGGGAGCGGTGTGTGCGTTAGGCATTTCACGCAAACGGCCGGCAAGGATGACGCGGTCGCGACCGCTTGACGGGGCCGGCAGCGCCGCCACCCACCCCGCCGCCGGTCTGCCCCCGGCTCCGCTCCACACCGTGAAAGTGTCGCAATCAATACCCCAAAGACAGCATAAACAATCGGAAAATCCGCCAGTTTTCAGCGAAGGTCGTCGCAGCTTCACAGCGGGCTGTGCAATTGGGCACGGTTCGCGCGTGACCCGCCGCGGTCGCGCTCGGCACATCCTTTGCCTTCTGTCCGGCGTGCTTGGGGCCTGCAATCGCCCAATCTCGTTACCTGTGACATGAACTGCGGAAGGCGTGCGCCTCCCGCGTGGAAGGGACCTTCGCCATGAGAAACGCAACGCAATCGTTACGGATGCCGGCAACCCGCTCGCCCCGCAAGGCCCGGCGGCACGCCGAAGGCGGTTTCGTTCGGACCGAGCGGCTGGAGAACCGGCTCCTGTTCGCAACCTACAACGCGCTCTCCGATTTTTCGACGACCGCCAACCCGAACGGCGCCTGGACGTACGGCGAGTCGACGAACGGCACATTCGCGGCGGACGCCGGGTTCAACGGGACCGCCTGGGCGGGCGTCGGCACGGCCAACCAGAGCTCAATCGGAACCAGCACCCAGGCGCCGGGGCTCGTGCTCAAGCCCGGGCAGAGCGGTGGCTCGGCCGACGTGCGGTGGACCGCGCCCGCCGACGGGACCTATAGCATCAGCGGCAACTTCAACGACTTCACCGGCAACGCCACCGACGACGTGCGCATGATGGTGAACAACGGCTCGCCGGTGGTTTCCGGCTCGGTCGGCCCCGCCTCGGGCGCGGGCGGAGCGACCAATGTGCCGATCACGCAAAACGCGCTGGTCCTCAAGGCCGGCGACACAGTCGATTTCGTCGTCGGGCCGGGCAGCGACGGCTGGGACACCAATGATGTGGTCTCGCTCCAGGCGACGATCACCACGAGCACCGGGACGACCGGGAACACCTCGCCCCTGACGACCACCGTCACCGGCAAGCTGCCGAGCAAGGCGCTGGTCGCGGGCGAGCGCGTGACGCCCGCCTTCAACCAGATCGTGACCCTCGCCAATAGCGGGACCACCAGGGTGACGGGGCCGGTGACGATCGAACTGCTGCTGGGACTCACTCCCACCGGCGAGGCGGGCGACCCGATGGTCACCTCGATCTCCCGCCGGGTGAACCTGGCCGCGGGCCGGTCGATGCGGTTCCCGGTCCTGGTCAAGTCGATGCCCACGGGCGCGAACGGCGACTACTTCGTGGTCACGCAGACCACCGATCCGACCGGCCTGTTGAGCACGGGGGCAAGCAGCGGGACGATCACGGTGAAGCCCGCCTTCGTCGATCTGACCGGCGTGGCCGGCAACACTCCGGCCCGCGCCAAGGCGGGACGCCGGATCACGGTGCCCGTCACCGTGACCAACGCGGGGAACACGCAGGCGAAGGGACCGCTCGACATCGACGTTGTGGCCACCAGCACCACCGCGACGGTGGACCTGGGGACCGTCACGAAGCGGATCGTCTTGAATCCCGGCCGGCGCGTGCGGCTGCTGCTGGTTGAAACGCTCCCCACGACGATGCCCGCCGGGACCTACACGCTGAACGGCACGGTGGACCCGAATCACGCGTTCAACGACCCGACGATCACCAACAATACGTTCACCGCCGCAACACCGCTGGTTGTCTCGTAAGCGGATGGGATGTTTTCGGAGAGCCTTCCCTCATTTCCCTCCCCCGGTACTCCGGGGGAGGGTTAGGGAGTGGGCGGCGAGCATCGTCACGACCTCGTCGACGATCGTCTGCGGCTCACTCAGCCGCCCCGCGCCGACGTTCCGGCACGCCAGCCAGCCCGCCTCCGGGCCGATGAACCGGTATCGCAGCGATTTCAATTTGGCGACGTTCTCCTGCGCGATCGGGTTTTCCCACATCCGGTTGTTCATCGCCGGCGCGAAGACGACCAGGCAGGCCGCCGCACAGATCATGAGGCTTACCAGGTCGTCGCACAGCCCGTGGGCGACCTTGGCGAGGATGTTGTTGGTGGCGGGGGCGACCAGCATCAGGTCGGCCCGTTCGGTCAGCGAGATGTGCTGCGGGTCGGACGATTCGACCAGGTCGAACGTCCCCGTCCGCACCGGCCGGCCGGACAGCGCCTCAAAGGTCAATGGCGTGACGAACTTCTGGGCCTCCTCGGTCATGCAAACCGTCACCCCGGCCCCGAGCTGTACCAGCTTGCTGACCACGTCCGCGACCTTGTACGCCGCGATCCCGCCGCACACCGCGACGACGATCTCGCGGCCTTGCAAAGCGGAACCACCGTTTTCGACAGGCGACGTCGACATGCGATTATCCTTTAGCAGGCCCTTCTCACGAAGTGGCCGTTCGGGATCGAATCTCCTCGCCGAACCAGCGCAACGTGCGGTCCGACGAAACGTGTTTCAGGCTTTGCGGTCAGGGCAGGAACGAACAGTCGATGCCCAACTCGTTTGCGAGGTTTCGGTTGAGATCGGGCAGCCGCCAATAAGCTTCTGAAAGGCGTGCATATGCCGCTGCTGCACCGGTCGGATCGCTTTTAAGGGAAGTCGCGATCCCGCTGAAGCGGCCGCGAATATTATCCGCCGCAGCCAGCAAAGCGTTCAACGATTGGTGCGCCGAAGCCGTTGCGTCAATGGACGATCGCAGCGTCTCGCGGGCTACGATCAGGCAGGAGCGCCAGACGTCGTAATGTTCACCGATGATCTGGCCCGGGTCCGGCGAGGGGAGATCGCCAAGGCAATACAGCGGCAAAGTTGACAGGGCGCCGAAAG
>DASXMX010000532.1:0-6478 GCA_036495445.1 Tepidisphaeraceae bacterium
AAGGGCGAACACAAGGTTCGCCCCTACGGGTGATCGACCGCGCGACGGTTAGCTACCGGGACGCGCCTATGCGATCGTAGATCTGCAACAGATCGTCGAGATGCCGATCGTACGACAGCGCCGGCCGCAGTTGCAGGCACGCATCTGTTATCGCCCGACGCCGCTCCGCATCCAGCATCTGCCGCATCGATTCCGCGAGGGCGTTCAGATCGCCCGGATCCTCGAGCACGACCCCGTGCGTGCCGCTGTGCATGATCTCACAGGCGCCGTTGAAGACGGTGCTGATCACCGGCACGCCCATCGCCAGCGATTCGAGCACGACCAGGCTGCACGGATCGTGCCGCGTCGGCAGGACGAAAAAGTCGGCGGCACGGTAGAACGAATACGGATCCGTCGTCGGCCCGGCGAAGATGACCCGATCGGCGAGCCCCTGCTCGCTGGCGAGTTGGCGATATCGGCCCGGGTCCTCCTTCCCGACGACCATCAGCCTGAGCCGCGGGTCTTGGACCTGCGAAGCCGCGAGGACCGCCTCGCGCAGCCCCTTGCGGGCGAAGTCCTGCGCGATCATCAGCCCCACCATTTGATCAGGTTCGATCGCAAAACGCTCGCGAACCTGCGTCCCAGCTTCCGGCCGGCGGGCCGGGTCGAATTTGGCCAGGTCCACCGCATTTAAGAGCGTCGCCAGCTTCGCGTCCGGCAAGTCGTAGTGCTTTTGAACGGTCCCCTTGACGTATTCCGACAAACAGAGCACGACCGGCGGGTTCGGCCCGACGAGCAGTTGCCGCTCGACTTGGGCGAACCGCTGCCTTCTCGCGTTGAAGCGCGCGCCGACGCGGGCCACGGCCCGCTGCACCGTCCCGGCGTGTTTGAGGCGCCCGCTCGCGACCGCCTCGGCCGCGATGCCGGCGTGCGGGTGGTAGACGTCGCACCGCCGGACCGGCAGCATCGCGTGGACCACGTCGTATCGCGTCTGGCTCAGGTGCGCATCGAGCGCGTCGAGGAACCGCCCGTATCGCCCCACCCGCGTCGCCGCGCGGGCCGGGAGCAGCACGTCCGGCGCCGTTCGGATCCCCTCGCCAAAGCTCGTTGCAGCCAGCGACACCTCGTGCCCCCGCCCGCGCAGCCCGGCGGCCAAATCGACCGTATACCGCTCGGCTCCGCCCCGGGCGGGGTCGGCGTGGAGGATGACTAATGCGATCTTGATAGCCTAAAGGTAGGAAGTGGGAGGCGCAACGGGAAGCGCGCGGCACCCCAGTGGCACGGGCGTCTCGCCCGTGCGGACAGCGCTCGACCATCGAGAGTCGCTCGCACGGGCGAGACGCCCGTGCCACGAGTTTGGTTTACCAAAACTTCACTCGTCCGCCCCTTCACTTGGCGCGCCATCGGGCGGTAACCTTTCGCCGCGCCGGCTCGAAGGGAAGGATGATGACCTGTTCAATTCGCCGCGTGTTCGCGATCACCGCGATAAGCTTGGGGGCCGCGGGCGTCGTGCACGCGCAGACCGTCGCCGGCCCGGCGACGACGCCGGCCGGGGCGCCGCAGGAGGTGGCGCCGGGGACGCCGACCGAGGTCGAGTGGTACAGCGTCCACGCGCAGGGGACGGTGATCAGCCAGAAGCACGACGTGTTCCCCGCCAACTTCACCGGCCCGTTCGACGTACCGCCGGACGAGCCCTGGAAGACGTCCGTCACCGGCACGCTGTTCCTTGGCCTGCGGCTCCCCTGGCAAGGGGGCGAGATCTACTGCGATCCGGAGATCTCCGGTGGCGAAGGGTTCGGCGGCGTCACCGGCATCGCCGGCTTTCCCAACGGCGAGATCCCCCGCGTCGGCTCCCCCGAGCCGCAGCCCTACATCGCCCGCGGCTTCATCCGCCAGACCTTCAACCTGGGCGGCGAGCGCGAGCACGTCGAGGCCGACCAGAACCAGCTCGCCGGGTATCGCGATACCCGCCGGTTCGTGCTCACGTTCGGCAAGTTCGCCGCCACCGACTTCTTCGACAACAACGCCTACGCCCACGACGCGCGGACGCAGTTCCAGAACTGGTCGCTGATGGCCAACGGCGCCTGGGACTATCCCGCCGACACCCGCGGGTACACCTACGGGATCGTCGGCGAGCTGTACGCGGACAACTGGACCGTCCGCTACGGCGCGTTCACCATGCCCAAGGAAGCCAACGGCTCGACGATCGACTGGAACATCCCCAAAGCCCTCGGCCAGATCATCGAGTTCGAGCAGCGATGGACGATCCCCAAGCTGGGCGGCGGCGCCGCCCGGCCGATGGCCTACCTCAACCTCGCCCACATGGGCAACTACCGCGAGGCGATCCTCTTCCCCGGGCCCAATGGCCCCGATGTCACGCTCACCCGAACCTACACCTATAAGTATGGCTTCGGCGTTAGCGCCGAGCAGGCGATCACAGCCGACCTGGGCCTCTTCGCCCGCCTCGGCTGGAACGACGGGCACACCGAGACGTTCTGCTTCACCGAGATCGACCGCACCGCGACGCTCGGCGCAAGCCTCAAAGGTACGCGCTGGCGCCGCCCCGATGACGTCGTCGGCTTCGCCGGGGCGATCAACGCCCTGGCCAAGAACCACCGCGACTATATCGGGGCCGGCGGGCACGGGTTCATCATCGGCGACGGCCAGCTGCGCAACTACGCCCCCGAACAGATCCTCGAGGCCTACTACCTGGCCAAGGTCGTCGACCACGTCTTCGTCACCGCCGACGTCCAGTACATCAAGCACCCCGCCTACAACGCCGACCGCGGGCCGATTTTCGTCGGGGGGTTGAGGGTGCATGTGGAATTGTGACGTGAAACGTGATGAGTGAAACGTGGAACGTGCAGAACCCCTGTGAACCACGTGCACGTTTTCCAATCGCTTTTAAATATTATTCAACCATGCGGATTTTTTAGTTGATTTTATTCAATCTCTCTGGCAATATTCCTTCAGTTTGTGGATGAAAGCATGAACCCCCGCGAGGTCAGCCCAGCTTGTCCGTACTGCGCGACGCCGATGGCGGTGACGCGGATGGCCTGCCCGCGGTGCCGGGTGCAGGTGGAGGCGGCGTTCCCGGTCAGCCGGCTGGGGGCGCTGCCGGTCGAGCACCAGCGGTTTATCGAGCTGTTTGTCCTGGCCGGCGGAAGCCTCAAGGAGATCGCCGAGCAGACCGGCGTCTCCTACCCGACCGTCCGCTCCCGCCTCGACAAGGTGATCGCCGCCCTCGAGGCCGAACTCGACCGCGCCGCCGGCCCGGCCCAGAAGCTGACGCCGGAGCAGAAGGCGCAGCTCATCAAGAACATTTAGAGTAAGTCCATTTAAAATCAGAATTAACCACAGAGGACACGGAGAACACAGAGAAAACCACGGACAAAATGCCCCGAGCAGAGTGCCTGGCTTATCTCCTCCCTCTGTGAATTCCTCCGTGTTCTCCGTGTTCTCCGTGTTCTCCGTGTTCTCTGTGGTTGGACTTTTTTCCGATCTGAACGATGCACAACTGATTGCCTTTTCTACTATCAGCTTTGAATCGTCACCCCGCCGGGTCGCGACCGGCGGGTCAACCTGTCCGATGAGACTGCGCGCGTGCAGACCGAGGTGTGTGATGAGAAACGTGTCCGAAGGGACCGCGGCCCACAGCGGGGCCCGGCTCAAGGCGTTCCTGAACAACGTCGACCCGGCGCTGCTCGAATCGCTTCGGCAGGACGAGCGCCGCCGGCGTCGGAAACTCGCACTTCTATCCATTACCGGAGGTCTCGTCATGGGATCCACAATTGCCATTCTCTGTTTCCTTTTGTTCGCCCCTCAACCATCCGTTTCCCCACAAAAGGCCGACCAGGCGCTGGCCCTCTCGTCGGACGGCTGGCAGCTCTGGCAGGCCGGCAAGCTCGACGCGGCGGCCGAGAAGTTCCGCCAGGCCGTCGCGCTCGACCCGACCAACGCCAACGCCTTTAACGGGCTGGGTTGGGCCCTCCTCAACGGCGGCGACGCCAAGGGCGCCGAGGAGGCGTTCAACAAGTGCATCGCGATTGAGAAGAACCACCCCGCCGCAATGAACGGGCTGGGGCAGATCGCCTACGCCCGCCACGATTTCGCGACGGCCGAAAAGCGCTGGCTCGCCGTCGCCAAGGAGGCCCCGGCGGCGTGCGTCGGGCTGGCCCGGCTCTACCTGCTCCAGGGCAAGTTCGACCAAGCCGCCAAGTACGCGCAGATGGCGGCCGACTCGCCCGGCGCCGACCCGTTCGTGCGGCAACTCCTCGCCGCCGCCAAGGCGGGCAAGGTCGACCCGGAACTAAAGGCCTCCCTCGAGCCGCCGCCGGCCAATTCGAGCGACCTCTCCCTCGGCTGGGCGCAGTTCAACCAGGGCAAGCCGAACCAGGCGAAGGAGACGTTCGAGAAGGTCCTCGCCAAGGACCCGAACAACGCCGAGGCGTTGAACGGCCTCGGGTTCGCGCTGCTAAGCCTCGGCAAGCCCGCCGACGCCAAGCCGCAGTTCGAAAAGTCCCTCAAGCTCGACCCGAACGCCGCCGGCGCGATGAACGGCCTGGCGCGCTGTCTCAAGGCCGAGGGGAAGATCGACGAGGCGATTGCCCTGTGGCAGAAGATGACCGACCAGTTCCCCGGCCCCAACGCCGGCACCGCCGGCCTGGCGATGACCTACTTCGAACGCAAGCAGTTCGACAAGGCCGCCCCCCTGCTCGAACAACTTGCCAAGGCCGACCCGTCCAACCCCGAATGGCAGCAGATGCTCGACCAAGCGAAGGGCGGGACGCAGAAGTAGCGGATCGGCACCGGGCGAATCAGATCTTCACCGTGGGGGCGGACGTTGCCGTCCGCCCCAACCGCTTTTCCACACACGTTCATGAGAACGGTGCCAGCCACCGTTTCTACAACCTCAGATTGAGAAACGTGTTGCACAGCCCCCTCCGATCGTTTACGCTTCCTTGCCATGGGTCGTCCACGACGGGTCACAGCGGGCGGGGTTGTTTATCATGTTCTCAATCGCGCGAACCGGCGAGCGAGGATGTTTCACAAGTCGGGGGACTATGAGGCCTTTTTGACCATCCTTGGAGAGGGTCTCAAGCGCGTGCCGTGCCGTGTGCTGGCGCTGTGTCTGATGCCGAACCACTGGCATCTGGTGCTCTGGCCTCGTGCGGACGGGGACCTGTCCCGACTGATGGGATGGGTGACGAACACGCACGTGAAGCGTCACCGGCAGCATTACGAAGACAAGATCGGCGGCCACCTGTATCAGGGCCGGTTCAAAAGTTTCCCGGTTCAAGATGATGGTCACTTGTTGACCGTGTTGCGCTACGTTGAAGCAAATCCGCTGCGGTGCGGACTTGGCGAACGGGCGCGGGATTGGCAGTGGTCGAGTTGTTCCCTTCGCGCGAATCGTGTCTTTTCCTCCCTTTTGAGCGATTGGCCGTTGCCCCCTCCGATGGATTGGGAGAACCTCGTCGAATCCCGATGGGCCGATCAGGAGCTCGAGCAGATTCGGACGAGCGTTCGGCGCGGCAATCCGTTCGGCCATGAGCATTGGGCCTGCCAAACCGCAAAAATGCTTGGGCTGGAAGCAACGCTGCGAAGGGCGGGTCGCCCTCGTAAGGGTGCCACCGAACCAATCCCTGCGTGACCCGCCGCCAAATCCGCGGTACCCCACCCACCGGAAACGGTGCCAGCCACCGTTTCCGGAGAGAAAGACGTTACCTATGCAGGTTAAAAAGCTTAAAAAAACGGTGGCTGGCACCGTTTTTTACGACTGGCACCGTTTTTTACGATGTCACGCTGGCTTGCGAAACATCGCGGCGATTTCGTCGGGGATGCTGCGGGGGCGGGCGGTGATGGCGTCGAGGAAGACCCAGTCGGTTTGGCCGCGGGCGAGGACGACGCCGTCGGAGGCACGGACGAACTCGTACTTGCGGAGGGTGAAGGCCCGGCGGACGTTTTCGACCCACGTCCGCACGTCGATCCGGTCGCCTTCGAGGGCGGGCCGGGCGTATTCGATCTGATGCGAGCGGACGACCCACGTCGCGCCCGCCGCCAACGTGGCGGCGGTGCAGCCGACGGCGTCGGCGTGCGCGACGGCGGCCTCCTGCATCCACCGGACGAACTCCACGTTGTTCGCGTGGCCGTTGGCGTCGATGGCGGACGCGGTGACCTCGATGGAATAGACGTGGATGGGGGAAAGGGGTTCCGGGGCGTTTGAGCGCTCGGACATCTGGTTGCCTTTGCTCCCTCTCCCTCCGGGTGAGGATTGGGGTGAGGGCGATTGTGAGAACCTTTCCGTCTGGCGAATTGACCCAATCTGTCATCCTGAACGAAAGCGAAGGAACTCTGAATTGGTTGAGCCTCCCGCGCGAGAGGTCCTTCGCTGCGCTCAGGATGACAGGGGTTGCTCCGACTGCCGCGTCTCTGCGTCGCGACGAAGTCTATCGCTGCACTTCGTTGAGGATCATCCGCCACGTGGGAAACCGCTCCG
>DASXMX010000533.1:0-6774 GCA_036495445.1 Tepidisphaeraceae bacterium
AGGCGCTGGCCCTCCTGTCCGATCCGAACGTTCGCTCGGCAACCATCGATCTCTCCGGGCGCCCCGCCGTGGTCCCGCTGCCGACGGTCCGGTCCTACTACGCGATCGGCCGCGGCGTCGCGAGCCATTTCCCCACCCGGCCCGTCGCCGCGATCGCGGCGGTGCTGGGCGTCGTCCTCTCGCTGGCCGTCTTCAGCAACGTGCTGTCGTTCTTCCAGGAATACCTGTCCGACAAGTCGGCCGTGATGGCGGTGAACGACATCCGCCGCCGGTTGTACGATCGCGTCCTGCACATTCCGATGAGCCACTTCGGGCTGAAGGGGACCAGCGACGTGACGAGCCGGCTCACCCAGGATTCGCAGGCGCTGGCGGAGGGCTTTAAGACGGTCCTCGGGCAGGCCATCCAGGAGCCGATCAAGGCCACCATGGCGTTCGCCGTTGCGCTGTGGGCGAGTTGGAAGCTGACGATGTTCATCGTCGTGGTCACGCCGATCATGCTGGTCATCATCAAGAAGTTCGGCAAGAAGATGCGGCGGGCCAGCAAGAAGGCGATGCTCAGTTCGTCGTCGATGCTGGGCCAGATCGAAGGCTCGCTGCAGGGCATCCGTGTGGTGAAGGCGGCGACCGCCGAACGGTTCGAGCGCAGGCGGTACACCCGCATCATGGACGGCCTGGTGATCCAGCAGCTCAAGATGAGCCGGATCGACGCGTTCACCGAGCCGACGATGGCGACGCTCACGCTCGTGGTCGTCGCGATCCTCGTGATCGTCGCGTCCTACATGATCTTCGAGCGGCACACGCTCGACCGCGAGAGCTTTCTGCTGGTTCTCGTATGCCTGGGCGGCATCGGCGACTCGCTCCGCCGCGTCAGCAAGGTGAACAACGTGCTGCAACGATCCAACGCCGCCGCAGCCCGGATCTTTGAAGTGTTGGATTTGCCGGTGGAGGAGGAGAATCGAAAGGCGCGGAGGCACGGAGGCACAAATGGAAAGGCACGAAGGCACGAAGGCACGAAGGCACGAAGTGAAGAAAATGCCGTCAATCCCGAAGTCCCTTCGTCTTCCCCTTCGTGCCTCCGTGCCTCCGTGCCTTCGTGCCTGCCCCGCATCAAGCTCCCCCCCATGCAGCGCGGCATCCGCTTCGAAGGCGTCACGTTCGGCTATCCGAACGCGGCGGCCCCCGCCGTGCTGGACGTCAACCTCGACGTCCCCAAGGGCAAGTCGATCGCGATCGTCGGCCACAACGGCAGCGGCAAGACGACGCTGCTCGCACTCCTGCCGCGGTTCTACGACCCGCAGGCGGGCCGCATCACGATCGACGGCGTCGACACCCGCACCGTCACGCTCAAGAGCCTCCGCCAGCAGATCAGCATCGTGACGCAGGACTCGGTGATCTTCCCCGGCACGATCGAGGACAACATCTGCTACGGCAACCCGCTGGCCACGCGCGACGAAGTGGTCGCCGCCGCGAATCGCGCCTTCGCCCACGAGTTCATCCTCGAAAAGCCCGAAGGCTACGACACGCGCCTCGGCGAACTGGGCGGCCAACTCTCCGGCGGCCAGAAACAGCGCCTCTGCATCGCCCGCGCGATCCTCCGCAAGTCGCCGATCCTCGTCCTCGACGAGGCGACCAGCCAGGTGGACGCCCACAACGAGGACCTGATCCGGCGGGCGATCGAGAGCGTCATGAAGGAGCGGACGACGTTCGTCATCGCCCACCGCTTCAGCACGATCCGCACCGCCGACGAAATCGTCGTCATGGACCGCGGCTGCCTCGTCGGCCAGGGCAGTCACGAAGAACTGCTCGCGACCTGCCCGACGTACCGCCAGCTCTACCAGGGCCAGATCTTCCAAATGCCGGGCGACGCCGCTTAGGCGCGGCGGCGCCGCCCGTCGCGTCCCGAGCGCCAAGAAGGTAGAATGGAAGTATGAACGTCATCCTAAGTCCGCGGACGCAACAGCTTCTCGAAGAGCGGATGCGAGAGGGGGACTACTCTTCCGCAGACGATCTCATCCGCGTTGCATTGGAAGCGCTTGAGGGCGTATCGGTCGAAGAACTCGACGTACAGACGCAAGCGGCCATCGAACGTGCTGAGGAACAGGGCGATCGCGGTGAAGGCATTCCCGCCGGTGATGCGTTTCAACAACTGCGGCGCAAGCACTTCGGCATGTGATGCCCACCCTATATCGCGTCATCGTCCTCCCCGAGGCCTTCGCGGACCTCGATCGGATCATCGATTACATCAAGCGGGATTCGCCGCAGAACGCCATGCTCGTTGTCGAGCGGCTGCAAAAGGCAATCGAATCGCTCGACGAGCTGCCGCACCGGCACAAAATCCATCGCTGGGATCGACGTCCCGAGCGGGTCATTCGCTCGGTGCCCGTCTCCTCATACATCATTTACTATCGCGTGATCGACACCCCGCCGACCGTACGGGTGCTCACGATTCGGCATGGCGCGAGACGGCCGCCGCGCAGGTTCTCCGACCTATCACAATGATTCTCAAATGGGGTTGTCCGTCAGTTCGACTTGTGCGTAGACTCTGTGCCCTGACATGACACCCGCGCCCTCGCTCTCGCCACAACCCGCCCTCCGGATCGGCCCCGTCGCCCTCGCGACGAACCTCCTGCTCGCGCCGATCGCCGGGTACTGCGACCTGGCGTTCCGGCTGGTCGCCCGCTCGTGCGGCGGGCTCGGGATGGCCTGCACCGACCTGCTCTGCCCCGAGGGCGTGCTGCGCGAGAACCGCCGGTCGATGGAACTGGCGATGACCACCCCCGAGGACAGCCCGCTGTGCATGCAGCTCTACGGCGGCGACGTCGAGCGGCTCTGCGAGGCCGCCCGCTGGGCCGAGGATCGCGGCGCGCACGTGATCGACATCAACATGGGCTGCCCGGTCGACAAGATCACCAAGCGCGACGGCGGCAGCAAACTCCTCTGCGATCCCGACCACAC
This sequence comes from Tepidisphaeraceae bacterium, assembly GCA_036495445.1. Lineage (GTDB taxonomy): Bacteria > Planctomycetota > Phycisphaerae > Tepidisphaerales > Tepidisphaeraceae > DASXMX01. The sequence continues at coordinate 2,956 of DASXMX010000533.1, forward strand.
CCTTCGGATGGTCGATCGGATCGCCAAGGTCCTGCGGCACACGCCGCTCACCGCCAAGCTGCGGCTCGGGTGGGACGACACGTGCATCGTCGCCCCGCAAATGGCCGCACGATTGGAGGAAGCAGGCGTCGCGATGATCACGATCCACGGCCGCACGACTGCGATGCGGTTCTCGGGCGAAGCCCGCCTCGACGGCATCGCCCAGGTCGTCGCCGCGGTCAAGCGAATTCCGGTCATCGGCAATGGGGATATCCGCACCCCGCAGGATGCCAAGCGCATGATCGACGTCACCGCGTGCGCCGGCGTCATGATCGGCCGCGGCGCGCTGTCGATGCCCTGGATCTTCCGCGACACCTGGAGCTATCTGACGACCGGCCTCATTCCCGACCCCCCGACCATCGAGCAGAAGTGCCAGCTCATGCGCGACCACTTCTATAACATGGTCCGCTTTCGCAACGAGCGCTCCGCGGTCCTCGAGTTCCGCAAGCGCGTGAGCTGGTACGCCAAGCAGATGAACCCGTGCCGATTGCTCCGCGATGAGATGCGCACGATCAACTCCCCCGCGGAATTCGAGAGCGTCCTGGCCCAATTCCTCGATTGGCGCCTGAAATACGATGAGGACGTCCGCGCGGGGCGGGTGCGGGAGGAGGTCGCGGACGAGCCACTCGTCAGCGCCGCATGAACGTCCCGCGCGTTCGCTGAACCGAATTCGCCCCTCCCGACTACAAACCCCGAAGAACAAGAGCCCACACAACCCGGGGCAGAGCGCCGCCGGCCCACGTGCTTGATCCGATCCACGTGCCCGCCGCGCAGCGTTCACGTTGCTCCGGGCCCCGCCAGGCTCACCGGCATGTCGAAAAGGGCCATTTCGACCGGCGTCGGAACCTCAAATAGCTTCACCCACCCGTCCACCTGTTCCCGCGTAACCGGTGGATTCTCCATCGCTCGACGGCTGATCCTTTCATATATCACATCTGCCGTTGCGGTGAGGTAATGCAGCTCGACTAATGCCCCGAGGCTACGCGCTCCGACCCGGAGCAGATCTCGCTCCGAACGTCCCCACGTTCCCCATTCGATGATGACCGTCTGGCCCAACCTCAGCAGCTCTTGACCCAACCTCCACTGCAAAGCTTCGATCCTTCCCCGGCGGTCTTCGTCCCAAACGTCCAAGGCAAGAGCGTCCATCCACTCGTCAGGGCAGAACCGCACCGCACCGAGGTTGCGTTCAAGCAGCTTAGAATGTGTAGTCTTGCCGGAGCCAGGTAGCCCGCAAACGATGATCAATCTGGGGCCGCCGCTTTTGTTCATCCCATCGAAATATCCCAAACCGGGCCAGATTCAGCGAATTCGTACAGGGCGCAGCGTCACACCGATTCCAGGCAAACCCAATCAGTGCGCTCCCCCCAGACTCACCAAATGCGTATACGTCCTCACGTACATACGCCCGTTCGCGATCGCGGGGGTCGTGGAGAGGGGCGGGATCTTCGCGCCGGCGGGCTCGAGCTTCAGCGGGTTGCGGGCGAGCAGGTCGAACTTGTCGCCGGCTTGGAAGACGTACATCTCGCCTTCCTTGGAGAGGATGAAGAGCTTGTCGCCGGCACAGATGAAGGAGCCGAAGAAGTTGCCGTCGAGGCGTTGCCGCCAGATCTGCTCGCCGGTGTCGGCGTGCAGGCAGGCCATGATGCCGGCGTCGGTCACGTAGAAGAGGAGCCCGTTCTTCACGATCGACGTCGGCACGTAGGGCGACGCCTTGCGGAAGGCGTAGGCGATCTTGGCGGACTTGCCGTCGTCGGACGGGCGAACGGCGCCGAAGCAGTGGCCGCTGGGGCCGTCGCCGCAGGAGCAGAAGATCAGGCCGTCGGCCGAGTAGGGAGAGGCGACGGGGCGGGCGTCGAAGTCCGGCGGCAGCACTTCCCAGATCGTGTGCCCGTCCTTCGGGTCGATCCCGGTGAAGCCCTGCGATTTGTTCATGAAGATGAGCTGCGCGGGGCCGTCCTTGGGTTGGAAGACGCAGGGCGTGGCAGGAGCGAACTTGTTGCTCGGCTTGCGGGCGACCTTCCAGACCTCGGCGCCGGTGTCGCCGTTCAGGGCGAACAGGAAGCTGGCTGGGCCTTCCTGGTCGTCGCCGACGAGGACCATGCCGTCGTACGCGATCGGCGACTGCCCGCCGCCGTGCTGGCTCTCGAACGGCCCCAGGTCCTTCTGCCACAGGTCGTGCCCGTCATGGTCGAGCGCGACGATGGTGAACTCCTCCGGCGTGCTCCAGCAGACAAACACGTGCTTCTCATCCAATGCCGGCGTGCTGCTCGCGTAGCTGTTGAATTGGTGATGGCTGTAGGTCTGCGACGGGTAATTTCGCGTCCAGCGGATCGAGCCGTCGTTCGCGTTGACGCAGACGATCATGTGCTCGCCGGTCTTGTCGTTGGCGCAGGTGAGGAAGATGCGGTCACCCCAGACGGCGGGCGAGCCATTCCCGCCGCCGGGGAGCTTGATCGTCCAGTTGTAATCGGCGTCGGCCCACTTCGCGGGGATATTCGCGTCGCTCAGGCCCGTCCCATTGGGCCCGCGGAAGCGGGGCCAGTTGGCCGAGTCCGCCGCGCGAGCCAGTGAGGCCAGAAGTGTAAGGGCAACTACCAGGAGGAGGGGAAGGAATTGGGTGGGGCAGACATTCCTGTCTGCCCTGAACACTGGCAGGGACATTCCTCTCCCTTCCCTATTCCTCTGCTTCTCACCCAGCCAGCAGGATGCCAGGAAAGACAAAAAGGAAGGGACAGGAATGTCCCTGCGGCACCTTAGGGCAGACAGGAATGTCTGCCCCACCAATTGCCCACCGGGGAACTTTTCGCGCTGAATCATTCCTTCACCTTCGTTGTTGAACCTGCCCCCGCTCCCTAGAATCCGCCGCATGGCCGATGGCGGGACATGGACGGTCCGGCGACTGCTCGAATGGACGACCGCGTTCTTCGCGCGCAAGGACGTCGACCCCGCGCGCCTGTCGGCCGAACTGCTGCTCGCCCACGTCCTGAACGTCCCCCGCATCAAGCTCTATACCGATTACGAGCGGCCGTTGACCGAACGGGAACTCACCGCCTACCGCGAACTGGTCCGGCGGGCCAGCGAGCAGGAGCCGATCGCCTATCTCACCGGAAAAGCGCACTTTTTCAACCTCGAATTCGACGTCACCCGCGACGTGCTGATCCCCCGCCCGGACACCGAGACGCTGGTGGAGAACGTCTTGCAGCTTTGCCGCAACACGGCGGGCTTTGAGACGCCGCGGGTGCTGGACCTGTGTACCGGCAGCGGGTGCATCGCCGCCGCGATCGCCTATCACCAGAAGGCGGCCGTCGTCACCGCCACCGAAATCAGCCCCGCCGCGGCAGCGATCGCGCGAAAGAACATCGAGCGGCTCGGGCTCACCGGCCGCGTGGTCATTGAAGAGGGGGATCTGTTCGAGCCCCTCTCGAAAATGGTGGACGCGCAGCCGTTCAACCTCATCGTGTCGAATCCCCCTTACATTCCGACGGGTCAGATCGAGACGCTGGACCGGAGCGTGCGGGATTACGAGCCGATCCAGGCGCTGGACGGGGGCCTCGACGGGCTGAATTTCCATCGGCGGATCCTCGCCGAGGCGCCGGGGCGGCTCGTGCAAGGCGGGCGGATTTATCTCGAGATCCAGTTCGACCAAGGCCCGGCCGCGGAAGAGCTGGGCAAGCAGCACGACGCTTTGGAGGACGTTCGCATCCTGAAGGATTTCGGCGGCCGCGATCGCGTGCTGACGGCGCGACGCAAGTAGGGGCGGACCCCTGTGTCCGCCCTCCT
>DASXMX010000534.1:0-24597 GCA_036495445.1 Tepidisphaeraceae bacterium
CGCCCCTTCGTTCGCCAAGCCGACAAGCGGCGTAACCATTTCTTCGACGTGCGCCGTGCTATCTCGCCCTGCGCCGGCGGAGCAGCAGGGCGCCGGCCGACGCGCCGAGCAGCGCCACGCTCGACGGTTCCGGGGCGGGGCTGTAGGTGATCACGACGTCTTCGTAGCTCGGGTTGAACGGGTCGGGCGCGACGCCCACGCCGAACGCGCTGGGACTGGCGCCGGTCGCCTGGACGAGGCCCGTTGGGTCGAGGCGCATCAGTGACGCAACGACCGCCTGCAGGCTGGCCTGCGGCGCGGGGGAATTGCTTCCCACCACGGGTGAGCCGTTCACGTAGAACCCGGACAGGCCCCGCGTGATGACCGCCACGGGCCACGCATAACTCCCGCCGGCGTTGAATACGTTCGGCGTGCCGTACCCGTTGACGGCAACCGTGGTGAGGTTGACGCGGTTATACGAGTCGGCGGTGAGGTTAAGCCAGGGCATGACCACCTCGTCCCAGTTCGCGCCCGCGCCGGCCGGGTCTGCCGTGGCGGTCGGATTGTTCCCGCCGATCGTCGCGCCGGCGTTCCCGAGGTTGTTCGGGTTGAACTTCGCGAAAAGGCCGGAGGGGTATGGCGAGACGGGGCCGCCCGAGACCTGGGGGCCGACCGTGAGCGTCAGCTTGCCGGGCTTGCTGTTGGCGTCGATGCCGGTGCCGGCCGTGAGAATCCCGCCCTCAATCATGATCGACGGGGACAGTCCGGCGCTGGGCGAGATCGTGCCGGTGCCCCCGAGGACGCCAGAGGTGAAGACCATGACCGACCCTGCCCCGGTCGCCGACTGGCCGCCCGGCGTGTTGGCCAGCACGACGCCGCCGGTGATGGTGGTCGTGCCCGAGTAGGTGTTGGCGCCGCTGAGGATCGTGCGCCCGGTGCCATCGAACCTGATCCCGTAACCGTTCCCGCCGTCATCGATCGGTCCGGCGAACACCACGTCGTTGGTGGAATTGTTCGTCAGCGTGCGGTCCCCGTTCGCCAGGCTGATCGGCCCCGTAAACGTCAGGGCGGCCTGCACCGTCGCGCCGGGGAACGTGGTATCGGTGGCGAACGTGACGCTATTGGCCAGCGAGATGCCGCCGCCGCTCACGGCGCGAAGCTGCCCGCCGTTAAACACGATGGGGCCGCGGCCGAACGGGCCGCTGTCCGGGTTTCCGGGTGCCCCGCCAATCGAACTGTTCTGGACCACGGCGGTCCCCGCTACGAGCGTCGTCTGACCGCTGTAGGTGCTCTGCGCGCTCGTCGTGTACACGCCCGTCCCGGCCTTCGTCAGGCCAATCGATGTAGTGCCGTTGTCGGTGATCACCGAATTGATCGCGAAGATCCCGCTCCCGTTGGCGATGACGATCAGGTCCGTGCCGTTCCCGGACGTGATCGACCCGCCTTGGATCGTTCCGCCGCTCGACTGGGATCCGACCACGATGCCGCCGGTCGCAACGGTCAGCGGGCTGGCGAGCGAGAGCGTGGCGTTGCCCGTGTTGAAGCGCAGCGAGTTCACAGTCACCGGTGATGCCGTTGCAGTGCTGTTGCTGCCGAGAATATCGATGTCCTTGCCAGCGATGTTTGTCGTGGTGCCGAAATCAGATGAGACCGGGATGTAGGTTGCGAGTCCCGAGATCAGGCCGGGGTTGGTGCCGTCCCCCGTGCTGACCGCCCACGTGTCGCCGACGGTGGCATACCCGCCAAGAATGGTTGGCTGGCCGCCGGGAAAGTTGGCGTTGGCGGTCGTCGTCGCGATGCCGTTGGTAGGCGAGGGGACGCCCGGCGGCAGGGTGAAGTTCACAACCGATCCGATCTGGCGCGTAATGGGGCCGAGCGAAAGCAGGACCGAATTGGAAGGCGTCGAGTTGATCCGGATCGATGAGGCGCCGGCGTTCAGCGTGAGGCTGTCAAGCCCCTGGCTGTCGGTGGTGGATCCGGCGGCGGTAACAACGAAGGCGCCGCCGGACATTTGGAGGTCCGTGGTATAGGGGTTGAGAAAGTCGTAATCGCTCACGCCGGTGAAGTCGACCACCACGGTCCCGCTGCCGGTGGTAATCACGGCGAAGGGTTGCACGTTGGCTGAGGTTATTGTGATCGTGCCGGCGTTAGCGGTAATCGTTCCGTCGACCAATGCGCCGCCGGCCAGCGTGATTGATCCCCCGTTGGCGATGATGCTGCCGTTGATCACGGGCTGGCCCGTGAACGTGATCGTGCCGCCGATGCCGGTCACGTTTCCCCATATTTCGGGATCGCTCAGCGTGATGGATCCGCGGTAGCCGGACACGTTGCCCTCGATCAAGCCCCCGCCCAGCGTCATAGTGGCCCCTGAGCCCACCACGTTCCCGTCGATCTCGCCACCGCCGAAGTTGAGCGATCCGGCGTCGCCGAACAGGCTGCCGGCGACGTAAAAGCCGTCCGGTGCGCTGACCGTCGCCCCCTCTTCGAAGAAGTTTCCGTTTGCCCAAGGGCCATAGCTCACCCCATTGACCGGGGGGCTGGACCGCAGTGATAGGGTGCCGGCGTTTGCATAGACGTTCTGCAATTCGGCGCCCCCGATGAATGTGAGCATTCCGCCGTTGAGCGTGGTGTCGCCCTGATAGTCGACCTTCCCGCTAAACGTTTGCGAACCGGGGCCGCTTTTCACAAGGCTCAGGTTTCCGGTCATGGCCCCGGCGAATGTCGCCGAGACAGTTGAGGGGGTATTGATGGCGAGCACCGCGCCGGGGGCGCTGCTGGTCACGATTGCGCTGCCCGAGGTATCCGATTGCTGCAGGCCGCTCACGGTGGCGTTGAACCCGTTCAAGTCGAGCACCGCGGAAGCGGCTGTCGCCAGATTGTGGACGTCGACCAGCGTGCCGGTGGGGAGCGCGAGATTGCTCCCGAGTTTCAAAGTGCCACTGGCGATCTGCGTCGGCCCGGTGTACGAGTTGGAGCCGGAAAGCGTCCACGTGCCGGTCCCGGTCTTCAGCAGGGCCAGGGTCGTCGCTGAGCCGTTGCTGATGTTGGCGGAGATCGTATTGGATCCCGTGTTCGTGCCGGCGAGCGTCAGGACGACGTTCCCGCCGGCGGCGGTGATGCCGCCCCCGTTGAAGTTGAGGACCGTGGTCGGGTCCGTCCCGTAGTTCGCAAACGTGTAGTTGCCCTCGAGGAGAATCGGGGCGCTGATCGTCTCCGTGACTTTCGCGGCGGTCAGCGAGGGGAGGATGGAGACGGATCCGCCGGCGGTCAGCAGCAGCGTGCCGCCGGAGGGCATGCCGATCGTATAGCTGGCGGCGTTGGCATCGAACGCGATGCTGCCGATGTTCAGGTTGCTGCCGAGATCGATCGCCGTGTAGGTGCTGGCGCTGTTGAAGCTGGCGGTATCGGTGTTGGTCGTGCCAGTGGTCGAGCCGGGATACGTCCCGGTGCCGGTGATCCAGTTCGACTGGGTCGAGGGGATCCAGTTCCCGTCAACGGCGTTGGGGTTCCATGTGGCGTTGTCCGCGCGGGCGGCGCGAATGCCGCCGAATGCCAGTCCGCCCGCCAATGCCACTGCGGCCGCCGACTTCAGGCACCGATCCCGATCGACTCGACGCTTCCGCATTCCGCCCTCCGGTCCAACAATGATGGTGTTTCCGGGAATGCCCGCCGCCCCTTGCGGATTGCCTGCGGGCCCCGCCTTTAACTGATACCGCAGAGGCAGGTTACTCGATCGGTGGTGGGCGGTGCAATGCTGGCGCGCAAGGAAAACGGCGCGGGGTTCGGACGTTTTGCCGAAACACGCGCCGGTTACGCGTTAAGTTGGACAGATCCTGCCGGCTTCGCCGGATTGGGCGGGGCGCCGCCCGCTCATTTGCGGAAGAACGTCTTCCCCTTGCTGTTGTACTTGCTCAGGCGGTTGTTGACATACAACCCTTCGAGCAGGAATTCGCCCACGGAGGCGAGCAACGCGGTGTCGCCGCCATCGACCTTCATTTCACGCGCCAAGGCGAGCGCGGCCTGCGGCAAGCCCTTGATCGCCTTCATGTTCGCCACGAACTCGGCGGCGGTCAGGTCGTCGCCGGCGGGGAACGTCAGGTTGCCCTTGAACTGCTCGGCGATGTTCTCGTGGTTGTCGGGGTCGTCGTAGCGGCCGAAGACCGCCTTCACCGCCTCGCCGGCCAGCGAGCGAATCAGCTTGTCCTCGGCGCCCTCCTCCTCGGCCAGCGTCATCTCGATCTTCCCGCGGCAGGAGGCGACGAGGTAATTCAAATCGCACATCCGCGGCACGACGCGCGTTTCGCCGGTGATGATCCCGCGCCGCTCGGCGTTGCTGATCAGCGTTTCGAGGTTCGCGATACTGGTGCGAACCGATACGCCGGACGCCTGGCTGACGTGCGGGCTCGTGCGCGCCAGCCGCACGACTTCCTCGACGACTTCCGACATGAACCGCGGGACTTCGACGTCCACGCCGCTGCCGGCGTCGCCGTCGCGGCGATCCGTCCAGGCGTTCTGCTCGGCGATCTGGATCCCTTCCGCCACCGTCTCTGGATAATGGGTGCGGATCACGGAGCCGATGCGGTCCTTCAGCGGCGTGACGATCCGGCCGCGGTTGGTGTAGTCCTCGGGATTCGCGCTAAAGACCAGGCACACGTCCAGGTTCAGCCGGATCGGGTAGCCGCGGATCTGCACGTCCCGCTCTTCCAGCACGTTGAACAAGCCGACCTGGATCCGCGGCGCGAGGTCCGGCAGTTCGTTGATCGCGAAGAGGCCGCGGTTGCTCCGCGGGATGAGGCCGAAGTGCATCGTCGCCTCGTCCGACAGGTACCGCCCCTCGGCGTGCTTCACGAGGTCGATCTCGCCGATGAGGTCGGCGATCGTCACGTCGGGCGTCGCGAGCTTCTCGTGGTACCGGTCAGATCGATGCACCCACTCGATCTTCGCGTCGTCTCCCTGCTCGGCGACGATCCGCTTGCCGGTCTTGGTCATCGGGTCGATCGGATCGTCATTGATGTCCACGCCGGCCAGCACCGGCATCCATTCATCCAGCAGGTCGGGGAGCATGCGGAGGATGCGGGTTTTCGCCTGGCCGCGGAGGCCCAGGAACAGCAGGTCGTGCTTCGACAGGATGCCGTTGATGAGCTGCGGCATCACGCTCTCGCGATAACCGACGATCCCCGGGAAGAGCTCTTCCCCCGATTTGAGTTTTTTGATCAGGTTCCGGCGGAGCTCGTCTTTGACGCCGCAGGGGCGATAGCCGGTCTCTTTCAACTGCCCGAGGGTCGCAGGTCGGGGATGGTGCATACGGCGATTACTCCAATTCGCGGTGCGGGATCGTAGGGGCCGCACGGGGCCGAATTCCATGACTGCCCATTTGCTCCGCCGTACGGGGCGGACCCCCGTGTCCGCCGATTATTTAGGGGCAGGCCCCCGTGCCTGCCCTTGGATGTAGGGGCAGACCACTGTGTCTGCCCTCTCTTGTCCCGGGGCAGCGGAAGAGGGCAGAGACGGGGCTCTGCCCCTACATGAAACGGGAAGGGCAGGCACGGGGGCCGGCCCCTACATGCGCCGTGGGCCGATCCCTGTCGCGCGACGTCCCCCTGCGCAGTGTTGCCCAAACATTCGGTTATGTTCCCGCCGAGGAGACCCGGGATGAATGATGCCACGACCGCACCGATCGCACGGACGCGCAAGAGCAAACGCAAGTCGCCCGCCGGAAAGGCAACCAACGATCTCGTTTTCACCGCCTACCAGGCTGCCAACGACGAGGTCTTCCCCCAGATCCTCTCGCTCTACGTCGCCCCCGGCAGCGTGGTCGCCGACGTGACCTATGGCCGCGGCATCTTCTGGAAACAGGTCCCCGCGGGGCGGTATCAACTGCGTGCGACCGACCTGTCCACGGGCACCGATTGCCGCGCGCTCCCGTACGCCGATGGCTCGATCGACTGCGTCGTGTTCGACCCGCCCTACATGCACACGCCGGGCGGCACGGCCCACGTCAATCACCAGAACTACGAGACCTACTACCGCAACAACCACCCGCCCGCCGCCGGCGGCAAGAAGTACCACGAAGCGGTGCTCGAGCTGTATTTCACCGGGGCCAAAGAAGCCCGCCGCGTCCTGCGCGACCAGGGGATCTACATCGTCAAATGCGCCGACGAGGTGTGCGCCAACCAGCAACGCCTGACGCACGTCGAAGTCGTCAACGAACTGACGGGTTTTGGCTTGGTGATCGAAGACCTGTTCGTGGTCCTTCGCCGGAACAAACCCGGCATGAGCCGCGTTGTCAAACAAGTCCACGCGCGCAAGAACCACTCGTATTTCCTGGTCTTCCGCAAATCGAACGGCCGGACGCGGTGGACGGGCGTGTGAGGAATCGAATGCGCTTTTTGGGTGGCATGGGCATGTACTCATGCCCGTGGCGTTGCTCGAAAGGCAATCACAGAGAGCACAGAGCACACAGAGGACACAGAGAAAACTCCGAGGACACAGAGAGAACTCTGAGGACACAGAGAAAACTCGGAATTGCCTTGTTTGTTCCTCTTTCCCTCTGTGCTCTCTGTGGCCTCCGTGTCCTCTGTGATTCTTCGGGCGAGATCCACGGGCATGACTACATGCCGATGCCACCCGACGAGGGCGCCGGTCATTCGACGGCTCTGGCACGACCCAATCCTTTTCTTGACAGTGGTAAGAGCGGCACTTATCCTCGGCGGCCGATGAGATACTGACGCTTTCGAGCGGAGCGGATGCGTGTGGACATCGCCCGCGGTTTCGAGAGCGCCCGCCTTGCGGAGTGAAGCCGGCACTCGCTCTTGCCGGTAATGGACACCCACGCTGCGTCACCTAGGAGGCCCTGCACCATGAAGCGCCTGCCGCGGATTCTCCCCTCGGTCGTTCTCGCCTGTTCGTTGTCGTTCCCGATGCTGTACAACGCGCCAGTGCAAGCCGCCCCGCGCGGCGTCGAGTTGGCCCAGGCCGCCCCGGCCCCGGCCCCCGCGCCGGATAAGGATGCGACGCCGGCCCCGGCGGCGCCCGCGACGCCGGCCCCGGCCCCCGGCGCTGAGACTCCGCCCGCTCCCGCGGCGCCGGCCGCGCCCGCGCCCGCCGCCACCGCGCCCGCCGCCACCGAGCCGGCCGCCCCGGCCCCGGAGGTCGGCGCGAACCAGACGCTCGAACAGCAGGTCGACGACTTCTGGCACTACGGCGAGATCGGCCGCTACGACCTCCAGGCCGCCTACGGCAACAAGCTCCTTCAGGAAGGCCAGCAGAATCCCGAGCAACTCCTGAGCCTCTTCGAGAAGGTTGCCGCGAATCACCGCGCCTACCCGAGCCAGTTGCCGACGGACGTCGACGGCGAACTGCTGCGCTGGCAGGCGGCCGACCCGCAGATGAAGACGGTCGCCACGCAGCTGATCGACCTGCTCAACAAGGGCCGCTTCGCCCGCCGGCAGAACCCCGACTACATCAAGCAGAACATCCAGCGGCTCAACACCGGCGAGCGCGGCTACATGCTGGGGATGCAGCAGCTCCGCAACAGCGGCGAGCTGGCCGTGCCTCAAATGGTTGCGATCCTGATTAGCAACACCCCCGAAGACGCGCAGATGCACGATGTCGTCCGTCGGGGTTTGAAGGACTTGGGCCGGGCCGCGCTGAACCCGCTGCTCGCCGCCACCCAGATGCCGCCGAACAACGTCGCCCTGACCTCGATCTGCGGCGTGCTGGGCGACATCGGGTACCCGATTGCAGTGCCGTATCTCACCGCCTTGGCCCAGAACTCGCAGGCCAGCAACGAGGTGCGCAGTGCGGCGAACAGTGCGCTCAAGCAATTGAACGCCGACCCGAACGCCAACGCCGGCGACCTGTTCTACGACCTGGCCAACCGGTTCTACCTTGGCACGGCGTCGGTCCAGCCCGACCCGCGTCAGCCAGTGGCCTTTATGTGGTACTGGGGTGATGGCGGCCTGACCAGCAAGCAGCTCCCGCCGCAGATCTTCAATGACCTGATGACGATGCGGACCGCCGAGCAGGCGCTGCGGCAGAACCCGACACAGCCGGATCAGTCGGTGTCGCTGTGGCTGGCGGCCAACATCCGCCGCTCGATCAACCTGCCGCAAGGCGCGACCGACCCGACCCGCACCGCCGAGGAGCCTCAGCCTCACTACTACAACGTCGCCGAAGGCGCCAAGTACCTCAACCTCGTCCTCGCCCGGTCGCTGACCGACAACACCCCGCAAAGCCCGGCGGTCGCCCTGGCGGCGATCAAGTCGCTGCAGGACATCGTCGGCCAGAGCAACATGTTCTCCGGCGGGCAGGGCCAGCCGCTGGTGGACGCCCTCCGATACCCGGACCGGCAGGTCCGCTTTGAGGCGGCGTTCGCGATCGCGTCGGCGCTGCCGCAGAGGCCGTTCCAAGGTCAGGCCCGCGTCGTTCCGCTGCTGGCCGAGGCCGTTCAGCAGAGCGGCACGCCGGGCGTGTTGATCGTGGCCAACCCCGCCGATCGGTCGAGGATCACCGCCGACCTGAAGGGCTATCAGGTGGCCGGCGGCGAGGATCCGTCCACCGCCGTCGCCGATTCGATGACCATCCCGGCGGTCGACGTGATCATCATTTCCGAGGACATGGGCGGGGCGGCGATCGACAAGCTGTTTGAACTGGCCGCCGCCAACCCGCGGCTGGAGCGGACGGCAAAGCTGATCATCGTCCACTCGCTGGCCTCCCCGTGGGCCCGCATGTCGCTGACCGATCCCACGCTCAGCTACACCGAGGCCACCGGCGGCCCGCAGCTCGCCGCGGCCGTCGAGGCGGCACGCAAGAAGGCCGGCGGGCTCCCGATGGACGAAAAGGTCGCCACCGACTTTGCCCTCCGCGCCGCCAAGCTGCTGGAAGAGTTGGCGACCACGCATAACCCCGTGCTCGACCTGTCCGCGGCCGAACAGGCGCTGATCGCCTCGCTGGGCGACAAGCGGGCCGACATCGCCAAGGCGGTCGGTAACGCCGTCGCCATGCTCGACAGCAAGGCGGCCCAGAGCGGACTGGCCGATCGGGCCAACGACCCCAACACGCCGCCCGACGTCCGCATCAGCCTCTACAAGAGCCTGGCGACCAGCGCCAAGTTCTACGGCAACCGCCTCAACGCCGAGCAGATCGGCGCGATCCAGCAGGTCGTGGCCGGCGAGAAGAACCTCGACATCCGCTCCGCCGCCGCCGAAGCCCGCGGAGCCCTGAACCTCCCCTCCCAGGACGCCAAATCGCTGATCGTGCAGCGGAACGACTGACCGCAACGCCCAAACGCAAAAAAGCCCGCGGGAGTCTTCTCCCGCGGGCTTCTTTGTTTCAGCACGTCGCGTGCGCCCATGTGGCACGGGCGTCTCGCCCGTGCGTGGCACGCGTGAAACCGAGAGAGGGTTATCTCTCAATCGTGTCGCTCGCACGGGCGAGACGCCCGTGCCACGGGTTGAGCGTCCGAGTTGCTTCTCGCCCCAGCCTCTTCTAAAACGGAACGTGATGAGTGGCCTGAGTTACGAGCAGAGTGGAGTGAATTACGACCGGCTCGACGCGTTCAAGCGCGCCTGCCAGCGTGCCGCCGCGACGACGACCGATGCGCTGGCCGCACACGGGCTTGCCGAGCCGCGGGACATTCGGGGCGAGAGCGCGTATTTGATCGAGACGCCCGACGAGTACCTCGCCCACGTCGAGGAGGGGCTCGGCACGAAGAACCTGATCGCCGACGCGATGCTCCGGCTCACCGGTCAAAGCTTCTATCGTAACGTCGGCATCGACACCGTCGCGACGATCGTCAACGATCTGATCACCACCGGCGCGCTGCCGATCTCGGTGGCGATGCACGCGGCGGTGGGGGACGCCGAGTGGTTCGCCGACCCGCGCCGGTCCGACGCACTCGCCACGGGATTCGCCGAAGCCTGCCGCGCCGCCGGCGCCGTCTGGGGCGGCGGCGAGACGCCGACGCTCAAGGGGATTGTTAATCCGGAGACGATCGTCCTGGCCGGCTCGGCGATAGGCCGGATCCGCCCCAAGCCGCTGCGGATCGCCGGCAACGTGCAGGACGGCGACGCGATCGTCCTGCTGGCCAGTTCCGGCGTCCACACCAACGGCCTCACGCTCTGCCGCGCCATCGCTGACCGGCTGCCCGAAGGTTACCTGACTCCGATCGGCGACGGCCGCAGCTTCGGCGAAGCGCTGCTCGACCCGTCGGTGATTTACGTGCGATTCGTCGCCGCCATCCAGAACGCCGGCATCCGGCCGCACTACGCCGTCCACATTACCGGGCACGGCTGGCGGAAGCTGATGCGGCTCTCGGAGCCGTTCGTCTACCGCGTGGCCGAACTCCCCAAGTCGCCGCCGCCCATTTTCGAGTTCCTCCTGCGGCAGGGGCCGATCGCGTTGCGCGAGGCCTGGGCCACGTTCAACATGGGCGCCGGCTTCGCGGTCTACGTCCGCCCCGAGGACGCACCCGGATGCATCGAACTCGCCCGCGAGGCCGGCTACGACGCGTGGAATGGCGGGGTGGTGAAAAAGCAGGGCACCCGCAAAGCCGTCGAACTCGCCCCGCTCGGCATCACCTTCGAAGGGGAAACCCTCCAGGTCCGATAAGCGATGGTGTCGAGCCCGTTTGTAACCGCCGCTTGCGGCTTCGCCAACGTCGCCCCGTCCTCCACCGAAGCCCGTCATGTCCCCCCGCAAGCGTTTCCAACCCGCCCCACGCCCCTTTTTGCCAAATTTCGTATACCATGCCTGCCGGTGAGCGGCGATGGTGCTGCTCGGGGTCAGGTCATGGCGCCCTTGGGACAGACGTCGTTTATGGCAGACGAATACTTCCAGGTGACGCAGATCGGCGGGGTGCAAGTCGTTGCGCTGAAACTTCCTGAATCCACCGACAGCAACGAGTTCGACCGGATCAACGAACAGCTCCTGCCGGAAGTGTTTGCAGGCGGTCCCGCGGGCTTGTGGGTCGTCGATCTCACCGGCCTCCGCTACATGGGCAGCTCGGCCCTCGGCCTCATGGTGAACATCCGGCAGCGCATCATCCAAACCGGCGGCGACCTTGTCCTGTGCGGCCTCTCCCCTCAACTGCTCCGCGTCTTCCGCACCTGCTGCATGGAACGCCTCTTCCGCATCAGTAAAACCCAGGCGGACGCGCTCCGCGTCGTGGGGAACTGATCACCGAATTGTGGTGCAGGCTTCCAAGCCTGCACTTCGCCTTCGGCAGGCTTCCAAGCTGTGCCACAGATCAACCTTGCCCTTCCTCGCGGCGTTCGTCCCCCTCCGCTGGCCTCTGCTGCTGCTGCGCCGCCTGCTTCCGCTGGTATTGCTGGTGCGACATCTGCAGCGTGTTGAGGATCCGCGGCGCCTGCTGGGCCGCGAAGTAGACTCGGGACGAAACCGCCGCGGTGGGATAGAAGCTGGTGATGAAGTCCATGAAGAACTCCGCCGGCCCGTGCCCGACCAGCACGCTGTTGGCGTACGTGCCGCTCCATAGCTCTTCCGGCAGCTTGAAGTTCTCGTAGATCTCCTGAACAGTGGGCTGCCGCTGAACCTGGGGGGTGGGCAGCGGGGCCGGCGGGCCGAACGTCTGGACGAACCGGCTCAGGTTTTCCGCCAAGGTCCGGATCAACGCCGACATGACGCCGGGCGAAAGCACGACCCGGCCGACGATCTGCTTGGGCTGGCTGAGCGCCTGGAGAAAATCGAGAACGAACTCGTTGGGACCGTCCTGTACGAGCACGCCGGTCGTGAAGACGCCCTTGCCGACATGTCCCGGCAGGCGGGCCGCGACCGGCTGATTCTGAAACTGTTGGCTGAACGCACCGGCGGCGTTCGGGTCCTGCGGGTTCGGCGCCCCCGGTTGCGGCACGTCGGATGGATCGTGTGACATCGTAGGGCCTACCCTACCACGAGTTGAAGGCACTTGGGAGGGCGAGGCTCCTGCCGAGCCGAGGCCCGCCCGGGGAATGCGGCTCGGCGGGGGCCTCGCCCTGCCCGGCCGTCCCGAGCGGTGGCGCCCGCGAGGCGATTCACCCTTGCGAATCGGTGACTGGTGGTCGAGAATCTTTGCGGGCGCGAGCCCCAGGAGCACCACAATGGCTGACGAATTATCCGGTTTGCACATCGACACCGATTGGAAGCGGCAGGCGCAGGAGGAGAAGCGGCGCCTGGCCGAGGAGGAACAGAAGAAGGCCGCCGCCGCGGCGACCGCGCCACTTCCCACTGCGGCAGGCCCGACCGCCGCAGTCGGTGCCGCCCGGCCCGGCGCCGCCGGCCGGCGGGGCGCGCGGGAAGTGCCCGCGGCCAGCTTCGCGTCGCTGGTCAATTCAATCATGACCCAGGCATTATTCTACTTGGGCGAACTGGCCCCTCAGGGCGGCGAGCCGATGGTGAACCTCGACATGGCCAAGCATCAGATCGATACGCTGAACATCCTGGAGGACAAGACGAAGGGGAACCTGAGCGAGGACGAGCAACGCTTGCTGGACACCGCGCTCTACGAGACCCGGACCCGGTTTGTGAGTGTCGCATCCCAATACATCTGATCCTTTCACCCGTCGGACCGGAATAACTTGCCAAATGGCACGTTTTAGGCGTGGAGGATTTTTGGCCGCTTGGCAGGAGTGATTACACGATGAAAGCCGCACTCAGCCTTTTGTTGGTCCCGATTTTGATCCTGAGCTTCACCGCGTCTGCCGGTGCCAAGGGGAAAAAGCAGCAGGAGGCGGGCGGCCTGAGCGGAAAACTGGTCGGCGTCTCGCCTTTCATGCTCGTCCTCCAGGAGAAGGGCGACGCGAACAGCGGTACGCCGCAGCAAGCCAAGATCAAGGTCGATGTCAACACCACCGTCGAGATCGACGGCGTCCCGGGGAAAAAGCTCACCGACCTTCAGGCCGGTGATCACGTCGTCATCCAGGGCGGCACCGACGGCCCCGCCACCGACGTGCAAGCCACCACACACAAAGGACATCACAAGCGCATGTGGCGAGGGGTGCGGATCGGGCGAGTCTTCATCGCGCGGTAATCTGCACAACCGCCGATGCGCCCGCCGGATGGGGGCTTCAGAGAATCCGCAAAACATTGCCAATAAAGCTTGCGTGCGCTCGCGCCCTGCCGCATGATTCCCCGCTCGGTGTGGGGCATCTCATGCGGCGAGGTTGTGGTGCGGGCATATCAACTTCACGTCAAGGTGGAAGGCGCCTGGGCATGGGTCTGCACGATCGATGCGCCGACGCACGCCGACGCATTCCGACAGGCGCTGCTCTGCATCGGGGGCGACAACCAGGACCGCCCGATCCGACTCGAACAGGACACCGAGGGCGCGTTCCGCAAGCCCTGCCCGCTATCGTGCAAAGGCGACGAGTCTTAGGACGCGGAGGCGCGCGGCCCCTCATCTTCATCCAGCAATGGGGGGCCTTTCTGCCACGCGTCGGGCTTGGTGCCTTTGGCCTGGCCTGCCCGGTAGAGTCGCCCCATCCGAGCCGGATCGAACATCGGTGTGAAAAGCCCCGGCGCCGGCTGTGGCTCCATAGCCCGCGGCATTGCGATGTACCGAAACTCGAAGGGCGGATCGTGCGCTGCTGCCACATGTGCGACCTCCCTGACGTTGAATAGTTGGAGCGATTGTGTGTAGAGCGTCAGACTGCGGACCCCGATATCGACCAGATCGTCGTCGACGGGTTGCGGGTCGACCTCGAGCCGTCCGTTGATCACCGCCCAAACCGTTGGCGGGATGTTCGGTCGTGCGGTCGAGCGGGTCGCGTCATAGGCGCGGGTGAAGCCGAGCATTGCCTTGCGCAGGAAGACGGCCTCGCGCAGCCCCGCATCGACGTGGAGGTCGCCGTCGATTTCGACGGGCGGAAACACGACCGGGACCGAAGCCGCGGCCAGCAACACCTGGCGAAACCGCGCGCGACTCACAGGGCCTCCGGCGGCGGCCAACTTGCTTAACGGCCAGATGACGACTGCCCCGGCGTCGAGGTCGACGGTCGCAACGTAGAGCCGCCGTCCCTCATGATGTGCCTGGGCCACGCGGTCGATCGTCTCGTCGGTCACGTAGCGGGCGATCAGCCGCTTGAGCGGCGCCGTATCGAATACGGAATCTGCCGGGCCGGGGGTGAAGGGGCTGTCGTGGATGTCGGCGTCGCGCGTGTGGGTGTAAACCTGGCTCAGGACCGCGTCGTCCCGCTGCTCGCCCAGAAAGGCGAATGTGGCAATCAGTGCGCCGGTGCTGACCCCGGTCACCACATCGAACGTCGGCCGCCCGCCGGGCGCGCGCCGCCATCCGTCGAGCACGCCGCAACCGAACGCCCCGTCCGCGCCGCCCCCGGACAGCACGAGAATGTTGCGGGGCGGACGGGCCGCGAACGCGGTCCGCAGATCCTCCTGCAGCTCCCGGCCGCGCTCCGCCTCGAGTCTGCGAGCAACTTCCCTGGCTCGCGTCTGATCCAAATGTGCGAACCGGGATTGCGACGGCGCACATCCACCCGCCAATCCTGCCAGCGCCATGGCTCCCACGAGCGCGGCCACGACGTATGAAGTGAATCGAATCATGTGCCCTCCCAGCTTCACGCGTACCGCTTTCGCCGGGGCGACCGCTTCAGCGGTTCGCATCGACAATCGTCCGGATGCTCAATAGATGTCCGGTTCCGGCGTCGCCTTTCCCGCGTGAAGGAACCTAAAATCGCACCCCTCATGCGCCTGCGTGATCTGGTCGAGGAACAACTGCGCATACCCCCGTTCGTACCGCCGTTCCGGCGGCTTCCACGCCGCCTTGCGCCGGGCCAATTCCGCCTCGTTCACGTGCAGGTGGATCCGGCGGGCCTTCACGTCCAGTTCGATCAGGTCCCCGTCGCGCACGAATGCCAGCGGCCCGCCCACGGCGCTCTCGGGAGCGACGTGCAGCACGCAAGTGCCGTAGCTCGTGCCGCTCATCCGTGCGTCCGAGATGCGCACCATGTCCCGCACGCCTTGCTTCAACAGCTTCTTCGGGATCGGCAGCATCCCCCATTCCGGCATGCCGGGCGCCCCCAGTGGCCCGGCGCTCTGCAATACGATCACGGAGTCGGCGGTCACGTCGAGCGTCTCTTCGTCAATCCGCGCCTTCAGGTCGGCGTAGCTGCTGAAGACCACCGCCTTGCCCGTGTGCTGCAACAGCCGAGGCTCTGCCGCCGTCGGTTTGATCACGCAGCCGTTGGGCGCGAGGTTCCCGCTTAAGACGAGCGTAGCCCCGGCGCGGGAGAGCGGCTTGTCGGGCGACAGGATCACCTTTTCGTTGAAGACCTGTGCCCCTTCAATCTCCTGTCCCAGCGTCTTGCCGCTGACGGTGAGGCAATCGAGGTGCAGCGACTCGCGCATCCGGTTCAAGAGCGCCCGCAGCCCGCCCGCGTCGTAGAAATCCTCCATCAGGTATTCGCCCGACGGCCTGATATTCGCGATCACCGGCGTGCGCTGCGAGATCTCGTCGAACCGCTCCAGCGGCAGCTTGATCCCCGCCCGGCCGGCCATCGCGACCAGGTGGATGATCGCGTTCGTCGACCCGCCGATCGCCATGTCCACGGCGATCGCATTGTCGAATGCCTCTTCGGTGAGGATCTTCGAAGGCCTCAGATCTTCCCACACCATCTCGACGATGCGCCGCCCGCTCGCCGCCGCCATCCGGCTGTGCGTGGAATGCACCGCGGGAATCGACGACGCGCCGCTCAGCGTCATCCCCAGCGCCTCGGCGATCGCGGTCATCGTGCTGGCGGTGCCCATCGTCATGCAGTGCCCGGGCGAGCGGGCGATGCCGTCCTCGATCTGCCGCAACTGGCATTCGCTGAGGTTCCCGGCGCGGCGTTCGGCCCAGTATTTCCAGACGTCGGTGCCGCTGCCGAGCGTGACGCCATTCCAGTTCCCGCGGTGCATTGGGCCGCCGGGCACGTAGATCGCCGGCAGGTCCATCGAGATCGCGCCCATCAGCAGCCCCGGCGTCGTCTTATCGCACCCGCCCATCAACACCGCGCCGTCGATCGGATGGCACCGCAGCACCTCCTCGGTCTCCAATGCCAGCAGGTTGCGGTAGAACATCGCCGACGGCTTCATGAACGTTTCCGACAGCGACATCACCGGGACCTCGACTGGGAACCCGCCCGCCTGCAGGATGCCGCGCTTCACGTCCTCCACCCGCTGCGGAAAGTGCGTGTGACAGGTGTTCAGTTCGCTCCACGTATTGAGGATCGCGATCACCGGCTTGCCCGCATAATCCTCCGGCCCGAACCCCATCTGCTTCATCCGTGACCGGTGCCCGAACGACCGCAGGTCGTCCGGCCCGAGCCAGCGATAACTGCGGAGGGATTCGGGATTGCGGTTGCCGGAACTGCGCTCGTTGCTCGATTCATTCATGGAACGCCGATGGTATCAGTTTTGGGTGGCATGGGCATGTACTCATGTCCGTGGCGTCGGTCGCGCAGAAATCGCCACGGACAAGAGTACTTGTCCGTGCCACCCGGAGAGGGTCGCAACGTGTGGGATTCTTCTCGAACTGCACGGGCATGAATACATGCCTATGCCACCCAAGGGACACACGATTGCTCTCACATCGATGTCGCGGGAGTCGTGGTGCGGGCCGGCTTGAGGACGCGCTTGTCGCCCTGGCGGAGCGTGACGCCGTCGCGGTCGAGCTTTTCCAGCAGAGGAACCATGATTCGGCGGCTGGTGTTGAGGACCTGCAGCAGCTCGCTGACGCTCGCGCCGCCGTGCGTTTGGATATGGGCGCGGATCTGCTCGATCGCGCGCTGGTAATGGTCGGCATGGAGGACCAACTCATCGCCGATTTCGACCGCCTCGCCCGATTGCAGCAGGAATCGCATCGCCTGGACTGCGTCGTTGTCGGTCGTGAGCTCTTTGCGGGAGGGTGGCTCGAGCGGCTTGGCCGCGAGCGCGGCCCGCAGCTTCGCGCCGGCCGAGTGCAGGTGCGGCGGCAACGCCGGGCGGTGGCTGCCGCGCCGAATCGCGACGCCGGCCCGCGCGCACCCGTTGTCGCGGCAGAGTTCGCCCACCAACCGGTCGAACAAATCCCCTTGGGTTGCCTGCCGTCCGAGCCGTTGCCGAAGATCGACCAGCCGAAACCCGATCTCCTGCGGGTGCGACTTGTGATGCGCATCGATCGCCTCGACCGACTGCCGATGCAACCCTTGCCACCAGGCGGCGTCAGCCACCCAGTGGCCGTGAAGCGCCGCTCGCCCGTCGCGGACCAGCGTCTCGATCGCTCGCTCAACTTCGCCCGCGTCGACCCGGGATTTGGCCAGCAGCGACGACTTGTCGATCGCGCCGTCCTGCGCCAGGGCGGAACTGACGAATGCAACCGGATCGTTCGGATGTTCCGACCGCGTGTGCAGGAACTGCTTCCGCCCCGGCGCGCGGAACCGGCGGCGCGGCGCATCGGGATCGAGCACGACCCCGCCCGCCAGCGTCTGCTGTTCCGACCAGTCGCGGACGATGAACCGATCGCCCGCGAACGCGAAGACCGGCGCGTCGAACCGGAATTCGGCGATCACGCGCTCGCCCGGCGCGAGCGCCGATGCGCCTTGAAAGTAAACGTGCGCCGGCGAATTGCCGCTCCCATGATGAACCCGCACGAGTCGCCCCTCTTTCATTGGCTTCGCGCCCGCCTGACGGGCCGATACTTCCAGCAACGCATCGATCGTGTCGCTGCTTCGGCCCATTTGCGGGAGCACAACGACGTCGCCGCGCGACACGGCCGAGGCGGGGTTCGCGTTTTCTCCGGTTTGCAGGTCGGGGAGGTTCAGCGCCACGCGCGAGCCCGGCGTCGCCTGCTCCACCTCGCGGTTGTACGACTGGATCGACCGGATCCGCGCCGACTTCGCCCCCGGCTCGATCACCACCGCCTGCCCCTTGCGGAGCGTGCCGCCGGTGAGCGTGCCCGTGACGACCGTCCCCGCGCCGCGCATCGTGAATGCCCGGTCGACCGCCAGCCGCGGCTTGCCCAAGTCCCGTTGTGCCGGCGTCTGCGCGAGGACCGATGCGAGCGTCGATTTCAATTCCTCGATGCCGGTCCCCGTTACAACTGACGTCGCGACAATCGGCGCCTCCTCCAGCGGCGTTCCGCCAAGCTTCTCGCGCACCTGTGAGCGGACGGAGTCCGTTGACGGCACGAGATCCGCCATCGTCAGCGCGACGATCCCGCGGCTCACGCCCAGATACGTGAGGATCTGCAGGTGCTCCTCCGTCTGCGGCTTCCACCCGTCCTTGGCCGAGACGACCAGCAGCGCCAAATCGATCGACCCGACGCCCGCCACCATGTTCTTGACGAAGTCCTCGTGCCCCGGCACGTCCACGATCCCGACCCGAAAAACCGTACCCGTCCCGGTTTCCTCTCCGCTTCGCACGGCTGTCGAACCCGGTTTTTTTGCGGCAGATCCGGAAACCGGGATGGGGACGGTTTCATTCGGTCGCGTCGCCGGCGCGAGGAGGTCGATGTGGGCGAAGCCGAGTTCGATCGTGATGCCGCGGGCCTTCTCCTCGGGCAGGCGATCGGGATCCGTGCCGCTGAGGGCGCGGACCAGTGCGCTTTTGCCGTGATCCACGTGCCCGGCGGTGGCCAGAATGTAGTGGCGGATGTTCATGCGGACCGCGCGATTCTAGCCCGAGCTTGCGGAAGGGGAAAAGGCCGCCCGCAGGGCGGCCCGGAGATCGCCATCCTGGCGCGGGAAGACGGTCCGCAGGTCAATGCGGAACCGGCCGTTCGAGATCGTCCCGACGACCGGCGGCTTGCCGGCGCGGAGGCGGGCTGCGAAGTCTTCGAGCGAAATGCCGTGCGGCAGGATGTCCACTGTGACGGACGGGATCGCCGATTTCGGCAGCGTCCCCCCGCCGACCGTCGATTCGGCTGATCCGACCGTGAACTGGGCCGGCAGGTCGTCGAGTCGACTGGCGATCTGATCGGCCCGAGCCTGCAGTTTGTCGATGGGTTCCTGCAGCATCGCAATGATCGGGATCTCCTGCCCGGCCCCGGGATTGCCATCAGCCGCGGTCAGGTGCAGGTCGACTGTCGTCTGGAGGGCGGAGAGGATCAACTTGTCGCAGCGCAGGGCCCGGAAGAACGGCTCGCGCTTGAGGGCGGCAACGTGCGTCGAGCGGCCGGCGATGATGCCGGCCTGCGGGCCGCCGAACAGCTTGTCGCCACTGAAGCAGACAAGGTCCGCGCCGCGGCGGAGCACCTCGGTCGGCGTCGGCTCGTGGTCCACGCCCGCCGTCCGCTCGGTCGCGAACGTCGCGCCGCTGCCCAGATCCTCCACCAGCGGCAATCCCTTGGCTTGTGCGAGTTGGGCAAGTTCTTCCACCGAGGGACAGTCCACGAACCCGACCATGTAGAAATTGCTCTGGTGGACCTTGAGGATCATCGCCGTTCCCGACGAAACGGCACGGGCGTAGTCGTCGATCGTGGTCTTGTTCGTGGCGCCGACTTCGTTGAGGATCGCGCCGGA
Organism: Tepidisphaeraceae bacterium; assembly: GCA_036495445.1. Classification (GTDB taxonomy): domain Bacteria; phylum Planctomycetota; class Phycisphaerae; order Tepidisphaerales; family Tepidisphaeraceae; genus DASXMX01. The sequence goes on from DASXMX010000534.1 coordinate 19,470, forward strand.
GGCCTCGAGGATTTCGGGGATGCGAAACCCGCCGCCGATTTGGACCAGTTCGCCGCGGGAGATCAGGACTTGCTTGCGTTCGCCCGCGGTGAAATGGCGGAGGATCAGGACCAGCGCCGCCGCACAGTTGTTGACGACCGTCGCCGCCTCCGCCTCGCACAGGACGGCGAGGTTATGCTCCAGGTAAGTGGCCCGGCCGCCGCGATCGCCGGTTCTCAAATCGAATTCCAGGTTGTTGTAGTTCGAGGCGATGTTCGTCAACGTGTCGACGGCCATCGGCCCCAGGGGCGAACGGCCCAGGTTCGTGTGGATGATTACGCCGGTGCCGTTGATGACGGGCTGGATCCGCGCAAGCCGAAGATCATCGATCGCAGCCCGAATGCGGCCCATGACCTGCTCGGTCGTGATCGCCTCATTCCGCGTGCGACAGACTGCTAGCTCGCGTCGGACCAATGCCACCACCGCCGATCGGGGGAGATCGACGGCGCCGAGGCCTAGTTCGCGGAGAACCCGGTCCACGGACGGAATCGCCCGGAGCGATTCCGGCGCGGCTGCTTTGGGGGAATGACCCATGTGCGTCACGCGATTCGCACGGCTCGATCACTTTGCCGACTGCGGTGCGGCCCATTTGTAGGCCGGGGGCAGGTTCGGGTACGGCAGCGCGTCAAACTTCTGCGCCGGCTCCTTGCCCATCAGTTGCCAATCGGCAAAGTCCAGCAGCGCGGCGAAATCTTCCTCGTTCTGCTCGTGCTTGCCGTGGCGGTAGTGCAGGCCGATCTTCTCCGGCACGCCGAGGAATTGATACACCTCGCGGCTGGCCTCGAAGCTGATCTGCGTGCCCATGGGGTTGGCCCACAGGTCATCCACCGAATCGGTCGAGAACAGCGCGCGGGGCGCGACCAGCGCCCGCAGTTCGTGCTGATCGAACGGCAGTTGGTCGACATGGCCAATGAACTGGGCGAACTGCGGGGCAAACCAGTAGGGGAAGCGGGTGTCGATCGCCTGGAGCGTTTCGGTGAGTGGGTATTGGACGCGGAAGCACCCGCCGCCGCCGGCGCCCGAGCCGTTCGGCACGGTGAGGGCGACGCGCTCATCGAGCGCCCCGGCCAGCAGCGCCGCCTTGCCGCCGCGGGAGTGGCCGGTCACGATGATCTTGGCGCGGTCCACGTCATCGCGCGTGCTGACGTAGTCAATCACCCGGCTGAAGCCCCACGCCCACGCGGCCAGTGCGCCCCAGTCGTAGCCGGGATAGAGCGGGTAGACGCCCTGGCTCCGGTCGTTCTTGTCCGGCGCGACGGCGGTGCGGTCGAACTCGGCGAGGATGTAGCCGCGTTTCACCACGTCCGCTACGATCAGCGGCTTCACCCGGCCCCAGCACAGGTCCCCCTTGATGATGATCGGGAACGGCCCCTTGCCCGCGGGAATCGTCAACACCAGCGGGACCGACACCTTCCCGCCCGGCCCCATCTTCAGCGTGAATTGATGGACAGCCGCGCCGGTCGCGGCGTCCTGGTCGGAACCGGTTTCCTGGGCCGAGACGGGCGAGGTTTCAGTCGGAATCCGGCCGTACTCGTAACCGAGGATCAGGTCCCGCAGCTCCGCCCGTCGGGCGGCCCAATGTTCGCGGGTCTGCAGCCGCGTTTTAGGACCGATCTCGAAGGGGTCGGGGAGCTGGTTGATCGCCGGCAGTTTCTCGACCGGCGGGAGCGCCTTCTCGTCACTTTCGGCCCGTGCCCCAAGCGCCAGGACGGCGACGATTATGCCCACGAACACAACCGTGCACGTCGAGAGGGTGGGATGTGGCATGGGGGAAGAGTAATCGAATTCGACCCTGCCCGGCAATTCCGTTCTGATGAGAACCATCGCATCGTTGTTTGTATCTCCTTCGCTACCCGGCGGGCGGGGCGGCAGGGCATGCGCGGGATTGCGGATTGGCCCCGTTTGTCGCATCCTGCCGACCACTCATTTGGAAGAGGAGTCGCATGTTCCCACTGGCTGGAAAGTCATTCCCGACCTCGCCCCAAGACCTCGCCGCCGCGATCCGCAAGGCGATGGCCGAGGTGATTTCATTCCCCGCGAAGGCGGATCCGGTTCGCGCCGAAGGGGGAACGTGGCCGTCGATCGACCGCGTGGCGCTCGACCTGACCGGCGCAATGATCGACCCCACGAAGCCACCGCCGGCGCCGCCAACGTTGAAGGGGGAGCGTCAGCCCGGGATCAAAGTGGGTCGGCTGGAGGTCCGCGGGCAGCCGATCCTCATCGGCAAAAGCGAGGTCAATCTAGCACTGGACGGCCACAACGTCGGTTTCGACTTCGCACGCGATGCCGCCGGCGATGCGATGCTCGTGCTGCGCGACGCGAAGGACGGGCACGTGCAGGTCGAGGCGGGCAAGGACGACCTGCAGGCGATGCTCCGGGCCGCCGCGACGACGGCGGGCAAGCCGCACGGCATCACGATCCAGGACCTCCAACTCACGTTGACCAGCGACGGGCCGCGATCCATCGGCGTCGAGGCCCGCGTCAAGGCCAAGAAGATGGTGATGAGCGGCACCGTCGTCGTGCGCGGCAAAGCCGACGTGGACGATCAACTGGTCGCCACCCTGTCGAACCTTGCCTGCACCGGCGAGGGGATGATCGGCGGCATGGCCGCGGCGCTGGTCGGCTCGAAGCTCAAGGCGTTCGAGGGAAAGCGCGTGCCGCTCATGGCGTTTTCGCTGGGGGAGACCAAGCTGCGGGACGTCAGGATCTCGACGGGGAAGACGATCCGGGTAAACGCGGAATTCGGCAGCGCCTGAGGGGAAGGCAATCGCTTTTAGCGACTTGGAGTGGAGGCCCGCGCAGTGCTGGGGCACGACCGGAACGCCGGTCGTGCCCCGATTGCATGTAAGGCGCGTTTAGAATTATCGACCGCCGCCAGCGCCGCCGCCTGCTGCACCGGCGCCGCCGGTCGAGCCGGTTCCCGCTGCGCCGCCCGTCCCTCCGGTGCCGGTGCCGCCCGCGCCACTGCTGCCGGGCGTGGTGCCGGTGCCGGTGCCGGTGCCTGTCCCGGTCCCGGTCCCTGTCCCAGTGTTGCCATTGATCCCGCTGGTGCCGGCACCGCCCGCGCCGTTGTTGCCCGCGCTGGTGCCCGACGTGCCGGACCCGCTGGAGCCGTAGCCGGCGCCGGTGTTGCCGCTCGCGCCGGCGCCACCGGTGCCGGTGCCGTTCATGTTGCTGCCGGCGGTGCTGCCGCCGTTCATGCCGTTGTTGTCGTTCATTCCGGTGGAGGTGCCGCCGCCGTTGTCTGGGTTGTTGTTCTTCGGTTGGCATCCGGTGAGGGTGAACGTGCCGACCGCCAGTGAGGCGGCGGCGACGAGTGCCAGGTGCTTGCGCATGAAGTTCCTCCTGCGAGGTTGTGCCGAAGGCCGCTCGCGACGCCGCGGGGCCGCTCGGGTGTAATTCGTCAGACAATGCGTACCACGTTCTCGCGCGGTTGGCAGCCGTCGAATTTCAGCGAGGGGGGAAAATGGTCGGCTGACGAGACCATGGGTGGGAATAACCAAGTGCGCCCCGGGCGTATCCTTACGAATTCCCTGACTCGGGCTCATCGATTTGCGCCTTTGAGCGCACAAGGTGTAAAATTCGGCGCAATGGAGAATCTCACCCCCACGCAGATCGTCGCCGAACTGGACAAGTACATCGTCGGCCAGACCGACGCCAAGCGGTCCGTCGCCGTTGCCGTCCGCAACCGCTGGCGGCGGCAGCAGCTCGCCGAAGGGATGCGGCAGGATGTGGCCCCGAAGAACATCCTCATGATTGGGCCGACGGGCGTTGGCAAGACCGAGATCGCCCGCCGGCTCGCGGGGCTTACCGGCGCGCCGTTCATCAAGGTGGAGGCGACCAAGTACACCGAGGTGGGCTACCACGGCCGCGATGTCGAGTCGATGATCCGCGACCTGCTCGACTCCGCGATCTCCCTGGTTCGCACAGAGATGACCGAGTCGGTGAAGGAGCCCGCCGAGCGGCAGGTGGAGGACCGGCTGCTCGATTACCTGCTCCCGCGGCCCGAATACGGCACGGTGGACGATGAGGAGTCGAAGGCGAAGCGCGAGCGGACGCGGGAAAAACTCCGCGAGCAGCTCCGGGCCGGCACGCTCGAAGACCGGCAGATCGAGATCGCGATCGAGGAGAAGTCGACCGTCGTCGGCGTGCTGGGCAACGCGGGGATGGAGATGGACGTCGAGATGCAAAGCATGTTCGAGAAGATGCTCCCCTCCCGCCGCGAGACGCGCCGGCTGACCGTCGCCGACGCGCGCAAGGTGTTGTTCAACCAGGAGGCGGAGAAGCTGATCGATCGCGACCGGATCCACCGGACCGCGATCGGCCGGGTCGAGCAGTCGGGGATGGTCTTCATCGACGAGCTCGACAAGGTGGCCGGCACTGAGAACAAGCACGGCCCGGACGTCAGCCGCCAGGGCGTGCAGCGCGACCTGCTCCCGATCGTCGAGGGGAGCACGGTGATCACCAAGTACGGCCCGGTGAAGACCGACCACATCCTGTTCATCGCGGCCGGCGCGTTTCACAGCAGCAAGCCCAGCGACCTGATGCCCGAGCTGCAGGGCCGCTTCCCGATCCGCGTCGAGCTGAAGGACCTGACGAAGGAGGACTTCATCCGCATCCTCCGCGACCCGCAGAACGCGCTGACCAAGCAGCAGACCGCGCTGCTGGCGACCGAGGGCCTGCGGGTGGAATTCACGGATGACGCGATCGACGAGATGGCCCAGATGGCCTACGAGGTGAACCGCCGGACCCAGAACATCGGCGCCCGCCGGCTCTACACGATCATCGAAAAGGTGTTCGAAACGATCAGCTTCGACGCCCCCGACCTGCCCGACCGCGATATCCGCATCACCGCCGATTACGTGAAGGAACGCCTCGCGGAAGTGGTGAAGGACGAGGACTTGAGCAAATTCATCCTGTAGGGCGCGACCCTGTCCCTGCCCGTTTCCATGATGTAGGGGCAGAGCCCTGTCTCTGCCCTGGTCTCTCGCAAAGCATGGATCGCATGCGAATTCTGGGGTGGCATGGGCATGTACTCATGCCCGTGTCTTCCTGCTGTTCCGGGTGGCACGGACAAGTACTCTTGTCC
>DASXMX010000535.1:0-9688 GCA_036495445.1 Tepidisphaeraceae bacterium
CGTCTCTGGCAACTGGCAACTCCCAACTGGCAACTTCCGAACAACTAAATAGCGAGGACAGTGTTATGCCTAACCCGGAACTGATCCGGATCGTGGACGGGATCGCCCGAGACAAGAACATCGAGCGCGAGCAGGTGTACGTCGACATCGAGCAGGCGGTCGCGTCGGGGTTGCGCAAGCAGTTCAACACGGAAGACACCAGCGAGTTTGCCGTCACCGTGGACCGGGTCAGCGGCGACATCTCCGTCACCCGCCAGGGCACCACCGTCCCGCTGTCGGTCATGGGCCGTATCGGCGCCCAGACCGTCAAGCAGGTCATGATCCAGCTCATCCGGCAGGACGAACGGGGGAGCATCTACGAGGAATACAAGGACCGCGTCGGCACGATCATCACCGGGACGATCGCCCGCTTCGAAGGCAGCACGATGATCGTGAGCCTCGGCCGGGCCGAGGGGATCATGCCCCGCAGCGAGCAGATCCCCGGCGAGCAGCACCAGGTGGGCGAGCGGATCCAGGCGCTGATCATGGAAGTGCGGGATACGCCCAGCGCCGTGAAGATCATCCTCAGCCGCAGCCACCCGGAACTGATCCGGCGATTGTTCGAGCGCGAGGTGCCCGAGGTCGGCGAGCGGACGATCGAGATCAAGGCCCTGGCCCGCGAGCCGGGCCACCGTACGAAGATCGCGGTCAGCTCGATCGACAGCAAGGTCGACGCGGTCGGCGCGTGCGTCGGCGTCCGCGGGAGCCGCATCAAGAACATCGTCGACGAACTCGGCGGCGAGAAGATCGACATCGTCCGCTGGAACGAGTCGTCGCAGATCCTGATCGGCAACGCCCTCAAGCCGGCCGAGGTGACGGAAGTCGCCCTCTGCTTCGAACTCGGGCGGGCAACCGTCGTCGTGAACGACGACCAGCTCAGCCTGGCGATCGGCAAGCGCGGGCAGAACGTGCGGCTCGCCGCCCGTCTAACGGGTTGGGACATCGACATCCTCACCCCGCCCGAGTTCCAGGCCGGCGTCGAGCGGCTCGACCGCACCCTCAAGAGCATCGAGGGCGTGACGCAGGAGCAGGTCGACAAGGTGATCGCCCTGGGCCTGATCGACGTGCGGGATATCGAAGAGGTCGGCACCGGCCCGTTGATGGAAGAGCTGGGCCTCAGCGAAGAGGTCGCTCAGCAGATCGTGAACCGGTGTGCGGCGGAAGCGAAGGTCGTGGCGGCCGAGCAGGAGGCCAAGCGTGCCGCCGATGCATCGGCGAAGGCCGCGGGTGCCGCCAGAGGACCGAATGCCTTGGAAATGGCCTTGGCGGCGGACACGCCGGCCACCTCGCTCGGCGACGACGCGAACAGCGTGGCCAACGCCGACGTCAACATGCCCGGCGCCTTGGAGGCATCCAATGGCGGCGCGCCCGAAATCGTCACCCACAGCACGGCCGCGATGGGTTTGGGCGAGGAGCTTTCGCCCGAGGAGAAGGCGATCCACGTCAATGGCGTTGACGAGAACGCCGACGAGGACCGCAAGGAGTACATCGACGAGGACACCGACACGGCCGCGCTGGCCGAAGGCCGGGTTTCGCCGCCGACCGATAGCGGGCTCGACGAGCCGCAGCCTGCGATGCCGCGGCGCGATCAGAGCGAAGGCGTGTGAGGGCGAAATATCCAGGAACTGCCCGCGGCGACTGACCCCGCGAACGGTTCTGACGTATAGATAGAAGAACGTTTTTGAGACAAAGAGGGCGGGGACCGGCGTGTCCCCGCACAGGGACGCGACGAACCCCTCGTGGGCGGTTCGGCGCGTCGATTTGGGACTTTACGGAGCGTGTTTTGGCTAAAGGTATTCGAGTCAATCAACTGGCCAAGGAGCTGGGCGTCGAGAGCAAGGCCATCCTCGCCAAGTGCCGGGAGGAAGGTCTGGGCGACAAGGTGCCCAATCACATGAGCGTGCTGAGTCTCGGTTTGGCCGAGACGGTGCGCGAATGGTTCAGCGGCGGCGCCGGCGGCGGAACCGCCGTCGAAGTCGCCGCCCCCGTCGCGGTCGAGGTCAAGCCCAAGAAGCCCAAGGCCAAGACCCGGAAGGCGACCGAGGAGGACGAGCACCCGTCCGAGGCGCCGTCGGACGGCGAGCATGTCGCCGAGGATGAGGAGCCGCACGCGCCGGCCGTAACGGGCGAGGCGCCCGCCGTGGCTCTGGCCGAGGCCGCGCCGGCGACGCCCGAGCGTCCGATACCCGTGATCGCGCCGGTTGCGCCCGTTGCGGCGCCGCCCGCCCCGACCGTTGCCGCGCCGCACCCCGTTGTTCAGCCGGCCACGCCTGCCGCGCCGCTCGCTCCTGCGGCGTCTGCCGGCGCCCCGGCCGCCGCCGCGCATGCGCCCACGACGCACGCGCCGGCAACGCATGCGCCGGCAACGCATGCGCCAACGACGCATGGACCGACCACGACGCATGGACCGACCACGCGGTCCGCGGGCGGTGACCAGGGCCGCGGGCCGGTCGCCCGTCCCACGATCACGCTCAGCAACCGCGGCACCGGTCCGGCGGTCGTCGAACGCAAGCAGATCACCCCGGCCCCCAAGCTGCTCGTCCCGGCGCCGGCCAAGATCCAGGGCCCGAAAGTCATCCGCGAAGAGAAGCCCGACAACCTGCCCGCCCCGCGCCGCCGCCCCGCACCGGGCACCGGCGGGCCGGCCGGTGGGACCGGGTTCACCCAGGCCCGGCCGGTGACGGGCCGCGGCGTGAAGGTCTCGGAGGAGGACGAGGAGGAGGCAAAGAAGAAGGCCGCCGCCGCCAAGGGCCGCAGCAGCCTCTCCAACCGCCGCCGCGGGGGCCTCGATGGCCGCCGAGGCGAGGCGATGGAGAAGCTCAAGGACTTCAGCGAGCAGGACCTCAAGGAACGCCAGGTGCGCCTCAGCAACGCCGCCAGCCACAAGGCGGCGTTCGACAGCCATCTCAAGAAGAGCGTCGGCCGCGGGCAGCACTTCCAGGCCAAGACCGCCTACCAGAGCGGCGAACCGGTCGCCATCGAGGAGCCGATCACCGTCAAGTCCCTTTCGGCCGCGATCGGCGTCAAGAGCAACGACATCATGACCAAGCTCATGCGGCAGGGCGTCTTCGCGACGGTCAACCAGTCGCTCGACCCGGATACCGCCGGGACCATCGCGCTGGAGTTCGGCGTCGAGCTGCAGATCGCACAGCAGGCGAGCTTGGAAGAGGAACTGCTGGTCGAGTTCGAGGCCCGCGAGCACGCCCCCGACAACCTGCGGCCCCGGCCGCCGGTCGTCACCATCCTGGGCCACGTCGACCACGGGAAGACGAGCCTGCTGGACAAGATCCGCAGTGCCAACGTCGCCGCGGGCGAGGCGGGCGGCATTACGCAGCACACCGCCGCCTGGATGGTGCAGCTCGGCGAGAAGCGCGTGACGTTCATCGACACCCCGGGCCACCAGGCGTTCACCGCCATGCGGGCCCGCGGCGCGAACATGACGGACATCGTCGTGCTCGTCGTCTCCGCCGCCGAGGGCGTCCAGCCGCAGACGGTCGAGTCGCTCAACCACGCCCGCGCCGCCGAGGTGCCGATCGTGGTCGCGCTGAACAAGATCGACCGGCCCGACGCCAACCCGGACATGGTTTTGGGCCAGCTCGCCGGCCAGGGCCTCAACCCGGTCGAGTGGGGCGGCGACACCGAAGTCGTCCGCACCAGCGCGATCACCGGCCAGGGCATCCAGGAACTGATCGAAATGCTCGACTTCCAGGCCAGCTTGCTCGAGCTGAAGGCCGACCCGACCGTGCCCGCCCGCGGGACCGTCATCGAGTCGACCATCAACCCGGGCCTCGGGCCCGTCGCGACCGTCCTCGTGCAGGACGGCACGCTGCGCGTGGGCGACACGTTGCTGGCCGGGCCCGGCTACGGCCGAATCCGCACGCTGCTCAACGACCGCGGCGAGAGCATCCCGGAGGCGACGCCGGCCATGCCCGTCGTCGTCGCGGGGTTGAGCGATTCGCCCGACGCCGGCGACAAGTTCTTCGACCTGCAGGACGACCTCGAACGGGCCCGGTCCATCGCCGAGGAACGCGCCACGCAGCAGCGGCAAACGCAGCTCGCGCAGCGCAACACGGCCACGACGCTCAACAACCTGTACGACCAGATCCAGGCCGGCCAGGTGAAGACGATCAACCTGATCGTCAAGGGCGACGTGCAGGGTTCGGTCGAGACGCTGGCCAAGACGGTCACCGACGCCAACACCGACGAGGTGAAGGTCCGGGTGATCCACTCGGCGGTCGGCCCCATCAACGAAAGCGACGTCGAACTGGCCGACGCCTCTGGTGGCGTCATCATCGGGTTCAACGTGGTGCCCGACGAGGCGGCCCGGACGATGGCCGAGCGGCGGCGGGTCGAGATCCGCACCTACCGCGTCATCTATGAGATCTTCGACGACCTCAAAAAGGCCCTGTCGGGCCTGCTGGAGCCGGAGATCCGCGAGAAGCTGCACGGTCACGCCGAGATCCGCCAGGTGTTCAAGGTCAGCCGCGTCGGCAACATCGCCGGGTGCTTCGTCACCGACGGGCACATCCAGCGCGGCAGCCGCATCCGCCTCATTCGGGGCGGGACCATCATCACCGACGACATCGGCATCGAAACGCTTCGCCGCGTGAAGGACGACGTCAAGGAAGTAAAGGCCGGCCTCGAATGCGGCATCAAGCTCGCCGGCTACGACGACATCAAGGTCGGCGACGTCATGGAAGCCTACGTGCGGGAGACCATCCAGCGGACGCTGTAAGGGAGAACGTTGCCAGTTGCCAGTTGTTAGTTGCCAGACGAGCCGGTTTCTCACTGGCAACTGGCAACTAACAACTGGCAACTCCGTTTATGACGATCGGAGTCCTTCAACTGGAGATCCCGGTCACCGACGCAATGTCGCTGAAGGACAAGCGGCGGGTGGTCAAGAGCATCAAGGATCGAATTTCGCACGCCCACAACGTCTCGATTGCAGAGGTGGGCGCGCTGGACGAGCACCGCCACTCGATCCTCGGCATCGCGATGGTCTCCAATGACGCGCGCTACTGCGAAGGCGCGTTGAGCAAGCTGGTCGACTTCGTGCGGATGGTTCCGCAGGTGAGTTTGATCGATTACCAGATCGATTTGCTATGAAATGTGCCGATGTGCCGAGTTTCGCACGACCGTGCATGGCACCGCGATCAGGTACCCTTTTTACGTTTTACGACCCATGTCCCGACGAACCGAACGTCTCGGCAGCATGATCCGCCAGGAAGTGGCAGAGATGGTGCTGCACGAGCTGAATGACCCCCGGCTGACCGGGCTGCCCAGCATCACGCGCGTGAAGGTGAGCGAAGACCTGTCGATGGCCGACGTTTACTTCACCAGCATGGGCACGCCGGGCCAGCGGACCGCCGCCCTCAACGCCCTGCGGCATTCGGCCGGGGCGATGCGGGCGAAGCTGACCAAGATCCTGTCCATCCGCCAGGTTCCCTACCTCCGCTTCCACATCGACGAGCAGCTCAAGAAGGAACTCGACATCCTCAGCCTGCTCGACAAAGTGCACGCGGAAAACGAGGAACTGGACCGGAAGCGCGCGGAATCAATGGATTCACCGGAGGCAACGGGCTCGGACGAGGGTTGAAGGTTGTATGTTGTGGGTCGAAGGTTGTGGGTTGACAGTTGTGCCGGTACAACGTTCCACCCACAACCAACGACAAACAACCGACAACAAACAACAATCTATTTCGAATGAAGAACGCCACCAAACATGCCGACGAGTTGCGGTCGCTCCTTAAGCGGCTGCTCAAGCAATCCCCACCGAGCCCTAAGGCGGCGCAGGACCCGCTGATGGCGCTGGTCCGCGGGGCGATGTCTTACGACGTGCCCGACGCCCGGGCCGACGAGGCGATGCGCCTGATCGACAAGGAGTTCGTCGACCTCAACGAGCTCCGCGTCGCGACCGACCTGGAGATCGCCGAGCTGCTGGGCACCCGCTACCCGGGGATCGAGCGGCGGGTGGCGATGATCACGCAGGCGCTGAACAACATCTTCGAGCGGGAGCACACGCTGAGCCTCGACCGCCTGAAGACGATCAGCCGGCGCGACGCCCGCCAGTTCCTTCGCGAGCTGCCGGAGATTCACCCGTTCGTCGAAGCCTACGTGATGCTGTTCGCATTCGACGGCCACTCCATTCCCGTCGATGACGCGATGATCGCCTACCTCAGGGAGCACGGCGTCCTCGAGGAAGCGGCAACGCTCGACGACGCCCAGCGGTTCCTCGAGCACCAGCTCAAGGCCGAGGAGTGCCACGATTTCTACTCCGCCCTCCGCCGTGCCGTGGGGGAAGAGAAAGACCGGAAGAAGAAATGACGAGGAGCAGGCAGAAGACAGAAGGCAGAGGGCAGGACGGAATGGTCTGCCTACTGCCTTCTGCCTGCTGCCTGCCGAACCAATGACTGATCGCCTTCCCGAATCGACGCTCCGCCTGGCGCTGCCCAGCGGGAGCCTGCAGAATTCCACGATCGACCTGTTCGGCCGGGCCGGGTACCGCGTCACGCTGCAGGACCGCAGCGTCTTCCCCCGGATCGACGATGAGACGCTCTCGGCGGTGCTGTTCCGCGCCCAGGAGATCAGCCGTTACGTCTGCGACAACATCGTGGACTGCGGCCTGACCGGGCACGACTGGGTCGTGGAAAACGGCAACGGGGACGACGTCGTTGAGATCTGCGAACTGACTTACTCCCGCGCGACGGCCCTGCCTGCCAAATGGGTGCTGGCGGTGCCGGAAGAGAGCCCGGCGCAAAAGCCCGAAGACCTGGCCGGTGGGATCATCGCCACCGAACTGGTTAACGTCACCCGCAAGTATTTCGCCGACAAGGGAATCAACGTCACCGTCGAGTTTTCCTGGGGCACGACCGAGATCAAGGCGCGGCTGCTCGACGCGATCGTAGACCTGACGGAGACCGGCTCTTCGATTCGCGCAAATAAACTGCGGGTCCTTGACACGCTGCTGCAAAGCACGCCGCGATTCATCGCGAATAAGAAGGCTTGGGCCGTCCCCTGGAAGCGGGAGAAGATGGAAAACATCGCCATGCTCCTCAAAGGGGCGATCGAGGCCAGGGCGAAGATCGGGCTGAAGATGAACGTGCCCGAGGCCCGGCTGGCCGAGGTCATCGGCTTCCTGCCGGCCGAGAAGAGCCCGACCGTGAGCCGCCTCGCCGACCCCTCGTGGGTGGCCGTCGAAGTGATCCTCGAGGAAAAGCAGGAACGTGAGCTGATCCCCCGTCTCAAGCGCGCCGGCGCGACCGGGATCATCACCTACCCGCTGAACAAGGTCATTCCGTAGCCCTCTCCCCGAGTGCCGGGAGAGGGAGACGCGACCTGCGTCGCGCGTTACGCGCGAGCTATAATCCGGTCCGAAAGCCGCCGGTCGCGGACGGACGAGCCAATGCGCCAGATTCGTGCGTCGTTGCTTTTATCGTCGCTGTGCCTGATTTTCGCCGGCTGCGCGCACCAGCGCACGCCGGTTCCCCTCACGGCGTCGCCCAATCACCCGGCTTCCCAGATCGCGATCAATGTGACGGGTCCTGCCGGCACCGCCGACGACCCGAAGGCGAGTCTCCTGCTGGATCAGATCGAGCCGCGACCGGCATTCGCGCCCGCGGTGCCGGCGACTCAGCCGTCGTCGGCGCCGCCAGTGGAAGCGGTTCAGCTCTTTGCCCAGGCGCGGATCGCGATGCTCGACGGCCAGCGGCTCGAAGCCGCCAACCTGCTCGACCGGGCCATCGCCCTGGACCCACACAGCTTCGAACTGCACAAATCGCTCGGGGATCTCTATGCCTCGTCGAGCGATTCCCGCGCCGTGGCCGAGTGGGAGAACGCCGCGGCAATCGAGCCGGATCATCTGGACCTGCAGATTGCCCTCGGCCGTGAGGCCTCGGCCGCGGGCGATTCGGCCAAAGGCATCGAGCACCTGCGGCTGGCGCTGCTGACCAGCGAATACCGCCGCGACGACCCCGCCGCCGGCGAGGCCGACTTCCTGCTCGCGCGGGCGCTGCAGAAGGAGGGGTATGACCGCGCCGCGCTGGAACTCTACGAGCGGCTGATGGCCCGCCTGCAGCACGCGCACTTCGCCGAGCGGACCAACCCGCAAGTCGCGCTGCTGCTGGCCCATCCCGACACGCTCGCGCTGCACATCGCCGCCCTGTACGAGAAGAACAACGCGTTCGGGCCGGCCCTGCAGCTTTTGCGGGCGATCGCCGGCCGGCAGCCGGCCAACGTCGAACTGCAAAGTCGCCTGATCCGCGACGAGGCGGCGGCGGGGGACCGCAGCCGCGGCGTCGCGGACGCGACCGACCTGGTCCGGCGTTCGCACGCCGACCCGCGGTCGATCGCCCTCCTGTCGGAGGTTGCGGGCGATGAAGCCGTCGCCGCACTCCAGAAGCTGCGACAATCGAATCTGCTCGACCGGGATCTGGTCTACGCCCTGAGCGACCTGCTCCGCCACGACCGGCGCAACGCCGAGGCGGCCCAGGTGCTCGCGGATGCGGGCAAGCGATGGCCGGACGATCCACGGCTGCTTCGCCGCCAGGCCGACCTTCTCCGCGCCAATGGCGACGTCGGAGGGGCCGCCCGGCTGCTCATCTCGGCGCTCGCCCGCCGGCCGGACCATCAACCGGAAATCACGCCGTTGTGGGATGAGCTCTCCTGGCCCTCGCCGCACGGCCGGTTGCGGCTGGCCGACGTCGTCTCGCTGTCCGTACCATCGGCGGAGGAACCGGCCCGCCTCGTGCTCCTTGCCCGCCTGGCGGAACTGCAGCACCGCGACACCATCGAGCGGGAGGCGCTGTCGCGGGCCGTCGAAGCAAAGCCGCCGTTCCCGCCCGCGTTCCGCGAAATGCTCGCCTTAATCTGGGCCGATCCAGCCCGGTCCGCGGAGCAACGGGCGCACGATGCCCGGGCGCTGGCGGACCGCGCCAGTGCAAGCGGCGACGCCGCCCTGGCGGCGGAGTTGCACGGGCAAATCCTGCTGAACGACGGTCACGCAGAGGCGGCCGCCGGCGAGTTTGCCGCCGCGGTGAAGGCGGGGGACCGGTCGCCCGAACTGTACCTGGGCTTCGCCGCAGCGCTGCATGCGGCCGGCGACGAGCAGGGGGCACAGTCGCTGCTCTGGAAGGTCGTCACCGATCGCCCGCTGTCGGCCGAGGCATACGAGGAACTCTACGCGATCGACCAGAAGCTCCAGGAACCTCAGCGGGCCAGAGGCGTGCTGACGGTCTGGCTCACGGCCGATCCGGATTCCGTTCCCGCCCAGCGACTCCTGGCGGCAGACGCGTTCAAGAACCGGCAGTTCGTCGAGGCCGAGCGCATCATTCAGAACCTGTTCGACCGGCACGACGCCGACCCGCAGGTGCTGGCGACCGCGGTCCAGTTCTATGCCGAGACCGGTCGCCTCGCCTTGCTGATCCCGAAGATGACCGAGCGGCTGGGGGCCGAGCCATGGAACTCGTCGCTCGCCCTGGCGCTGGCCGACGCCTACGGGCGGGAGCACCAGCGGGCCGACGCGTTGCGCGTGCTCGACGCCGTCCGTGCACCGGCCGTTGCTGCAAGGGACGTTGATTTGCTCTATGCCCTGGCGGGCGAGTACAGCCGGCTCGACGCCGCCGCTCAGAGCGAGGCGGTGCTGTCCGACGTG
>DASXMX010000536.1:0-4273 GCA_036495445.1 Tepidisphaeraceae bacterium
ATCGGCCTGATCGGGTGCGGCGGCCGCGGGACCGGCGCGGCCGGCCAGGCGCTGAGCACCAAGGGGCCGGTCAAACTGGTGGCCGTCGCCGATGCCTTCGAAGACCAGGCCCGCAAGGCCGTCGATGCACTCAAGGGCGAGCATGGCGACCGTGTCGACGTGAAGCCGGACAACGTCTTCGTTGGGTTCGACGCCTACAAGCACTGCATCGACGCCGGCATCGACCTGATCGTGATCGCGACCTCGCCCGGGTTCCGTCCGATCCACTTCGAGTACGCGGTTCAGCAGAACAAGAACGTGTTCATGGAGAAGCCGGTCGGCACCGACGCGCCGGGCATCCGCCGGCTCCTGGCCGCCAACAAGATCGCCAAGGAAAAGAACCTGAAGGTCGCCGTCGGCCTGCAGCGGCACCACGAGGCGAAATACATCGAAACGATCAAGCGCATCCACGACGGCGCGATCGGCAACCCGGACAATGGCGAAATCGACCTCATCCGCGTCTATTGGAACGACGCGGGTGTCTGGGTCCGCCCGCGCAAGCCCGACCAGACCGAAATCGAATATCAGATGCGCAACTGGTACTACTTCATCTGGCTCTGCGGCGACCACATTAACGAGCAGCACATCCACAATCTGGATGTGGCGAACTGGATCAAGAAGGGCCCGCCGGTGAAGGCGGAGGGGATGGGCGGCCGCACGCTGCTCACCGGCCCCGACCACGGGCAGATCTACGACCACCACTACGTCGAATTCACTTACGCCGACGGCACCAAGATGGCCAGTCAATGTCGCCATTGGCCGGGCAGAACGGTGAAGCACGACGTGTCCGAGCACGCGCATGGCATCAAGGGGTACTCCGAGGTCAGCCAGGGCCACATCAAGCTCCGCGACGGCGGTGAGTGGCGCTACAAGTGGCCAGGCAAGGGCAAGCAACCCGACCCATACCAAGTCGAGCACGACGACCTGTTCGACGCGATCCGCAACAACAAGGATTACAACGAGGCCGACTACGGCGCGTCCAGCACGATGACCGCGCTACTCGGCCGCATGGCGACCTACTCGGGCCAGGAAGTCACGTATGAGAAGGCGTTAAATTCCGACCTTGACCTGCACCCCAAGGTGTACGACTTCAAGGCCAGCCCCGAGGAAGCCTGGCCCGACGCCGAAGTCCGCGTCGCCCCCGACAAGGACGGCCGCTACTGGACCCCGCTGCCGGGGATCCGACGGGCGTTCTGAGTGTCGAATTGAGTCGCGCCTTTTTTCGATTACGCCGCTTGTCGGCTTCGCGAACGAAGGGACGCTCCTCACCGGGGGCGTCCCTTCGTTCGCGAAGCCGCAAGCGGCGTTTTCATTGCGCGTCGGGTGGCATGGGCATGTACTCATGCCCATGCCACCCTGCAGACTCATGCCATCCGCGCTAATTGCTCATTACCGGCGATTGGTGGGATTGAATTGAACGGTGAAATGCACGGAAGCGCGCGGCGGCTTCCTTCCCCATGTACCGGTCGAGGATCCGCTCGTCGGTCTGCGTCAGGTCCACCAGCATCAGCGCGTCGATCGCGTTGCCGAAACCGGCGTCGACGTTGAACGAGAAAAACCGCGCGCCCAGCTTGAGGTACTGGCGCAGCAGCACCGGCACGCCTTTACGGTCCGGCTCGAGGTCCGCGACGACGTCATCGATGTCGGCCGGATCGACGTTGAACCGGCGGCGCGACCCGCCGGGCTGGGAGGGAAACGGGTTGCGGGCGCGGGCGAGGTCGATCAGGTCGGGGGCGAGGTGATTCGACCGAAGGAAGTCGACCATCAATTGCCGGCTGGCGAGCTGATAATCGTTGCTGATGCTCACCGGGCCGAAGAGCGTCTTGTAGCGCGGGTTCAGTGAAACGAATCGCGCGATCCCCTTCCAGAGCGACAGGAGCGGCGCGTAGCTCTTCTGGAACTCGGCCCGCACGAACGCCCGGCCCAGCTCCAGCGCGGGATTCAGGCGGGCCAGAAGCTCCGGCTTGTAATCGAAGAGCGTGCTGGTGTAGAGCCCGGCCGGGCCGTGCGCGCGCAGGATCTCGTCACTGCATCCCAGGCGGTACGCGCCGACGACCTGCCGGCCCGGCACGTCCCACAGGAACAGGTGCTGGTACCAGCCGTCGAACGGGTCGAGGTCGATCGACTTGCCTGTGCCTTCTCCGGTTGCACGATAGGTGATTTCCCGCAATCGGCCGATCTCGCGCAGAACGGTGGGCGCTTGTCGCGCCGTGGCGACGCAGACTCGGAAATCGTTGCCGTCGGTCAGGAGTTGGTCGCCCGGAAGGTTCGCGACTTCGGTCGCCAGCGTTTGCGGATCAGACGGCGCGACGATCGGCTCCATCTCCGAGGCATTCGAGTGCGCCCGGGCGGATTCGCTCCTGCCGGGCGCGCGTTCCACACGGTGCCGGAGCAGCAGCATCCGCTCCCGCAGGTACTCGGCCATCGCGGCGTCGTCCTCGATTGCGGCCAAGCGGCGCGACGGAATCACCGCCCCGATCCGCACGTCCAGCGTCTGGCCGCACTTGTTCATGAGCTGCCTGGGAAGCATCGCGGTACGGAGCCGCGGGTGAACGAGGCCGAGCAGGTGGAAGAGCGGCCCATTGCTGCCGTCGAAGTAAACCGGAAGGACCGGCGCGCCGGATCGGCGGACGAGGCCGGCGATCGTCTCGCTCCATCGCGGCTCGACGACGCCGCCTTGTTTCAGGTCGAGGTGCGCGACTTCACCCGCCGGGAAGACGGCCAGCACGCCCCCTTGGCCGAGCCAGCGGAGCGCCTGCCGCATCGGGCCGAGGTTGCGGGAGGACGATTGCCCGCCGCCGAACGGGTCGACGCAGATGAACAGGTCGCGCAGTTCGGGAACCCGGCCCAGCAGGAAGTTCGCCATCACGCGCACGTCGGGCCGGACCTTGCGCAGCAGGGCGGCCAGGACCATTCCCTCGATCGCGCCGAACGGGTGATTGGCGACGACGACCAGCGGCCCCTTCGCCGGGACCGACGCCAGGTCCGCCGGGTTCACCCGCCAGGCGACCTTCAAGTAATCCAGCGCCCGCTCGAAGAACCCCTCGGCCCCGCCGGGCGCGCAGTGATCGTAGATCCCATTGATTCCGTCGAGCGCGAAGAGCCGCTCCAGCAATGGG
This sequence comes from Tepidisphaeraceae bacterium, assembly GCA_036495445.1. Classification (GTDB taxonomy): domain Bacteria; phylum Planctomycetota; class Phycisphaerae; order Tepidisphaerales; family Tepidisphaeraceae; genus DASXMX01. The sequence continues at coordinate 3,159 of DASXMX010000536.1, forward strand.
GACAACCTGGATGTGACGCGCGCCAACGGCGTGGACGGGGGGAGATCCAGACTGAACAAACGACCGCCCCGCCTCCGCTCCGTCGGCTGCCCGGACCGATGGTGCTGAGCCTCCATGCGCGCATCGTCGGCGCGGCATGTGAGGAGCGGGTGACGGGCGGGTCAAAGTTCTGCTAATGCGGGACCGAACCGGACCGCCGCTTGCGGCTTCGCGAACGAAGGGATGTCCCGACTGAGCCACGTCCCTTCGTTCGCGAAGCCACAAGTGGCAGCGAAAGAAGACTACTTTCTTTCAGCAGGCTTCGCGTCCAGCGCCTTCTCGATCTCGTTGGTGACCTGCGGATCGTCGGGCGTGGCCTTGCTGTTGTACCGGGCGATCAGGTTGCCGTTGCGGTCCACTAGGAACTTGTTGAAGTTCCACCCGATCTCGCCCGCGAAATCGTGGGCCGTCTGTGGCTCGGTCAGGTACTTGTAGAGCGGTGCCTTGTCTTCACCAAGGACGCTGACCTTGGCCATCATGGGGAACGTGACGCCGTACTTGGCGGTGCAGAACTCTTTGATCTGCTCGTTGCTGCCCGGCTCCTGCTGCTTGAAGTTGTTGGCCGGGAACCCGAGGATCACGAACCCGCGGTCGGCATAGGTCTTGTAGAGCTTTTCCAGGCCCTCATACTGCGGCGTGAACCCGCACCGGCTGGCGACGTTCACGATCATCACCACCTTCCCCTTGTACTCCGAGAGGTTCTGCTCCTTGCCGTCGATCGTTTTGACGGCGAAATCGAGCGGGCCGGCCGGCTGATTCTCCTTCGCCGCCGCGGGGGCCTGGGTCGGCGCCTTGACAACGTTGGGCGCGAACGTCGGCCCAGCCGCCAGGACCACGCCGCTCAGGGCCATCACGCCAATGCCGATCAGGGTCTTGCGAAGTTTCATGAGGTCTCTCCGGTTTGAGTCGAGTGAACGATCCCTCTGATCCCACATACTAAGTAACTAGCCAAAACTTCTTTGACAACATGCCTGCTTTGCGTTTCGCCTCGCGTGGGGTGAGGATCAGAACCCATCGCTCGGCCTCGTCGGCCTGCTGGTCGATGTCGTCGTACTGCCGGTTGGACGAGACCTGGG
>DASXMX010000537.1:0-16185 GCA_036495445.1 Tepidisphaeraceae bacterium
ATCCCGCGTCCTTAACCAACACCCCATGAGCATGACTTACCACGTGATGCCGGGCGAAGTTCACGACCGGATCGTTGCCGCAGCGTTTCGCCACCGCGGGTATACCGCCGACGAGGCCCAGGCCGCGGCGCGGTTTTCCAACATGGCCTCACTGCACGGGATCCGCACGCACAACGCGATCAAGGCCCTGCACCTGGACGAGCACTTCGGCTCGAAGGCCGGCGGGTGCAAGCCAGGCGCGGCGATCGAGAAATTGCCGAGCAAGTACAAGGCGGTGCAGCGGTGGAACGCCAACCGCAAGCTCGGCATGGCCGTCGGGTTCGAGGCGATGGACGCGTGCATGAAGATGGCCGACGAGTTCGGCGTGGGCGTCGTCGCCATCGACAACGCGTTCCACTACCTGTGGGGCGGCGGGTACGTGATCGACGCGGCCGACAAGGGGTACATCGCCTACACCAACTGCACCGCCGCCCTCGCGGAAGTCGTGCCGTTCGGCGGGAAGTCGCCGACGCTGGGCACCAACCCCCACTCCTGGGCCTTCCCGACGCGGGATGCGATCGGCTTCCCGATCTGCGTCGACTGGGCGACCAGCACCGTCGCGATGGGGCGGGTCCAGCAGTTCGTCCGCGAGGGCCGGACCCTGCCGCCCGGGTGCGGCGTCGACAAGGACGGCAAGGAAACCTGCGATCCCAATGCCGTCGTCGCGCTGCTCCCGTTCGGCCAGCACAAGGGATACGGCCTCGCCCTCATCGACGAGCTCTTCGGCGCCTATACCGGCGGCTCGCTCCCGATGCTCCGCAGCCGCTGGAACACCGGCCCGAAGGACGAGAAGCACACGCCCACGTTCTACTTCCAATGCCTCCGCCCCGACGCCATCGACTGCGGCGACTTCGCCCAAGGCCGCACCCAGGCGCAGAACGTCAAGGCCATCCTCGACAACATCCGCGGCCCCGGCAACGAAAACGCGATGTTCCCGGGCCAACTCGAGGCCGAAGCCGCGGCAATCAGCCGCAAGCAAGGCGGGCTGCTCTTCACCGACGCCGAAATGAAGGCGTTCGCCGACATCGCCGCCGAAGCGGGCGTCGAGTTCGACTCGCGGCAGTACAAGACGGTTGAAACCTGACAGGTGACAAGGTGAGGGGATGACAGGGTGAAGAAACAGAAGGGTTCAGGGTTCAGGGTTCAGGTTGGCAAGGAACGTTTCCTCGCGCACCTGAACCCCGAACCCTGAACCCTTGTCCTTGCTTCACCTTGTCACCCTGTCATCTTCACGAGAGGAACCAATGGCTTACCCCGGCTTAGATATTTCCAACAAAGTTTGCCTCGTCACCGGCGGCACCAGCGGCATCGGGCGCGCGATCGCGCTGGGCTTTGCCCAGGCGGGGGCGAAGGTCGTGGCGGGCTCGAGCAGCGCGGACAAGGTGGCCGCGATCGGCAGGGAACTGGGCGGCGACCACACCGGCGTCCAGCTCGACGTCTCGGACGAGCGGAGCGTCCAGAGTGCGATCGAGCAGACGGTCAACCGCTACGGGCGGCTCGACGCGGTGGTGAACGCGGCCGGCGTCATCAAGCGGCAGCCGTCGCTGGAGATGCCGGTGGCGGAGTTCGAGCGGATCGTCCGCGTGAACCTGAACGGCAGCTTCATCGTCGCCCAGGCCGCCGGGCGGGCGATGAAGGACCAGACGCCAGATGCCAAGGGGCAGCGCGGGTCGATCGTCTTCATCGCGTCGCTCAACTCGTTCATCTCGCTGAACGAGGTGCTCGCCTACGCCTGCAGCAAGTCGGGCGTGATGGGGCTGACCCGCGGGCTGGCCAACGAGTGGGCCCAGTACGGCATCCGCGTCAACGGCATCGCCCCCGGCGTCTTCCCGACGGACCTCAACCGCCCCCTGATCGAAGGCACGCCCCGCGGCGCCTGGCTCAAGCAGCACACGCCGCTCGGCCGGTTCGGGGACGCCGACGAACTGGTCGGCGCCGCGATCTACCTGGTCTCCCCCTCCGCCAGTTATACCAGTGGGGAGACGATCATCGTCGACGGGGGGTTCCTCACGCGAGGCGTGTGAGTTGTACGGATCGAATGCGACGAGCTCGGGAAGGCGAGGCTCCTGCCGAGCCGTCTTTCCTCCGTATTTGTTTTACGGATGAAGGGAACGTTGCTTCGTCAGCCACGCCGGTTGGCCGCTTGCGGTTTCGCAATCCCTCCGCGGTCTTTCCGATCGCGATCGGAATGCGAAACCGCCCAGCGGGCAACCGGCGTTGCTGAGTCAGGGAAGTTCTGTCCTTCGTCCCTCCCCGTTGCATCTTGAACCGTCGGCGAGCACACTCTGCGCATGATTCACAGTGGCTTTCGGAACGTTCGCGTTGTTCTCCTCCTCACTTTTGTCGTGTTCTCGTGCTGGCTCGCCGCCGGCTGTGCGTCACATAAGCCCGTTGACGAAGAACCCAAGCCGATGATGAGTGCCGGCGAGGGGGCGATCGCCGGCACGCTGATGGACGCGGATGGCGATCCGTTCGATTTGTCACTCGCGGGCGATAACGGGGCGCCGCCGCTGGAGATCAAGCTGATCAACCCGGACCGCGCGGTGGTCGCGACCACGTCGCCTCGCTCGACCAAGAAGGCCAAGTCGACGTTCCTCTTCAATCACGTGAAGCCGGGGACGTACGAGATGTCGGTCTACCGCATTGTGCTCGGCAAACGGACGATCGCCGGCAGCGAGCCGGTGACGGTGGACGCCGGCCAAGTGACCCCCGCGAAGCTCACCGTGCAGGTGAAGAATGAGGGGGAAGAGGGGGCGACAAGATGAGGGGCGGAGGAATGACAGGGTGAGGGGGTGACAGGGTGACGAGGGGAAGGGGAGAAGAGGGTTCAGGGTTTAGGTTGGCAAGGAACGTCTCCTCGCGCGCCTGAACCCTGAACCCTTCTGTTCCTTCACCCTGTCACCCCCTCACCTTGTCACCCAGTCATCTTCCGGCGCTAGCTCGGTGGCAGCGCCACCTGGGCCGGCGCATCGAGCTTTCGTTCGCGGCTCTTCTTTGCCGGCGCGGCCTTGGGACGGGAGGGTTGGGTGCCGCGGGCCATGGCGATCACGCCGGTGCGGGCGACTTCCTCGATGCCGTGGGGGCGCATCAGCTCGACGAATCGCTCGAGCTTTTCCTCGCTGCCGGTCATCTCGATCATGATCGTGATCGGCGAGACGTCGGTCACCTTCCCCTCGAACGTATTGACCAGCGAGATGACCTCCGTCCGCCGTTCCGGCGGGGCGGTCACGGTCAGGAGCATCAGGTCGGATTCGACGTACGCCGTCTCCTGGAAATCGTGCACGCTGACGACCGGCACCAGCTTGGCGAGCTGCTTACGGACCTGGTCGATCGTGTTGTCGTCGGCGTTGACGACGATCGTCATCCGCGAGAGATCGGGGTTTTCCGTCCGGCCGACGACCAGCGAATCGATGTTAAATCCGCGGGCCGCGAACATTCCCGCGACGTTGGCCAGCACGCCCGGCTCGTTCATCACCAGCGCCGAAATCACGTGACGCATTTGCAAACTCCTGATCCGAATCGAAAGAGAAGCGAAACAGTCTACGGGCTGCGGCCTGCGTTGGGTAGGGCACGCAGCCGGTATGCCCGTGTAGGCCCCACGAATTTTCTGGGCGATTACGTCGCGACAGCCGGCCTAAACTTTCCTAACGAGCCGTGAGGGTAGTTCAGCCCGGCGGTTTCGTGATTTCTGACGAACTGACGGGTTGACGGGCTTTGAGTCTGTGAGGTATAGGCAATGCGGGTAGAACACGGGTAGGGAGATGCCGCAGACAACACCGCCTGGAATTGCCCTGTAAGAGCCGTATGCGCCGAACCGACCGCACGCATTCCCCCGCCCAGCGGGTCCGCCGCCGCTCTGAGCCGTTGCCGCACCGCCCATTGTGGCTGTGCCCGGCGTTCCTCATGCAGGCGCTGGAATCGCGGACGCTGTTCGCGTCGAACCTCTCGGTCATCGACTTGATGGTCGTCTACACGCCGCAGGCCCTTAGCCAGGCCGGCAGCGTCGATCAGCTCAACTACCGAATCGATCGCTCCATTGCCGAGACGAACATGGCGTTCGCCAACAGCCAGGTGAACGCGAGTCTCCGGCTCGTCAATGAGGTGGAGGTCAATTACGCCGAGTCCGGCACGATCCTCACCGATCTGAACAACATCCAGTCCGGCGCCGGCGCGTTCAGCGGCATCCCGGCGCTTCGGGATCAGTACGGCGCAGATCTGGTTTCCCTGTGGGTAGGCAGCGGCAGCAACGACGAGGCGGGCCGGGCCTTTCAGCCCGACAACCCCGCCAACCCCCAGTCCAGCTACGGCTACAACATCGTTCAGGAGCAGTACGCCGACAACAACTACGTCTTCGCCCATGAGACCGGCCACAACCTCGGCGCCGGCCACGATCGCAGCGACCCTACGCCCCGCGCCATCCCCATCGCCTACGGCAAGACGTTCACGCTCGGCAACTACACCGTCGGCGACATCATGTCCGACACGGATCGGATCCCATATTATTCGAACCCGAACGTCGACTATCTGGGCATCCCGACCGGCAACCCGGACAACTCCGCCCAACCGGCGGACAACGCCGCGGTGATGAACCAGTTCGCGCCGATCGTCGCCAGCTACGAGCCAACGAAGGTGGCCGATACGACGCCCCCTTCGGCGGCGGTGGAATCGGTCATCGTGGACCCGAACGCGCAAACGCTGACGGTTCAGGTCGAGTACGCCGACGACACCGCCGTGTCGGTGGAGCACTTGGGGACCGGCGACATCCTCGTCACAGGTGCCAGCGGCTTCAGTCAGGTTGCGGCGTTCCAGGGCCTCGACTACGCCAGTGACGGCGCGCAGCGCGTCGCGACTTACCAGGTGAGCATTGCCGGCGCCGGCCAGGATCCCAGCACGTACAGCTTCACGCTCGAGCCCAACCGCCTGGAAGACCTCGCCGGCAACTTCGCGGCGGGCGGAGTGATGAGCAGCCCGGCCGGCGCCGCATTCGCAAACCGGGCCGGGCCGCGGTTCGTCAGTTCATACGATGCCGGCACGATCGACAATACGACCCGGCTCTTCACCAACCAGGTGAACGCGGACAACACCACCGCCTTCTATCGGTTCACCCTCGCCGCCCAAGGCAACTTCACCGCGAACCTGACCGGGCTCACCGACAGCATCAGCGAACTGGTGGTGCAGGACGCCAACCAGGACGGGCAGGTTCAGTCGAGCGAGATCCTCGCCCAGACGGCGGGCTCGGCGGCGACGCCGGCGACGATCTCGATGGAGTTGAACGCCGGGACGTATTACCTGTGGGTGGCGCCGCCGTCTTCGACGGCATCGTCGGACTACACGCTGACGATGGCGGATTCGGTGGTCGCGGTCCCGCCGCCCCCGCCCGTCCCGCCACCGCCGATTCCACCGCCCCCGGTGCCACCGACGCCGCCACCGCCCGTTCCCCCGTCCAGCCCGCCACCGCCTCCGACGGGGACGGTGAGCGGCATGATCTACAACGACGTCAATGCCAACGGCACGATGGACGCGGGCGAGGCGGGCGTTGCCGGCTTCACCGTCTTTGCCGATTTGAAGCACGACGGCACGCTCGATGCGGGCGACCCGTCCGCCGTCACCGATGCGTCGGGCAACTACACGCTCACCGGCGTCCCCGCCGACGGCAACTCATACCCGATCCGCGTCGTCCCCAACCCGGGCTGGCGGCAAACGTTCAACTCAGGCGACGGGGGCCAGGCCATCACGTTGGCCGCCGCCGGTGCCACGGTCGGCAGCATTAACTTCGGCCAGACTCAACTCGGCACGATCCTCGGCACCGTCTTCGACGATGCCAATGGCGACGGGAAGCTCAACGCGCGCGAATCGACGCTCGCCGGCTGGCAGGTCTACCTCGACCTCGCCGGCACCGGCGCGCTCGACCCGTCCGACCCGGTTGCGACGACCGACGCCTGGGGCAACTTCACCTTCGCCAACATCACCCCCGGAAGCTACACCGTCCGCATCGTCCGCCCGCCAGGCTGGTCCTCGACCACCGCGAACGGCGATTCCTACACCATCACCCTCGTCGGCGGGGGAATCGCGGGCGGGCTGTTCTTTGGCGAACAGTCGAGCGGGTAGATTGCATATACCTCCGACTGACGAGGCGCGCGACCGCCGGTTCGAATCACCTCACAAGCCGGGGCACAGCGGCGCCAGAAGCGCTTCCGTCTGAGAGCGGATCAAACGCCGCGCCGCCCCGGGTGCTGACCGGGCGATCGAATTCGCAGCAACGCTCACTCGTCGAGAGAATACGCCCTCTGTGTCGCGCCTCGCTCGCCCCACAACGCGCCCCCTCGTCATCGCCCACCGCGGCGCCAGCGGGATCGTCCCCGAGCAGACAATCGAAGCGTTCGACCTCGCCGTCCGCCTGGGCGCCGATGCGATCGAACTCGACATCGTCCCCACCCGAGACGGCGTTCTTCTGGCCCGTCACGAGAACGAACTTTCCGCGACCACGAACGTCGCCAATCGTCCCGAATTGGCCTCGCGTCGTACGGCCCGGACCATCGAAGGCGGTACGGTCACCGGCTGGTTCAGCGACGACTTCCGCGCCGACGAAATCGCCCGACTCCGCGCGCGGCAGCGCTTTCCGTTCCGTGATCACGCGTTCGACGACCGCTTCCCCGTCCCCACGCTCGACGATGTGCTGCGTTGGCGATCGAGCTTTAGCCTGAACACGCAAATATTCATCGAGATCAAGCACCAGACCTATTTCGCGAGCCGCGGGCTGGCGATCCCGCCGCTGCTGACGCAAGCCCTCGCCCGTCATGGCGCGCTCGATCGCGACAGCGGCATCGTCCTGATGTCATTCGAGACGCAAGTCCTCAAGGAACTGCGGTCGACGACGGATCTTCCCCTGATCCAACTCCTCGACGCGCCCGACGCGCAGCCCTATGACTTCACCGCGTCCGGCGACCCGCGCACCTACGCCGATCTGCTGACCGTGAACGGACTCACCCAGATCGCGACGTATGCCGACGGAATCGGCCCCTGGAAGCGGCTGATCGTCCCCGCCATCGGACCGGATGGTGATGACGGGGCATCCGACATATCGCTTGCCGCCCCGACCTCGCTCGTTGACGACGCCCATGCAGCAGGCCTGTTCGTCTGCGCCTGGACGTTCCGCGATGACGCACAGTTCCTTGCCCGCGACTACGCAGGCGACCCCGCCCGCGAGTACGCCCAATTCCGCCCGCTCGCCCTCGACGCCTTCATCGCCGACTTCCCCGCCACCGCGCTCGCCGCGCTTCGCGAGGAGACCTGATTCACCGCAGAGACGCCGAGGACGCAGAGACAGGAAACAGAAGCAACGCGCGGAGACATACAGCGTAAGGAAGTCTTGTTACGTTTTACGTCTTTACGTTTTACCTCGGCGACCTCCGCGTCTCTGCGGTGAACTCCACCTTTCAATCGCAAATCGGCAATCGAAAATCTAAAATCTCCCCATGTCCCTCAACACCGAGCTCTCGGACCTGTTCCGCAATTTCGCCGCGATCATGGAGATCCGGGGGGAAAGCCCGTTCAAGGCGATCGCGTTCTCGAAGGTGAGCCGGATCCTGAAGGACATGACCTTCGACGTCCGCCAGCTCTGCGAGGACGGCAAGCTCGCGGATGTCGAGGGCCTGGGCGCGTCGAGCTGCCGGATCATCAGCGAGTATGTGAAGACCGGCCGCAGCGCCGAATTCGAGGAGGCGGCCCAGAGCGTCCCCGCCGGGCTGCTGCCGCTGCTGGACATCCCAGGGCTGGGCCCCAAGACGATCTCGATGCTCTGGAAGCAGCGGGGCGTCACAAACCTCGAAGAGCTGGTCAAGGCGATCGACAGCGGCGCGCTGGCCGGCCTCAAAGGGATTGGCGAGAAGAAGATCGAATCGATTAAGCAGGGGATCGCGCTGCGCGCGCAGGCGGCCCAGCGGATGGGCATCGTGGACGCACTGCCGATCGCGGAATCGCTCGTCGCGCGCTTGCGGGAATTGAAGCCCGTGAAGCAGGCGGAGATCGCCGGCAGCCTGCGCCGGCGGCGTGAGACGATCGGCGACGTCGATCTGATCTGCGCCCTGAAGGACCATTCCTCCGGCGCCGACGTGTCGGCCGCGTTCGTCCAATTCCCCGAGGTGCAGCGGATCCTCGGCCAGGGCACCACCAAGGCCAGCGTATTGGTAGTCGGCGGGCTGCAGGTCGACCTGCGGATCGTCCCGCCGGAGAACTTCGGCGCCGCGCTGCTCTACTTCACCGGCTCCAAGGACCACAACGTCAAGCTCCGCGGCCGCGCGCTGGACCGCGGCCTGACGCTCAACGAGTGGGGCCTCTACAAGCTCGACGAGTACGACAAAGCCGCCAAGAAAACCGCCGAGGCTCCGCCCGTGAAACCCGTCGCCAGCAAGACGGAATCCGACGTCTACGTCAAGCTCGGACTCGCGTTCGTCGAACCCGAACTTCGCGAGGACCGGGGCGAAATCGAAGCCGCCGCGAACGGAAAGCTCCCCAAGCTGATTTCGCTTTCCGACATTCGCGGCGACCTGCACATGCACACCACCGCCTCCGACGGCCAGGCGAGCATCGAACAGATGGCCGAGGCCGCGATCGCCCTCGGGTACGAATTCATCGCGATCACCGACCACTCCAAAAGCCAGGTGATTGCCAACGGCCTCTCCGAGGAACGTCTCTTGAAGCACGTCCAGGCGATCCACAAGGCCGGCGATCGCGTCAAGGGGATCAAGCTCCTTGCCGGCTGCGAGGTCGACATCCTCCCCGACGGCCGGCTCGACTTCGACGACGCGATCCTCGCCGAGCTCGACCTCGTCGTCGCCTCCCCGCACATCTCCCTCAAGCAGGACGAAGCCAAGGCGACCGACCGCCTGCTCCGCGCGATCGAGAACCCTTACGTCAACATCATCGGCCACCCGACCGGCCGCTTGATCAACCGCCGCGAAGGCCTGCCGCTCGATTTCCCCAAGATCTTCGCCGCCGCCGCCAAGACCGCCACCGCCCTCGAAATCAACGCCGGCTACCCGCGCCTGGACCTCAACGACATCCATGCCCGCGGCGCCATCAAGGCGGGCTGCCACCTCGCCATCGACACCGACGCCCACAGCACCGACGAGCTATCGACGCTTCAATACGGCATTGACGTCGCCCGCCGGGCCTGGGCCACGCCGGGGCACGTGATCAACTGCTTCACGTTTGCGAAGCTGAAGGAGTTCATCGCCCGCAAGCGGCCGTGAACCGATGAAGCCAACAGATGGGAGTGAAAGCCGCACCAACAAGTGTCGCCATTCCCACCGCGGCGCGCGGCTGCTGCAGGAAAAGGTCATCGACCTGGCCAAGTCGGTAGTGCTTCCGGGCATCCGCCGAAGGCCAAGTGTCTGAGTTGTTTCAGGTCGTCCCGTGACAGACAGGCCTTGAATAAATGCTGTTCCTGCCACATACCACTGGAACGGATCTTCGGTTTCGATGAATGACGCCCGAGCCACTCGTCGGATTCGATACACGCCGGACAGGCAGAGACTGTGCCGATGCACAGCTTCTCGAAATCGAGCGCGAGTTGGCAGCTCGACAGGCCGATCACGCGGACAGCAAACCTGTCCTTGATGTACTCCGACACTGCGGCTTCGATCTTTTCCTGTTTTGCGAGGTCGCGAAGGTGGCCGTACTTATCGCGAATTTCACGCTTCGTAAAATCCAGTTCCCAGACTCTCGCGTAAGGGTCACTCTCTCGATATAGCAAGGCTCTTCCGATGTTCTTGCGAAAGATGCTGCGGTCCTTGTTCGGTGTTAGGTGTTCCGCCAATCGCGAGGCGAGGTGTCCATCGCCGGTGTGGCTCCCGACTCGGACGATCCGTTCCCCCTCGTGCCCGCGCTCGCCCCTCTCAAATACGAAATACACGCCGTTCAGCGGGATGTACTTTGCGTCCGGCGGAAACGCCTGGCTCGGCAGGCTCCGCACAAGCTGATGAAGCTCCACGCAAGTCGATTCGTCTCCCATTGGTTCCTCGCAGCTATCAGATCGAGATTTCGCCGGAGAGGATCTTGCTCGCGCAGTCGTAGTGCCAAGTCCTCTGATTAGGAGCCTGCATCTCACGTTGCCAATCGAAATACCGTGTCCGCCACCAACTCGGTCCCTTTGGCGCATGCGCCGACCCGTGAACGACGATGGTCTCCCAACACAGGGACGCCGTGAGTTTGCGGAACAATTTGTCGTAACCGCCGAGAGCGAAGAAAACGATCGGCCCGCTGGTGCTCCTATCCAAATGGCACCAGTCCGCAAAGGGATCACGATGGTATCTACGTTTGTGGGATTCCGCCTCCTTACAAAACGTGATGTCGTAGTGTGGAAGCCTATAGCCTGCGTTCACCAGCCCCCAGCCCGCCGAAAGTATGAACAGGCCCCGCTCGGGAATCGATGCCGCAAGTTGCCGGTAGACGGGGTGGGTGTAGAGTTGGGACGCGCGCAGTAAACCCAGGGGATTCCCATTGGACTCCGAATTATACGCCCTTAATTGCTCGCGCCAGGTCGGTCGCTCTGAATCTGGCGGAAAGTCGTCAGGATGGGCGTAAACGAAACTGGCGTCGTAATCCCGTGCGGCGGGAGCTAGCTCCGGATGGGCGACAAAGCGCACATGCTGGCCGGCTGCCGTCTGCAGGCAGCCGGCTCCAGGATCCTTGCCGGCCGCACAAGGAAAGACGATTGTCATGTACCGCCTCGGGCGAGGCCCGCAATCGTGTTCTCAGTGAATTCCAAGGCGTAGCTCGCGCCGGGCCTCCTCGCGGGAGAAGAGCCGGCCTTCGGCTACGTCCCGGCGGGCGGCTTCCATGTCGTCGAGCGAGATCGAAAGCATTGCCGCTGTGCGGCCCACGGCGTCGTGCAGTTCGCGGGACCGTGCCACAGGGCCGAACCGCCGTTCCGCCTGTGCAACGCGGTCCAGGAGTGATTCGGCCTCGCGCGCCCACTGCTCGTACAGCCCGCGGATCAGGGCCGCGGTCTTCCGGTCGAATTGCGCGGGGTCGGCCGGGGCGAGGCTCTGATCGAGCTTTCCGATCCGGTCCAATTCGCCAAGCGCCGCCTCGACCAGCTGTCTCGCGACATCCGTCGATCGGCCCGCGTGTTCGGAGGACATGACCACGTCAAATAGCGGCAGTGCTACCATTGGTTTGCCTCGCTGGAAGTATAGCTTCTCCGGACTGAGGGCGGCCGTCAATCCAACACGAACGTGAACGCGATGAGGACCTGGCGCGTGACTCGCTCGTCGTCACGGACTAACCTAACCGGTTCCCGATGATCCCCGCACCGCTTCCCGCTGACGAGGCCGAGCGCCTGGCAGAGCTCCAGGCGCTCAGCATTCTCGACACGCCCGCCGAGGCGCGGTTCGACCGGATCGTCGGGCTGGCGGCGCGGGTGTTCCGCACGCCGATCGCGTATATCGCGATGATAGACTCGGATCGTCAGTGGCTTAAGTCGCGCTGCGGCCTGGAGACCTCGGAAACTACGCGCGGCGTTTCGTTCTGTGCCCACACGATTCTTCAGGACGGACCGCTGGTCGTCCCCGATGCCCGGCTCGATCCGCGGTTCTGCGACAGCCCGCTCGTCGTCGGCGACCCATACGTCCGGTTCTACGCCGGCCACCCGCTCGCCGGCCCTGGCGGCCACAACGTCGGGACGCTCTGCCTGGCCGACCACGTGCCGCGAACCCTTGACGACGCCGAGCTGGAGATCCTCGGGCGCCTCGCCGCCATGGCCCAGCACGAGCTCGGCATGTTGAACCTGATCCGCTCGCAGCGCGAGCTGCTCGATACGAAAAGCAAACTGATCGAAGCGCAGCGGCGGCTGGCCGACGAGCTGGCCGAGGCGGCGGCGTACGTCCAATCCCTTCTGCCGCCGCCCCTGGGATCTCCAATTCGGACCGACTGGCAGTTCGTTTCTTCGTCGGAGTTGGGCGGCGACTTCTTCTCCTATCGCTGGCTCGACGACGACCGGCTGGCCATCTACCTGCTCGACGTGATGGGGCACGGCGTCGGCGCGGCACTTCTCTCCACGTCGATCGAATCCGCCCTCCGCGGCACCACCCTCGCGGGGCTGACCTTCGACGACCCGGCCGGCGTGCTCGGCGCGCTCAACCTCGCGTTTCCGATGGAGCAAAACGACGGCCGTTTCTTCAGCATGTGGTACGGCGTCTACCACACGCGTGACCGCTCGCTCGTCTACGCTAACGCCGGGCACCCGCCCGCCCTGCTGTTCGACGGCGGCTCCGTCTCAAGACTCGGCGGCACCGGCACGATGGTCGGCGTCATGCCGGACTCGGGATTCTGTGCAAGGCGAGTCGTCGTGCCACCCGGTTCGCGACTCTATCTGTACAGCGACGGCGCTTACGAGGTCGCCTTGCCCGGTGGCGGGATGCTCCTCCTCGAAGGCCTCGAAGCCCTCATCGCCCGAGCCCAAGCGGCGGACCGCCCGCGAACGGCGGAAGTCGTGAGGCTCATTCGGGAGGCGCAGGGGAAGGCCGAGTTCAAAGACGACGTCTCGATTCTCGAGGTGGAGTTTGAGTAGTCCCCGTTTGAGCCCTCCGCTTAACCCGCGGTGCGCGACTGCTGCCGTGCGCGATTGGCAAGACCTTTCTCAAGCGCCGTCATCGCATTGGCCACCGTGCTTACCTTGCGACTCTCGAGCACCAGCCCGCCGTAATCGAGGGCCTTGGCGACGAATCCGAAGCCCTCGTGATCGCCGATCTCGATTCGCCCACCATCCTGGACGAAAGCCGCGACGGTCGGGAAATGGCCTTCGATGCCGCCCGGGTCGGCGGTCTTTCCCCCGCTGCGGTGCCGCACCGGGTTCGCCTTTGCGCACGGCGCGGCAATGGGCCGGTCCGACATCGGCAGCGAGTTGACGATGCCGTGCCGCGGCTTGGCCTCTTTGAAATCCTCGTTGAGGTTTCGATGGAGACGGAAAAGTAAGGCGAGATCTTTTGGCGCGAGGAACATGTTAGTTCACCCGGCGGACCTCCGAGAGCAGCATCGTCTCCATCTTCTGCCGGGCGGCGGCCTTTGCCTTGGCCACCCGCCGCGGGCCAAGGAGGGCATCGAGATCTTATATCGCTTTACGCTTCATGTGTTCTATGCCGATTTCCGGCGCTTTATCAGTGACGAAAGATAACCGTCGGGATCTTCGTTGATCTTGTCCAGCAGCCGGCAAGCCAGGCGCGCCGGCTTGCGCGTGCCGTACTCCCATTGGGCAGCCAACTCGCGGGAAATGCCGAGCAGTTCCGCGAACACGCGGTGGCTCACGCCGAGTCGCTTGCGCAGCGCCTTGACCTTCGCCGGGCCGTACTCGTTCGGGCTTGGGATTTCGACTTCGCGGACGGTGATGCCGCTGAAATCGCCAGTGGCGACGGCGCGGTGCGCCTCGCGCACGGCGTCGAGCAATTCGCGGCCGGCCTTATTGGTCTTCATTCCGCGGGCCTTCCGCTTGGAGGGTATCCGTGCCATGCTGCTCCTTCGCCCGCCGGGGGCGGGCTCATTTGCTGTGGCGCTTGCGGATCTCTTCGACCAGAGAACGCAACGCGGCCTTGTCCGCCGCGGACAGATTGGGCATTTCGTTCTTCGCGAAGATCGTGAACAGGTAGCACACATCTTCGAATATCACGGCGTAACAGACTCGCGTCGCGCCGCTCTTTCCGCTGTGCATCGACGGAGGCGCAAACCGCACCTTGCGAAGCCCGCCGGTCCCGGCCATCACGCTGCCGGCCTTCGGGTCCTCCATGATCTGCGTCTCCAGCGCTTGCAGATCCTCGTCCGTCAGGCCAAGTCGCTTCCATGCGGCGACGAATGCGGACATCTGACGGAAGCTCATTCGCATGCAATGAAGCTAAGAAGAACTATAGTGCATTGCAACAGAATGGACCACCTGTTGCATGGCATGGAGTGCGGAATTTGCAACCACCGGTCTCGCGGCGACAATCGCCCGTATGGGAAACACATCTCGCTTTCTCGTATTGGCTCTCGGACTGATCGCAACCGGATGCCTGAACTCTTCGGCGCCGCCGAAGGCGGCGCAGGGGGAGGCGGGACCCGCCTCCAAAGCGGCGGGGTGGGAGGAGTTGTTCGACGGTCACGACCTGTCCGGCTGGGTGCCGCTCGGGACGGCGCATTGGCGGGCGGAGGACGGCGTCATCGTCGGCACGCAGGACGGCGACCCCTCCCGCCACGGGTTGCTCACGACGAGCCGATCGTATAAGGACTTCGAGTTGTCGCTCGATTTCGCGCTCGACGAGCACGGCAAATACAACAGCGGCGTTTACCTGCGCAATGACCCGGGCGTGGAGGGCCAGACCGGGTACCAAGTGAACATCGGCCGGGGCGTCGTGGGCGAATACTGCGGGGGGCTCTATCGCAACGGGTGGCTGGGCAGGGGGGACGTCAACGACGTCATCCGCCGGCCGGGGCAGTGGAACACGCTGCACATCGTCGCGGATGGCCCGCACATCCTCGTCGACCTCAACGACGTCCGCGTCGTTGACTTCACCGAAACCAACTCCGACCCCAAGCTCCTCGCCCCCGGCGTCATCGGCCTCCAAACCTACGGCGCCGAGCATTACGCCGGGTGGGTCAAGTTCCGGAACCTCAGGCTGCGGGAGATCCACGCATCGCAGTGATGTTCGGAACCACGAGGGGCATTGGAGGATTAGCCACGAAAAGGCACAAAAGACGCAAAAAAAGATCATCTCGGAGCGTCGAAACGCGCCTTGCAGATGTACGCGTTCCGCGGCGGGCCGGGAGGGCCGCGGAAATCAGCGAAGGGATACCCGCTCAGGCGAGCGGCCGCGCATCCCCGGATTGGTTCCCTTCAGCAGCCTCGAACATCCGCACGAACACTTCCGGCGCGAACTCCTCGGCGCGGCGCTGTCCGTCCAAACCGGTTGCCGAAAGGACGCGATCCGCATCATAACCTGCCTGAGCCAGCGCCCGGCGGAGCGTCTTCCTTCGGAACGAAAAGACCGTGTGAACGAACCGGCTGAACGCGTTCGCCATCGGCCCCAGACGGTCGTCACGGGTCAGGCGAACCAAGCTCGAATCGATCTTCGGCGGGGGCCAGAACGCCTGCGGCGAGAGCGTCCGCAACAGCTCCACCCGCGCCAGCATCTGGGCCATCACCGTAAGCGGCCCATACTCGTCCGTCCCGGGCTTGGCGGCCAGGCGCTGCGCGACCTCCTTTTGGACGGTGAACGCGAGCAGTTCCACGCCGGCGATCAGCATCTCGATCACCAGCGGCGAGGCGATGTTGTATGGCAGGTTCGCGACGAGCTTCACCCGCAGGCCGTCGCCGCGGGCGCGGGCGATCGTGTCGAGCAATGCCGGGTTGAGATCATGCTTGCCGGCCAGCGCGTCGCCTTCGATCAGCGCGAACCGTTCGCGGCCCGCGAACGTCGTGCGCAGCAACCTCGCCAGATCGCGGTCGATTTCCACCACGACAACCTGCCCGGCCCGATCGAGCAGTTCCTCCGTCAGCGTCCCCGTTCCCGGCCCGACCTCGATCGCGCAATCTCCGGGCCCAAGTTGGCCGGCCTCGGCCACGGCGCGGACCAGGTTCTGGTCGATCATGAAGTTCTGCCCGAACTGGTGCCGCGGCCGCGACCGCGCCTGGGCGAGGAGGGATTCGATCTGGTGCTTCGATTGGGCCATGGGCGAGACGCAGGATATGCCGGAAACGTGAGGAGTGAAACGTGATGCATGGAACGTGGAACGTCATGCGCCAGGTCGTACTCGGGCGGCATTGTCACGTTCCACTCGTCACGTTTCACGTACGCGTGCTTCACCGGCGGCCCCGCGTTACCATGCACGAACCATGAAATCCTACGAAGTCATTCGTCAGGCGGTGGACGAGCCCGGGGTGAAGGCGGTGGCGGCGGCGCTGAAGGTGTCGCCGGCGCTGGTCTACAAGTGGTGCGAGCCGCCGGCCGAGAAGGAGGACCCGGAGCAGAGCGGGGCGAAGAACCCGCTCGACCGGGTCCGGGAAATGTACGAGCTGACCAAGGACATCCGCCTGGTCCGCTGGCTCTGCAACGAGGCCGGCGGTTTCTTCGTCTCCAATCCCGAGCAGCCCAATACCAAGACGCTGGACGAAGCCTT
>DASXMX010000538.1:0-4120 GCA_036495445.1 Tepidisphaeraceae bacterium
TACGACCTGTTCCACGTCGTGGCCAAGTATGGCCGCGAAGTCGTCGACCGGGTGCGGGTGGACGAGGCCAACCGCAAGCTGATGACCGTCTACGTGCTGAAGGACGACCTCAAGGAGCTGTGGGCGTACCGGCACACCGGCCACGCCACGCGGTTCTGGCGGCAGTGGTACGGCCGCGCGATCCGCAGCCGCATCGGGCGCTGCGTCCTCGCATCAGGGCAATTCCCGGCCCAGCGCGGCCTCAATCGTTTTCAGACAGAGCCTACACTGAGGAAGGCATCGCAGACCCGAACACGGCCGGCTGAGGCCGGGAAGGCTCGGTATGAACATACGCTTGATCGGACTGGTGGTGATGTTGATCGCCACCGCGGGCGCGGCGCCGCAGGCACAGGCACCGGCGGACAACTCGGACGGAAAGGTGGGCCGGATGAATAACGCGTTTGCGATGGACCTGTACGGCCGGCTGGCCGGCGGAAACGTGAAGAACGTCTTCTTCTCGCCCACCAGCGTCCAGACGGCGCTGGCGATGGCCTGGGCGGGAGCGCGCGGGGCGACGGCGGAGGAGATGGCCAGGACGCTCCACCTTCCAAACGATCCAGGCGGCGCGGGGCAGGTTGGGGCGTACCTGCGAAATCTCAACGGCGCGGGAGATCAACGTGGGTATGAGCTGAGCGTCGCCAATGCGCTCTGGGGCATGAAGGGATATCCCTTTCAGCTGGCCTACCTTCAGACGGTCGAAAAGGAGTACGGCGGGCATCTGGCCGAACTGGATTTCGCCAATGCGTCCGATGCCGCCCGGCAGACGATCAACGATTGGGTGGCGCAGCAGACGCGCGACAAGATCAAGGACCTGATGCCCGCCGGCTCGGTCACGCCCGCCACGCGGCTCGTGTTGACCAACGCCATCTACTTCAAGGGCAAGTGGGACCTGCCGTTCCCCAAGGCGCAGACTCAGGATGCGGAGTTCACGACCGGGGACGGGCAAAAGGTGAAGGTGCCGTTGATGTATCAGCAGGCGCACCTGCGGTACGCCGAGGATGACACGGTTCAGATGCTGGAGCTTCCGTACGGCCGCGGGGAACTGGCGATGCGGATCTTC
Source organism: Tepidisphaeraceae bacterium (assembly GCA_036495445.1). Lineage (GTDB taxonomy): Bacteria > Planctomycetota > Phycisphaerae > Tepidisphaerales > Tepidisphaeraceae > DASXMX01. The sequence goes on from DASXMX010000538.1 coordinate 1,100, forward strand.
CTGCCGAAGGCGGCCGATGGCCTGCCAGCGTTCGAGAAGGGGCTGACCGAGCAGCGATTAAACGACCTGGCCGGGCATGCGACATCACCCGAGGTGAGGGTGTGGCTGCCGCGCTTCAAGCTCGAAACCGGGTACGAATTGCAGAAGGATCTGCCCCAGATGGGCATGCGGCTCGCGTTCACCGGCCAGGCGGATTTTTCGGGCATGAGCTCCGCCGAGCGATTTTACATCGACCTGGTGGTCCACAAGGCGTTCGTGAATGTGGACGAAGAGGGTACCGAAGCCGCCGCCGCGACCGGCGTCGGGATGCGGGCGACGGCGATCGCGATCCACCGCGAGCCGAAGGTCTTCCGGGGCGACCACCCGTTCCTCTTCGCCATCGTCCACCGATCGAGCGGGGCGATGCTGTTCATGGGGCGATTGGAGAACCCGTAAAAGAAAACCGCGAAGGCGCGAAGCCGCGAAGAAAAGCCGGAGAAACAACTCTCGATACATTTTCGTCGCGGCTTTGCGCCTTCGCGGTTCAACCCCAACGAGACGCGTCCCATGTCGAGCGCGTCTTGAACGTTCAGTGCGCGTCCACCTTAGTCAATTCATACTTCAGTGGCTTGGGCTGGGCGGCCTCGTAGATCCGCTGGTCGTAGTCGGCCTGCTGCTTGTCGAACGCCTCGAGCTTCGGCTTGATCTCCTCGATGAACGCGTTGATCGATTCCGGCGTCGCGTTCTTGGCGTACCGCTTGCCCTTCAGGCGGCCGTACAGGTCGCGCATGGGGTGGACGACCTTCTCGTTCTTTTCCTTGTCGAGCTTGGCGACTTCCAGCGCCTGTTGGTACTGCGGGCACTTGTCGAAGTTCTGCAGCTCGACCCTCGACGCCAGGGTCGCGGCGCGGAAGGTGCCGATGGTTTGGCCGTTGATCTTCAGCTCGTACTTGCCTTGCGGGAGGCCGATGACGCGGAGCGGCTCGGTGCTGTAACGGTGCCCGGCGATCGCGAGCTTGTACCCGAGCTGCGCCTCGGCCGGGACGACCCACGGGAGCGCGGGCTCCTGGGCGGTGAAGGTGAGGTGCTCGACGTCGCCATCGACGTCGCTCGCCTGTCCGCCGGGGCCGACGCTGACCTTCCACCCGTTCGGGCCGTGCGTCGCGGTGATGCTGGCCACGGGCCGCGGCTCGTGCTCCGCTTCCAGCAGCGCCGAGGCCATGATCACGTGCCCGTCGGCGTTCGGGTGAATCGCGTCGGGGATCATCGTGAAGTTCGGGTTGTGCTCGCGCTCCTGCATCGTCAGGTCGTTGAGCGGGGCGAACATGTCGGCATACCCGAGCCCGCGCTCGGCGGACTGGTCGCGCATGTACGTGCCGTAGTAGGCGAGGACCGCGTTGTAGTATTTGCTCACGTCGCTATCGAACGGGCGATTCTTGTTCGGCTTGATGAGCAGGGCGTCGCGGTCGAACATCGTCGGGCCCATGACGATGGCCGTGGCGCCGATCCCCTGGATTTTGTCGAGCAGTTCGAGCATTCCCTTCTGGTAGGTCTCGAACGTCTTGGCGTCCCACTGCTTGTACCCGCCGTCGTTCATGCCCAGGAGGATCGTGACGTACTTGGGCTTGTACGCCGCCACGTCCATGTCGAAGCGGGCCAGCGCGTCGGCGGCTCGATCGCCGCCCACCCCGGCGTTGTGGAAGCGGACGTGGACGCCCGGGAACCGGGTGTAGAAGTAGTCTTCGAGGTATTGCGTGTAGAGGCACTGGTGGGTGATCGAGTCGCCCAGGAAGACGACGGTGTCGCCGTCCTTCAGGTCGATGTGGGCGGCCAGTTGCTTGAGCCGCGGGTCGAGCGGGGCGACCGGGGCTTCGGGGGCCGCGGCCCTGGCAGCGCCGTTGTTTTCCTGCGCCCGCATCACAGGCACGGCAACACACATCGAAAGCAGGGCGGGGGCAATCCAGCGAGTCATCAGCATCTCCTTCCGGTTTCAAATGCGTGGACGAATGATCTTGCCGCATGGTCGAGCACGATCAGATCTGCGATCCCTCCGACGGCCGCAGCAGCAGGTTGGTGATGTGGGAGACGGCGTCCTTGTACTGCTCGTCCTTGTTGAGCTTCTTCCAGTCCGCGTCCTTGCCGAACGCCTTCCACCCGGCCTTCTGGGCCTCGTCGTTTTCGAAGCTGAGCATGTAGGTGAGGTTGGGCATGCGGTCGCCGGCGATGGCCTCGCCGAAGAAGACGCCGGGCATGCCGGACCGCTTGAAGATCGACAGTTCGCCGCCTTGTTGGAACATCTCGAGCTTTTTGCGGGCCCGCTCGCGGCTGTGGCTCTCGTAGGTGCGGAGCTGGACGATGCGCGCGGGGGCCGTCGTCGGCACCTGCACCTGGGGGAACATGTCAAATGCGGAAAGCAGGGTGGTCTCGTAGCGGGTGAAGGCCGGATCCTTCTGTGGCGTGTTGAGGAACGGCGCGGCCGCCTTCTGGTAAGCCTCGTCAGCGGCCAGGCGGTCCTCCAACGTAATGAACGACTCCGGCGTGCGGTGCGGGAGCACGATATAGAGGTCCGTGCTGTCGGCAGTGAGCTTCAGGGTCGGGTTGTCCTTGGCGAGCAGCTTGAAGACGCCCACCGGATTGACGCCGGCCCGGTTCAACGCGGGGATCTCGGTCTCGGCCATGAAGCGTTGATACGCCTGCTGCTTCTCGGGCGAGGCGAAGTGATACGTCCGGATTTCGATCAGCGCCTTGTTCTGCGATGTCTCGGCGGCGCCGGAAACCCGGTCGAGCGCAAGGCCCAGTGCGGAAGTTGCGGTGGCAGCGAGAAAGTTGCGGCGGTCCATGGGGCGAGTTCCCTTGGCGAGCAGTGTGAAACGTCATATTGCCTGGTGCCGCCGCTTGCGGCTTCGCGAACGGAGGGCCGTCCTCCGGAAGGATCCTTCGGCGGCACGTCGCTGCGTTCGCGAAGGCGCGACTCCACTGAGCTGAGCTCGTCGAAGTCAAGCGGCGTCACCCGTTCTACTCCGGAAGTGCGAAAGCGTTAAT
>DASXMX010000539.1:0-3774 GCA_036495445.1 Tepidisphaeraceae bacterium
AAGCATCTGGGGCAACGGCCGGCCGGCCGTTGCCTCGGAGCGCTTCGCTGCGGCAGGCTTGGCGGGCTTGCCGCCGCCGAACGACAGGTTGGACGGATCGGTGATCTCCAGCACGTCCCCGTGCGCGATTTCCAGCAGTTCGAGCCGGCCGTCCTTGTCGTTCCACCGGACGGTCAGGCCGCGGCCGCGCATCCTAATCTGCCCCTCGACGACGACCGGAACCTGATCGTCCGGAACTGCCTTGCCCTGTTCGTCCTTGTACCCTTCGGTGTAGATGCGATAGGTCTCGTTATCGAAGACGACGTTGTTCGTCGTCATCGTCAGCAGGGGCGCGTTCTTGATCTCGTCGATGAGCCGAACGGTCACCTGGTTCAAGCGCCCCCGGCTCGGGGGCGACGGGCTGCCGGCGTTGGCGAACCCGCTCTGGCCGAGGTTCGGCACGTCTTTCATCACCACGTTCCCCTCGATCCCGCGGATCTCCAGGTGCTGGTGATTGGCCAGGTAAAAGTCGGCTTCGGGGTTGGTGATTCGGACGGTGCCGTCGTGCTGGGGGACGAATTCGTCGCCCTTGAAGCGGGAGACGAGCTGGCCGTTGTGATCGTACTGCGAGAGGTAGCACCGTTCGCCCGGCTTGATCGGGCCGTATCCTTCCCGGTCCTTCAATTGCGGGGGCGGCGCGATCGGCGGCTGGTCCTTCAGCGTCGTGCTCGACGCCGGCTGGAGCGTCCAGACGAACATGAACAACCCGCCCAGGGCCGCCGCGGAGAGGATGACGAGGATTGCGCTTCGCATCAGGTTGAAAGACTACGGCTCGACGTCCAGCATCCTCAGCACGACCAGATCCTGAATGTCGATCATCCCGATCGGCCGGTCGTCGTCATCGACGACGGGGAGTTCGTCGATGCGGTAGGGCCGCATCAGGGCGATCGCCTCGCTGGCGAGTTGGTCGCCGCGGATCCGCTTGGGGTTCTTGGTCATGACCTCGCGGATCGGCTGCCTGAGGACGGTGCCGTCGTTGTCGGTGATGGCCCGCCGCAGGTCGCCGTCGGAGAAGATGCCGCTGAGCTTTCCCGTGTCATCGACCAATACGACGGCTCCGCTGCGACGTTTGATGGAACTGACTTCGTGGAGGACTTGGCCGATCGTGAGCCGGTCGGAGGCGACGGGCAGGTTCTCGCCGAGGCGGAAGGTCATCGCTTCCTTCACGCGGATGAGCTTGCGGCCAAGCTGGCCCGCCGGGTGATAGAGGGCGAACTCTTCGGTGGTGAACTGGCGGCTCTTCATCACCGCCAGAAACAGGGCGTCTCCCAAGGCGGCCAGAGCCGTGGTCGTCGCGCTAGGCGCCAAGCCAAGGGGACAAGCCTCTTCGATTTTTCCGACGCGGAGAACCAGGTCGGCAAACCGGGCGAGACTGTTGGCCGTAGTAGAGGTGAGGGCCACGACCGGATTGCCTAACTTCTTGACAACGCTCAACATCCGCAAGATTTCGTCGCTCTCGCCGCTGTAGGAGAGGATGAGGACGACGTCCCCCTTGCGGATCGATCCGAGGTCGCCATGAAGGGCCTCGGCGGGGTTGAGGAAGTGGCTCGGCGTGCCGGTGCTGCTGAACGAGGCGGAAAGTTTGCGGGCGACGTGCCCCGCTTTGCCGATCCCACTGGTTAGGACTGCGCCCGGGCAGTCCAGGATCAGCCGGACCGCGCGGTCGAACGTGTCATCCAATTGCGAGATCACATCTCGCACCGCGGCCGACTCGGTTTCCAAGACCTGCCGGGCAAATTGCCTGATCGGAATGCTCATCGGGTCAGGGCATCATAAGGGATGTATTGCCCGTTTCGTAGGGGCGAACCTTGTGTTCGCCCTGCCGGTAGGGGCGAATCTCGTATTCGCCCTCTTCCGCCCATTTGACAAAGACGGGTGAACACGAGGTTCACCCCTACACGGGCGAACACAAGGTTCGCCCCTACAAAAATGGCCCAACCCGTCACCAGCGTGCTGACCGACCTCAGCGAGTTCCCGTTTCACGCCCGCAAGCCGGTCGCGTTTCCTAGACTTGCGGACGACTCCCATTACAATCAGGCCGGCTCCGAACCAAGGACGGGCGTGGAATACCGAGTTGAACTGGAAGTCTACAACGGCCCGCTCGATCTGCTGCTCTACCTGATCAAGCGGGACGAGCTCGACATCTACGACATCCCGATCTCCCGCATCACCGACTCCTACCTCGGCTACATGCACATGATCCGGGAGATGAAGGACCGTGAGGGGCTTGACATCAACGTCGCCGGCGAGTTCCTCGTAATGGCGGCGACGCTGATGGAGATCAAGTCCGCCACGCTGCTCCCCAAGGCCGCGCCCGCCGCCCAAAGGGACGGCCAGAAGACCGCCGCCGAGGAACTGGCCGATCCGCGTATGGAGCTCGTTCAGCAACTGCTCGAATACAAGCGATTGAAGGACTCGGCCACGCTGCTGGAGCGCCGTCAGCACGAGCACGAGAACCGCTTCGCCCGCTTCCCGGCCAAGCCCGAGGGGAATCCCGACGAGCCCCCGCCGGTGGATCTGGACGAGGTGCAGATCTGGGACTTGCTGACCGCGTTCGACCGGCTGATGAAGGAAGTCGGCGTCCGCAAGCCCAAGTACCACGAGGTGCTCTACGACGACACCCCGATCGACCTGCACGCCGCCGACATCGAAGACCGCTTGAAGCGCGACGGGAAGCTGACGCTGCGCCAGCTCGTCGTCGGCCGCAAGAGCCGCAGCGAGATGATCGGCGTCTTCCTCGCCCTGCTAGAACTGATCCGCGAGAAGAAGATCCTCGTCCAGCAGGAACAGGTTCAGGACGATCTTGAGATCGTTCCCGCCCCCGAAGAACACCGCAGAACCTACGAACATGCCTCGCTTCACCTCGCTCCCGAACTCGAAACCACCCCGGTCCTCCCGGCCAACGATGCCGAAGCGACTGCGCAAGAAGCGTAATTTGCAAGGAGTAGCAGTCGGGCCGAAGGCCCACCCGTTCCATGTGCGCGACGCCCATTCGCACAGGCCGGGGCCCTCGCGCAAATGACGTCACCGCGGGAACGCCCAGCCTTCCCGCGGCGACGTTGTTGTTTGACGGATTCGGACAGATCAGATCGTGCCGGCGTCGGTGGCGAGGGTGCCGGTGTCGGTCTTGAACGTGTTGGCCGCGACCAGGTACGTGCCGGTCGTGGTGCCGAAGTCGTTCTTGGCCGTGGTGGCGTCGGTCGCGAGCGTCGGGTTGCTCGTGCCGGCGGCAGCGATCGCCTGGACGTCCGTGTTGAACGTCGTCTGGGCGGTGTTTACCGCCGCCTGCAGGGTCGCCAGATTGTCGGCGACGGTGCTGTTCAACTTGCTGATCTGCGACGCAAGGTGGGAGCGCAGGTTCGAATTCGAGTGCGCCGCCAACAGCTTGCCTTCGGCCGTCACGATCGCCGACAGCGCCTGGCCGGTGTCCAGGTATCGCTCTTGCGCGGCCGTGACCTTCGCCAGCGACCTGGCGTCATCCGCCCTCAGCGTCACCAGGAGTTTGTTGTTTGACGAACCCGATCCCTTCAAGTCCGCCTGGATCGTCTTCACATCGCTGCCCACCGTTTTGGAAACGGTGTGGAGATCGGCGCGCACGGTCTTGGCGTCCGCGTGGATCGTGGAGAGATCGGCGCTCAGCGTTGCACTAATTCCTGTTGCCGCAAACAACGTCCGCTGCTCGAGCGGTTGAACGAATTGGAACATGTTGCTTCCTCCTTTGGGGAAACAGTTCTG
>DASXMX010000540.1:0-3983 GCA_036495445.1 Tepidisphaeraceae bacterium
AGCAGAACGGCCACGGTGCTCATGAGAATTGTAACTGCACCGATCCGAGGACCAAAGTCATCGCAAGGCTTTATCCAACGCGGCCTGCACCGCTCGCCTCTGTTGGTCGTCTGTTCCGCTCTGCATCACGCTCACGAAATCCCGAAGCCCGGTGTCTGTCGTGACATCGGCATACTGCTGCAACGCAGGTTTCAACTGGTAGATCGCCGGCGCTGAGCCGCATTCGTAGCAAGTGGCGGTGCCAACCAGGGTGCGATGGGTGTTGTGGAGCAATTGCCAGTGCCTTGTCCATGGAATGCGGCGCTGCCGCAGGCGGAGTTCCAAGGGAGAGGGCGTGACCCGTGGTCCCCACGTGATTCCGAATGGCCAAGTCGTCTGCCATTCCATCGAGCCCGAAACGGCGTCCATCCGGCTGCGCGTTTGTCGGACGCTGACAAACGGCAGGGCGAGTACGGCGATTCCGAGAAGCGCGACGACGACGAGACGGATTGGCACCTGGGGAAGGCGACTTCGGGTTGGGCGAGCGTATTCGACCAATGCCAGTTACCTCGATTGTGCGGCGCGGGCGAGATCTACCGCTGCCCCTCGATTTCCTCCCGTGTAAACCCTTCCTGCTCCAGCCTCCGCATAATCGAGTCGGGCATGTAGTTGGGCCCTCGGCGACTTGGACCGTGAGGCGCGAACGTCCCAAGCTCCTCCTTCCGCCGGAGGCGGGCGCGCAGCTTGGCTGGGGGAACTGCAACGGATTCCGAGAAGGCCAGTTCGGCGCCGTCTTCGAGCTCGTCATCGATAACGTTCAGGTCCGCCAGGCCGCGAAACACGACGCGGACTTGCTTGCCTTCGGTTTCGTGTAGCTGTGCTCACCGGCCCGCGCAAGTGCCAACGCCTTCTCGTAGGCCTGCTCGGGCGAGGCCGCTTCGATCAACAAGAGATTCGTGTGCACGACGTTGCGCGAATCGCCTTCGATGACGAGTTCGAGCACGATATCAGCCAGATACCAGCGCGCGTTATCTGGGATGTAGGCCATGGCGAATATGTAAACCGGGACGGGTCGGGCTTCGCGGCGGAAGACCATCGGATCATTTGCCCGGGGATCGTCGGCGTTGGCGGCGGCGCTTGCCGGCCTTGGGGAGGGTGGGGGTGACGGACATCGGCTTGGGCGGCGTCTTGGCGGGACGGGCCGCGGCCTGTTTGGCCAGCGCTTCGGCGACGATCGCGTCAACGCGAGGCGTTGGGGCGCTTCGAGTCGCCCGGGTGTACGACATGCCGCGCATGGGTGGTTCACTCCGATAAGGGGCAGGCGCCGCCGGCCGGCGGCAGGCGCGAACACCATATTAGCACATTCGGCTCGCCGAAGCGCGATGGCGGGGAAACATTGCGGGACAAAGTGGGACATCGGACCCATCCGGCGATCGGCGTCGATATCGGAATGCGATCGGCAAATCATGGCATTGCAAAATGCAAATTGCAAATTGAGAATTGTAAAATGTTTGGGGGCCGGAAGGAGAGCGGCATGGATCGGGTGACACGGTTGCCTGCGCTGCCGACGAGGCCGGTAGAGGGGCACAAGGGACTGTTCGGGCGCGTGCTGATCGTCGGCGGCAGTGACGAGATGATCGGCGCGCCGGTGCTGGCGGGGACGTCGGCGCTGCGAATGGGCTCGGGGCTCGTGCAGATCGCGGTGCCGAAGGTCATCCTCCCGGCGGCGATCTCGATTACGCCGGAACTGATCGGGCTGGGGCTCGGGAAGGGGGCAGCGAAACGTCGGCTGCTGAGTGAAGCCGACAAGGCGGACGCAGTGGTGATCGGGCCGGGGCTGGGGCAGAGCGACGAGGCGGCGGGGCGACTCATGCGGCTGATCCGCCTCCTCAAGCCGATGGTCCTGGACGCGGACGGGCTGAACCTCCTGGCGGCGGGGAAGCGGTGGCCGAAGACATTTCATGCGCAGGCGGTTTTGACGCCGCATCCCGGGGAGATGAAGCGGCTGGCGAAGCTGATCGGCCGCAGCGAGGTGCCGTCGGATGAACAGGGGCGGATCGACATCGCGACGGCCGCCAGCAAGGCGTTCGGGCAGGTCGTCGTGCTGAAGGGGTATCACACCGTCGTCACCGACGGGAGCCGTGTGTACGTGAACGACACCGGCGACAGCAGCCTCTCCAAGGCCGGAACCGGTGACGTCCTCAGCGGCATCGTCGGTTCGCTGCTCGGCCAGAAGATGGACCGGTTCGACGCCGCCGTGGCTGGCGTGTGGATCCACGGGAAGGCGGGGGAACTCGCCGGCGAGCGGCTCGGCCGCCGATGCGTGCTGGCCCGGGACGTCGTCGACTCCATCGCGGCGGCCATCGCCGCTTACGAACCGCAATAGAGCGGATCTTTTGACCGGTAGCGGGTTGCCCATTGCGGTGCAGGCTTTCCGGCCTGCACTTGCAGCTGCGGAAGGGCTGCACCAGAAACTCGACATCGCAAGTTGATCCGCTCGAGCCGGCGGGCGATCACGTTGGGTCTATTTCTGCTTGCCCGCGGTGGTTGCGCGCGTCGCGTAGAGGACGATGTTCCGCATGATGGCGGTTGCGGTCTCCGGCGAATAGCCGATGATCCCGTCGACCGGCTCGCCGACCAGTCCCGCGCTGAGATCGTCGCGGCTGAGGAAGACGCCCACCCGATCGCCGATCGTGATTCCCTTGATCCGCGGCTGCTTGAGCGCGCCGACACTGTTCTGCCTCGCCCAGGGGCGATAGGTGAACGCGTCGATCGGGTGCGGCGGGAGGCGAAAGACCGGGTGATTGGGCGCCAGCGTCTGGTCCAGATCGCGCACCGCGGCCTGGCCGAAGATCGCCTTCATCTCCTGTTCGGCGGCGTCCGCAAACGGGAGCGATCCGCCGGCCGCGTCGACGACCAGCGTCCCGCCGTGCTCCACGAACGACTTCAGCTCCAGCCGGGCTGCGTTGCTCAGCGAAAAGGGTGTCGTGCCGGTGAGGTGGGCGATGTGGGCGGCCGTGAGCGCACCTTGCCCGGGCGCGGCATAATAAACGATCAGGTCAGTCGAGTCCTCGTTGTGCATGACCGTCGCCAGACGGCTCCACCCACCCGGCTCCGGGTCCCAATTCGGCCCGGCGGCGAGGCGGGCGACCTTGACCTTATGCTCGGCGTGAACGCCCGGGTCGAGGTGCACGATGTAGCTGTCCCCCTTGTTCCAGAGCTGGCGGTCGCAGGCATATTCGTACAAGTCGGTCCCCAACTCGAAGGCCTCCTCGTGCCCGGCCGCGCCCGTGGGATTCTGCCACCAGCGTGCTAGATCGGCGTTGGGAACCAGGACCATCAGTTCGCGGACGCCGTTGGTCAGCCCGAGCACTGACGGGTGGGTTCGCCACCGCTTGGCCGGGAACTGTTCGTGCGTGTAAACAGGGTGCTGCGGCGGGAGTTCGCGGAACGTCCCGCCGAACATCGCCTTGCCCAGCGCCTGGAAACTCTGAATGAACTCTTTCCGCCCGCAATCGGCGTTGCCCAGCACCGTCCCACCCTGTTGGATGAACAGTTTGAGCCGCTTTACATCATCCGGCGTGAGGTCGAGCGCCTCGTTTCCGCTTACATAAAGCACCGGTGCATCGTGCAGGTCCTCCGGCAGGGCTTGAAGGGTTACGATCTGCCAGTTTCGGAACGACTCGGTCTGGTGGCCCACGAAATTGGCCAGGTTGGCCAGGTCGCGCGGCCGCTCGTTCCAGTTGACCGCGACTACCACGCTCCCGGGGCCGGAGGTGGGGGCCGTCGTCGGCTTGGGGGCCTGGCCGGGCGGCGGGGCGTGCAGGTGATAGTCGAGCTTGTTCATCAGCACCGGCGCCTGCCCGCGGGCCAGGAACAGGAGGGCGAACGCGGTGGAGTCCAGCTCCGCCGCACCGGGATAAGACGAGGTCCACGAGCCATCTTGTTTTTGGGATTTCACTAGCCGCCCGGCGATGTCGGTAAACCAGTCGTGGGCGCCGAAG
>DASXMX010000541.1:0-3674 GCA_036495445.1 Tepidisphaeraceae bacterium
AGAGAGGGATTGGCAGCAACCCATCACCCCGGTCGTGCTCGCCGCCGCAACGACCGCACTGCCAACGAGAACGACAAGTGTTCGCATGCCATCAATGCTACGCTCGCCTGATCGTCTGCCCTACACCGCCGGACGCCGGCCGCGCGAGGCGCGGCCGCGCGGTACAATCCACGTCCGGTGAGCGTTCTTCCTGTTTGATCGCAGTCGTGGGCGTCGCCGTGCTGGGCGGCTGCGCGGCGCCGCCGACTGTCAATTACCATTCTGATCAAACGTCCGTCATGCGCACGTCTCCCGCGAGCGGATGGTGCGATCTATACACCCACGGCGGGTCGCTCGTGGCATCGAAAACGATCCTCGCCGGGGAGCCGCTTGGGTTCAGAAAGGTGGGGGCCAAAGTGCTCGCGTTGGCCGGGCCCTACGAGATCCCGGTTGCGACCGGCGATTACGCGTGGGTGGTGGTCGCGGCGCACGGCACGTGGCCGATGCCGCCGTACAGGCCCAGCGGGTTTCACACGCAGGCTGGGATTCGGTCCCGGGTAAGATGAACGCATGATCCGCCGCCGCCGGTTCACCGCCATATCCCTGGTGTCGCTGTTGATGCTGGCGGCGACGGCCGTGCTTTGGGTGCGCAGCTATCGCACCGCTGACACTCTTTCGTTTCACGTGAACGGGCATCGTGCAAACGTGATCGTCGCCTACGGCTTCCTGGCCTCCTCGGCACGGGGGGAGGCCCACTTCGGAGTGACGTGCTACCCGGCCATGCGCGTTCCCGGTTCATTCGAATGGACCGGCCAGGTGCTCCGCGTCGCGCGACGCGACGTCGACGACCCGGCCGCGGCACTCCTGCCCGTTCCATCGTTCCTCAATCCGCCGGGCCGATCGTGGCGGCGCGCCGGGTTCGGTGGGTGGCACGGCCTCTACGCCGGCGAGGACCGCCGGGCGATCGTGATCCCCGACGCGGCCCTCGCCGCTCTTTTCGCACTCGCGCCGGTGCGGTGGACCCTTCACCGCTTGCTGCGGGCACGCGCGCACCGCCAAAAGCGTTGTTGCACCTGCGGATACGACCTGCGGGCCAGCACAGACCGCTGTCCTGAGTGCGGGACGCCGATCGCGGTTAAGATGACCGTATGACCTGTCGGTTGTTCACCGCCGCGTAGGTATCGTCGAGGCGGAGACAATGACGAGACTCTCTGACGCCTGGAAAGGGTTTCTCGGATTCGCCGCCACGTTGGTGTGGCTCTGGGGGGTCAGCGCGATCACCGCGGAAAAACCTGAACGGGGCAGGATCATCTGGGCCGTGGGGCTGACGCCCGTTGCGTTATTTGCTCTTGGAGTCGCGCGAAAGCGAAATCAGGCTGCGCATCGGGCACTCCATGGTCTCTGTAAGAACTGCGGCCACGACCTGCGGGCCTGCAAGGACCGCTGCGCGGAGTGCGGCACGCCGACGTCGACGTAACTCGATGAGGCCTGACTTCCCGACATGGAGCGACATCCCAAGTGGCGCGGTTATACTCCGGCGCGGAATGCAATACCGCGCCAAATGCCCCGCCTGCAACGCTCGTCTTTCCCTCTGGGGTTTCGTGACGCCCTTTCATAAGTGCGACGCATGCGGCGTGGGCATTCGACCAGTTCGCTGCTGGCAGTTCGTGGCAAGCGTAGTCTGGGGCATTAGCTGGGGAGTGGTGTGCTGCCTGGCGATCTTTGGCCTGTTCTATCGCGTGATCGGCGGGCTGGGACTCGTCCTGGTGCTCGCCGGATGGGCGGCGGTGCAATGGCTGCTCTGGCCGTTGTCGACGCCGTACGAACTCACGACGCCGCCTACCCCCGTTTGCGCGGCCTGCGGCTACGACCTCCGGGCCAGCACGGATCGATGCCCCGAATGCGGGACGAAGATCCCGCATCCGCCGGCGCCAGACATCGCGGACGACTTGCGTACGTGCTCGCGATGCGCAACGGAGACGTGGCACATCGTACGAACATATTCGAGCGGTTCACAGCGAATCGAATGCGAGCGATGCAGCACGGTTACGGTTGCTTCGGCAGACGATGAGTAAGTGCCGTTGAGGTTCTCGCCCGCTATTGCCAGGCAGAAGGCGAGTTGGAGAACGCGATGTCCACGATCCTCGACAACATTCGATGTCTCACGCCGGATCTTAAGTGGCTGAAAGTATGGTCCGTGGATTGGCGTCGCGGCGAACGCCGGGGGAACTGGACCTTCGTTTCCCGCAAGAAAGAACCGATGGTCGTCACCGGCAAGATCGCGCCCGACGCCGTGGTGGTTGTGGCGACGCGTGTCGCCGCCGACGGCGGGCACGAATCGCTGGTCGTAACGAAGGAATACCGATGCCCGCTCGGCGGCTACTATTACGGCTTCCCCGCGGGCCTGGTCGACGAAGGCGAGACGCCCGCCCAAGCGGCGGCGCGGGAGCTCAAGGAGGAGACGGGCCTGGAGGGGGTGGAGATCACCAAGATCTCGCCGCCCGTGTTCTCGTCCGCCGGCCTGACGGACGAATCGGCCGTCCTGGTCTACATGACCGTGGCCGGTGAAGCCTCCAACGCGGGGCAGGATGAATCCGAAGACATCGAGACGCTGTTCCTTTCCGGCGACCAGCTTCTCGACCTGTACCGTATGCGCGGCGCCTACGCCGACGCCCGAATCAGCGTGAAGATGTGGCCGGTCCTTGACGCCTGGCTCGAACGGCACGGCTACATGGGAAGGAATTAACGACAACGCGACCGCGGGCGACCCGCGACGACGCCGGACGCCTGGGGGTGCAGCACGGGGGGCACAATCCGTCCTGATGACCTGCCGCTGTCCGACGCTACGATGCTGGGAATGAAGTTCGGAGAGCGCGGACCGCAACGGCTGCTTTCGCAGCCGTGGCTGCCGTCGCGACGGTTCACGAAAGCAACACATGGCCAGAGTTCTCGTTTTCCTTCTTCTCGCAATACCCACGGCCCAAACGCAACCCGTAGGGAAGATGTCATTCACGCTCTCACATCGCTGGAAGGTGAATGAAGTTCGACGGTTCTCCGTCTCAGGCAAGATCACCGGAAATGCCCTCACCATGAATTGGGGCAAGCCGATACGGAGCGCCCCGCGCCGCGATCGGGAGTTTCAATTTGTCGGAGCGGAACGGGTTCTTGCCGTCGACGAGAAAGGCAAGGTTTCTCGCGCCGAACTCACGGTTGAGCGGATGTCGGAGAACGGGAAATCGCTGTACGACGCGGGGACGGTCATCACGGCCGGACCAGCCGGCTTTGCGATCGGGAACCAGCCGGTCCCGGCGGGCGTTTCAACTCTGTTGTCGTATATCACGAGGTTGCCGGTTTCGGGGCTGTCCGACCGCAACTATGAGGCGATCGTCGGCTCTAAAGCGGCGCGGAGCGCGGGCGAGAGTTGGCCGGTCAATCGCGCCGCGATCGCCGCGCTCGGGGCGGAGGACGGGTACGACGTGAAGCCTGAGAACATCACCGGTTCGGTGCAGTTGTCTTCGCCTGACGTCAACGCCGACGAAGCAGAGCTTTGTGCCAACGCAACGCTGACCAAAGTGGGCGGCGTTTTGAGCGGGATGAAGCTCTTGGACGGGACGATGAGCACGCGCTTCTCGTACAAGTTCACTCAGACGCCGCAGGGGGCAGAGCCGCTCTCGTGGTCCCAGCACAGCACCGAC
>DASXMX010000542.1:0-4532 GCA_036495445.1 Tepidisphaeraceae bacterium
GGCACGGGCGCCTCCCCCGTGCAAGCGCCTCCGCACGGGCGAGGCGCCCGTGCCACGTCAAAGCACCTCGTCTCCGTTTTTCTTATTCGCGTTTATTCGCGTCCATTCGCGGACCGATTCTTCCACTTTCCTTGTCGTGCAATCCACGAAGTCACACGAAGATGCACGAAGAAGAAAAACCAATTCTCTGTTCTCTCTTCGTGTCCCTTCGTGTCCTTCGTGGACCAATCCTCCCGCGCAGTCGCGAACGATCAGGAGCTCTCCTCCAGTTCGGCCATCGCGGGCTCGGCGGGGGTGGTGATGCGTTCGTAGGTGAGGACGGGGCGGACGTAGGAGACGCCGCCCATGGCGGCGACGATGGGGAGCTCCCGGGTGGGGATCAGCACCTCGATTACGTGGCGGTCGGGCTCGACCTCGAGGACCTGCCCGCCGGCGTCCTTGACGGCCTCGACGATCTCCCGCAGCGTGTTCTGGTCGGGGTGGTGGGGGTCGATCACTACCAGGGCATTGCACATCTGCATCGCGAGACATCCTTCCCTTCCATTCTACGCGGACGGCCCCAAGGCGGGCACGGCCGGGATTTCTTACCAGATCGTAGGCCGGACGGGTAAGGATTCGCCGGCGCGGCCCCCCAATTCCGCCCCTCCCCTGCGATTTTTCAAGTGGACGGCCCAAGCAATCCCGGGTTATGCAGAGGACGTGGCGGAATTGGCGCCGGCAGCGCCGAGCCAGGGAACTCGGCTCAACTGTTCGACCGGAGGATCACTCATGCGAAAGAACCCAATGCCCGCATTCCGCGCGCTCGCCGCGACCGGATCGCTCGCGGCGGCAATCGCAATGGTGATTTTCATCGACGTCGCCCGGGCACAGGATCAACCGACCGCGGCGCCGCACGACGCGGTCGCCGACGCACAGACGCCGCAGCAGGTGCCGACGACGCGGCCCGAGCAGCAGAAGTCCGAGCACGATCGGTCCGACGTCTTCACCGCGAGCAATGCGCCGCCGTCTTCGACCGCGTTCAAAGATCAACCGGACCAGGGAATGGTGAAGGGGTTCGACTTCTATCGCGACCCGCTGGGCGCCAAACACCCGATGCAGACGTTTGAAGAGACGATGCAGCAGGACGTGGCGGACAAGCCGAAAGTAATGGCCCAGCAGCAGAAACTGCTCGAATCGCGCTACGACCTGACGCCGCACCTCGACCCCCAGGTGCAGATGTCCCGGGGCAAGCCCATTTGCGTCGGCCCGACGGCCCGATTGAAGGAGGGCATGGACTGGGACAAGCTCGCTTCGATGAAGCCGGAGGAGATCCGCCAGCAGGGAATCTTCCCCTACCCGCCGCTGCCCCACCCCAAGCAGGCCCCCGGCGGGCAGGTCTTCCCGCAGGTGCAGATCGCGCAATTCCCCCGGCTACAGAGGTATGACATCGACTTCGACATCCCCGACGCGTTCCTTCCCGAGTTTCCGCCGGCGATGTTTCTTTCCAGCCGGCCGGAACTGGGCGACGTGTCCCGCGGCGAGGTCGTGTCGATCAACAATTACTACCGGCTGTTTAAGGACATCCTCACCCCGGTGCAGCTCGATGGCCTGCGAATGCTGCTGACCCCGTTCCCGCAGGAGGAATTTAACGCGACCGACGACCGCAAGTCGGCCCAGCCGTCGCTCGGCGTAACGTGCCTGGACTGTCATGTTAATGGCCATACGACGGGCCAGTTCCACCTTAGCCCCGACGCGCGGCCCGAGCAACGGCGCATGCGCCTCGACACGGTCAGCCTTCGCGGCGTCTTCAACCAGCAGGTCCACGGGTCCAAGCGGTCGCTCCGCAGCGTCGAGGACTTCACCGAGTTCGAGCAGCGCACTGCCTATTTTAACGGCGACCAGATCCACGCCTTCAAAAAAGGCGCGAACATCATCGACCGCGTGCAGGTCAGCCATATGGCCCAGATGCAGAACATGTTCGACTTCCCCCCGGCCCCCAGGCTCGACCCGGCCACCAACCGGCTCAAGCCGGAACTGGCCACCGAGTCGGAAATGCGCGGCGAGAAGCTTTTCTTTGGCAAGGGGCAGTGTGGCACCTGCCACATCGCCACGGAATCGTACATGGACCACCAGTATCACGATCTGCACATGGAACGGTTTACGCAGGAGCCGGGTGACGGCCCCATCAAGACGTTCACCCTCCGCGGCATCAAGGAAAGCCCGCCGTATATGCACGACGGCAGCTGCCTGACGCTGGAGGACACCGTCGAATTCTTCAACCTGGTGCTGCAAACCAAGTTGAACAAGGAAGAGCGGAGCGACCTGGTTGCCTTTCTGCGGCAGTTGTAGGGCGGGGTGCAATATGAAGTTTTCATGTGTCGCCGGAAGATCGGGAAGTTATCATGCAGGGAGGGGGACTAAGGACGCGGGTACCTAACACTTCATGAAGGAGGTTCGCATGTTCCGGGATGTATTGTTCGGATGCGTCGCGCTGGTGGCCGGGTCGGGCGTGGTCATGGCAGCAGCGCAGGACGACGCGAAGGCGGCCACGCAAAAGCTGGCCGACTCACAGAACTATAGCTGGAAGACGACCACTCAGGCCGGTGGCGGTGGCGGTGGCGGCCGCGGCGCCGGCGGTCCCAGCGAAGGGAAGATCGACAAAGAGTCGGGTGTGATGATCCTCACCATGACCCGCGGCGATAACGAGATCCAGGTCGTCAAGAAAGGCGACAAGGCCGTCATCAAGACCCCCGACAACGGCTGGAAGACACCGGCCGAACTGGCCCAGGACAACAACGGCGGGCAGCCGGGCCCCGGGCGGTTCATGGGCCGGATGGTGCAGGGCATGCAGCCCCCCGCCAAGGCCGCCGAGGAACTGGTTGCCGACGTCAAAGAGCTGACCCCCTCGTCGTCCAGCGACGGGTGGTCGGGCCCGCTGTCTGAAGAAGGGGCCAAGAAGGCGATGGCCTTCGGCGGCGGCCGCCGTCGCGGCGGTGCCGACAACGCCAACGCCAACGCCAACGGGCCGCAGATCAGCAACGCCAAGGGCGACGTGAAGTTCTACACGAAGGACGGCGTCCTCGCCGGTTACGAACTGCACGTCACCGGCACCGTCGACTTCAACGGCAACACCCGCGACATCGACCGCACCACCACCGTCCAGATCTCGGACGTCGGGTCGACCAAGGTCGAAGTTCCGGATGAAGCGAAGAAGAAGCTGCAAGAGTAAGCCGCGTCGGGAACGAGGCTGCTTAAAACGTAAAGACGTAAAACGTAAGGAAGCTCCTTACGTTTTACGTCTTTCTTCGTATGCGGACGGCCACGAAACAGCGCCGCCAAGACGCCAAGATCGCCAAGAGGGAGAAAGACGACACGGAGACACGAGGACGGGGTGACGGGGAGAGAGAAGAACTCCTTCCCCGCGTCCCCGCGTGCCCCGCGTCCCTGCGTCTCTCTTGTTTCCTATTGGCGTCCTTGGCGTCTTGGCGGCGCTTTTGCATTCCAGATTGCAAGCGGGCGAGCGTTGCCCGTTCGCCAGTGAAAGGGCAGGCACGCGGGCCTGCCCCTACGTCAGACAGCGGGCGGACACGGGGGTCCGCCCCTACGCGCCCGCGCTTCAGGGCTTGGTCTCAAACACCAACAGATACGGCACCGCCGACCGCCCGTCCTTGTCCTTGAAGTTCCCAAAATTCTCGCTGTTCACCCAGATCGCGTAGGTCTTGCCCGGCTTCAGCTTCACCGGCAGCGCGCAGGTTCGCTTGTCGCTGAGGTAGTGTGGCTTGCCGTCGATTTCGGGGAAGGTGTCCTCGCTGGCCGTCGACCAGGACCAGCTCCCATCGGTCATCTCCTTGCTGAAGGTAACGCGGATCTCCTTCAGGTTCGGGTCGACTTTATCCGCCCCCGCCATCGGCTCCGTCTTTACCACCACCGGCGGCGCCGTCTTGAGCGTCACCTTCGATTCATCCGCCAGGGCCACGCCGGCAACGCTCAGAAATGCGATCATTGCGAACAGCCGCGAAACGCTGAACATGTGCGATCCTCCCAAAAGTGGTATGAAATGATCCGCCCAACTCCAATCCAGACGGATCAAACTTCAGAGTCTTTCATCCGCGCCATCCCTTAATCCGCGATCGTCGTTTCTTTTCTCTCTGTGCCCTCTGTGCCCTCCGTGATCTCCGTGGTTGTCTTTGAAGACCCCTCACGGGCATGAGTACACGCCCAGGCGACCACGATTTCAAATCCGATCCGTCAACTGCGCCGTTCCGTTTGGGAGAGGCATAGGATGAGGGGAGGCCGACGGGCCTGAGGGCCACCGCGCGAAGGAGCAAGTCATGGCGATGGGACGAACCAATGCGCCCCCTGCGGCGGATCCGCATGCGGGGCAGCAGGTGCTGGCGGCGGGGCCGCCGCCGGAGGGGGCAGCCGGCGCGATGATCCTCATCCACGGCCGCGGCGCGTCGGCGGCGGACATCCTTTCGCTGTACGGGGAATTGGGGGAAGCGAACCTGTCCGCCCTCGCACCGCAGGCGGCGGGATTTACGTGGTATCCCAAC
>DASXMX010000543.1:0-7084 GCA_036495445.1 Tepidisphaeraceae bacterium
ACTGGTCCCGGACCAACGCGCCCACTGGAACGAGGCGATGCGAACGGTGCTGCTGAGACTTGGGCGCGGCACCGAGGCGCGCGCCGCATGGCAGGAGGAACTGGCGGCTCATCCGCCCGCGCACGACGAGTGGTTCGGCTATGCCGAGCTCTGCCTGTTCCTGGGTGACCAAGACGAGTATCGCCGCGCCCGTCGCGACCTGCTGGCGCAGTTTGGCACGACCAGCGACCGCGACGTCGCCGAACGCGTCGCACGCGCGTGCCTGTTGCGGCCGGCGCCGGAGGACGAATTACGGCAGGCCGTCGCGCTGGCCGAACGTGCGTTAGCTGGCGGACGCGTGGGCCACGAGGGTGGGTACCCGTACTTCCTGTTTACCGCAGGCCTGGCGCGGTATCGGCAAGGGCGGTTTGACGACGCCATCGGATTGATGAACGGCGACGCCGCCTCGGTCATGGGGCCCAGCCCCCGCCTCGTGATGGCCATGGCGAAGTACCGGAAGGGCCAACAGGACGAGGCCCGCAAGACCCTCGCGGCGGCAGTCCTCTCCTATGACTGGGTCGCAGCCAAGGCGGACAACCAGGAGTCCTGGATTGCTCACGTCCTCCATCGCGAAGCCGAGGCGCTGATCTCGCCGGACTCGATCATCGAACATCGGGATCGAAGCGGGTGCCGTGGAGGCAACTGATGGGAAGGAACAACCGAGTCGCCGCGCGGGGGGTGCGAGTGCACTGACGCTTCTTGCCGCGGGGTGGTTGATCGGGGGGCATCGCGGTCGCGGGGGGCAGACAGCCCGGCGGGTCGGGGGGGACGCGCCGGTCTCGCCGGGGCAGGCGTCCTTGCGGGCGAATTATACGAATTAAGTACATGGGTGGCTGAAGTCCGGCAAACGCGCACGAGGGACAACACGCCCGCACGGGAGATGCGCCCCTTCGAGGCGAGGAATTATTAATTATTTAGTTGACGCCGCCGGCGTGGATCGCTAAAACGGCGGGCGAACTATTAGGTTTTTAGTTGTTGGCAAGTCGCGGGAGGCTCGCATTGGCTCGGAAGAAATCGCCCAACCTCACTGAGGCCGAGTTTCGGCTGATGAAGATTTTGTGGGAGAGCGGAGAGGCGACGGTGAGCGAGGTCGTGGGGCGGCTTCCGGCGGACCCGCCGCTGGCCTATACCACGGTGCTGACCACCCTTCGCATCCTCGAGGCCAAAGGGTACGTGAAGCACACCAAGGAAGGCCGGGCGTTCGTTTACGCGCCGGCGGTGGGCCAGCAGGAAGAGAGTCGCAAGGTGATCCGGCACCTGATCCGCCGTTTCTTCTCCGGCTCGCCGGGGCAACTCGTCTTGAAACTCCTGGAAGATGAAAAGATCCCGCCGGCCGAGCTGGAGCGCATCAAGAAGAAGATCAAGGAAGCCGAATAGTCGGGCTTCGGCCCAGACCGTCGCATGCCGCTGGAGGCGATATGACAACTCTCCTGGATAGTCTTTGGCAAGGGACGTTGGTCGCCGCGATCATGTGGGGGGTTTTGAAACTCATGCCGCGCATGAACGCGGCCACGCGTTATGTGTGTTGGTGGATCACGCTGGCGGCGGTCGTGCTGTTGCCGCTGCGAACGTTCCTCCCCGGCCGGCCTCCGCAGCCGTCTGCGGTCGGGGCCGACTCTGTCGAATTCACGAGCCTGGCAACGCCACAAGCCGGCATCAGGATCACCGACGTACGCGCGGTGAATGCGCCGGCCGCCGTGCCAGAGAGCCAGCCGCTCGCGACGGTTCCCAAGACGACGGACGGCGATTTTCGAATTCACCTCACCGCCAAGCCAACCCTGCTCACGATCGGGGTGCTGTGGGGAGGTGCGTCCGCCGCTCTGTTGATGCGCCTGGTGTTTGGATACCGTTTGTTGCAACACTTGAAACGATCGGCCCGACCGGCTCCGCGGATGTTGCAGGCCCGTTTGGTCGACCTGCGGATGAGGGCGGGGGTGAGGCGCCGCGTACGGCTGCTTGAATCACCCGATGCCGTCGTCCCGATGGCGCTGGGCTTGTTCGACCCGGTCATTTTGATGCCCGAGGATTTGAGCGGGCGCATTTCCGTGCCGGATTTCGACCACGTTGCGCTTCATGAGCTGGCGCATCTTCAACGGTATGACGATTGGCTCAATTTGTTGCAGCAGTTGTTGCTGGTGCTGATCCCGATTCAGCCGGTGGTCTTCTGGATTGACCGGCAGTTGGTGCTCGAACGCGAAGCGGCTTGCGATGACTGGGTCATCGCGCGGGGGAAGACGCCCAGGCACTATGCGGCTTCCCTCACGCGCATCGCGGAACTGACCGCACGGGCGCCGGGCGGCGTCCTCTGCAGCGCAGCGATCGGCACCGCCTCACAGTTGTACCGTCGCGTGCAACGCCTCCTGGACACGAGCCGGAACGCGGTGACGAAGATTTCCACACGAGGACTGTTCATCGCGGCGGTGGCGATGCTCGCCGTGGCCGTTGCCACGTCGCGAGCCCCGGGATTCTTCGCGCTGGCCGATCCGGCCACCAAGCCCGCGGAACCTGCCACGAAAACGGCAGAACCGGAAACAGCGCCGTCCGGCCCGGGCTCGATCGATCGGTCGTTCGACGCCGTGGCGGGCGGAACGCTCGCCATGGACATCGATCGCGGCAACATCTCGGTGTCCGGCTGGAATCAGAATCGAGTGCGGATCATCGTGACCCAAAAGGGGCCGGGGCTTGCGGAACTCCTCAAGCATCATCAAATCACGATGGCTCGCGAGGGCGATGAAATCCGCGTTCGAAGCGTCGGCGATTCCGAGTTGTCGTCCGTCGGGCCGGTTGAAATCCGATATCAAATCAGCGTGCCGGAAAAGTTTGAGAGTCGCATCAAGCAGGGCGGCGGCAACATCGACCTGTCGAACATTGCCGGCACCAGTGACGTGGTGGCTGCGGCGGGCAACTTGCGATTCGAAGCCATCAACGGCCGCATTCACGCCCAAACACGCAGCGGCAACATCGTGGTCACAAACTGTGGGGATGCCGTCGATGTTTCGGCAGGTTCCGGGAACCTCCGACTCGCCGGGATTCACGGGCGCGTCGTGGGACAAACCCGCAGCGGCAACATCCAGGTGACCGAATGCGCCGACGCCGTCGACATCAAGACGCGCAGCGGCAACCTGATCCTAAGCGGGAATCATGGTGCAATCGCCTGCAGGAGCGGCAGTGGGAACATCGAAGTCGCCAACTGCGACACAAGCCTGCAGGCCGCGACGGCCACGGGGAACGTCGACGTCAAGCAGTTCACCGGAACCGTCGTCAACGCCGAGACCGGCACCGGAAACGTCTCCGCGCGGTTGGGTGACGGCCTGAAGGCCAGCAGCGTGCTGCGCACGGGCAAAGGCAACGTGAGCGTTGCGCTCTCGCCGAATGCGGCGGTGAACCTCGTCGCGACGGCAAAGGTGGGCCGTGTCCATGTCGAGTTCCCGGTGAATGGCAGCCGGCAGCGATCCGGCAACGAAATCCACGCCTCACTCAACGGCGGCGGTCCCGAGCTCCGCCTGGAGAGCACCGCCGCCGGTAACGTCCACGTCACAAAATCCTAAGCGCTCTTCCGGCAGCCCCAGGCGAGGAGCCTTGGAAGAAGAAAAAGGGATAAGAAGAAAAAGGGATAAGCACTATTTAAACACACATTCTCATCGCGTAACGCCTTTTGTTATCTGAATTTGCGTGAGTTGAAACGGTGCTTATCCCCTTTTCTGTTTTATCCCCTTTTCTGTTTTCCCTTTTCTGTTTTCAACGCCAGGCCGTGGTCGGCCAGCAGCTTCTCACAGGCGAAAGTCGGACCGAAGTCCGCGTACCGCTCCTGGTGCAGCTTGGCCGCACGGTCCCGCACGTCAGCGCCCAGCCGGCGGTTGCTCGCCCGCCCGCGCAGCCGATGCACCAGGCCCGCGTCGCCGGCGGCCTCGAACCGCTTCCAGACCCGCCGCGCCTGACGCACGGACAGGCCCATCAGCTCGGCCGCCGCGACGACGGTCAGCTCCTTGCGTTTCACGCGGCCCAGTGCGTCCAGGCGAATCCGTTCTCTCACCGACATCCGAAGGTCTCCCATTCGCCCGGTTTACCCGGGCTCAGGGGTGACACTTCTATTTCGGCTAAGGGGTGACAGTTCTACTCCGGTACAACACCACGTCGACATGCTGCTTGAACCAAGGGTCCGCATCACGGACGATCAAGGAAAACCGACCGACTCGTACTACGGATACGGTTTCGTGATCGACTCAACCAAATACGGGACGCGCTATCAGCACACGGGGAACAACGGTATCTTCACGGGCGGCTTCATGTTCTTTCGCGAGAGGAAGCTCGGGTTCGTGATATTGACCAACGGAGACAAGGGCGTGTTGCTCGACCTGAAACTGGCGCATTGGCTCACCGAGGGAACCGCGGATTGAGAACTGCGCTCCGGCTCAGCGAACATCTGGAGCGATACGGGTATCGTGGAGGCAACGGATGGGAAGGAACAAACGTGTCGCGCGCAGTGCGAGTGTGGTGGCGCTGCTTGCCGCGGGTTGGGTTATTGCGGCTGCCGCCGCGATGGCGGGCGCGCAGACGACCCGGCGGGCTGGGGCCGACACGACAGTCTCGCCGGGGCAGGCGTATTTTCGGGCGAGTTATACGAAGTATGAGTACATGATCCCGATGCGGGATGGGGTGCGGTTGTTCACGTCGGTTTATGCGCCGAAGGATGACTCGCGGCGGTATCCGATCCTGTTGACGCGGACGCCGTATAGTTGCCGGCCGTATGGGGTGGACAATTATCCGGAGCCGGGGGAGACCATGCTGGCGCGGGCGAGGGAGGGGTTTATTTTCGTGACGCAGGACGTGCGCGGGCGGTACGCGTCGGAAGGCACGTTCGTTCACATGCGGCCGCAGATCGATCACAAGGCGGGGCCGAAGGACGTGGACGAGAGCACGGACACGTACGACACGATCGACTGGCTGGTGAAGAACGTCCCGAACAACAACGGGAACGTGGGGATGACGGGGATCTCGTACCCCGGCTTTTACACCGCCGCGGGGATGATCGATTCGCACCCGGCGCTCAAGTGCGCGTCGCCGCAGGCGCCGATCAGCGACTGGTTCGTCGGCGACGACTTCCACCACAACGGCGCGTTGTATTTGCCGGCGGCGTTCGGGTTCCTCGCGACGTTCGGCCAGCGGCTCGAAAACCCCGTCCGCCAGCGGCCGGTCCCGTTCGACTACAAAACCCCCGACGGGTATGACTTCTATTTAAACTTGGGTCCCCTTGCAAACGGGGACAAGCTTTACTTCCACAACAAGATCGACTTCTGGGACGACCTGATGGACCACGGCACGTATGACGCGTGGTGGCAGGCCCGGAACCTGCGTCCGCATCTGAAGAACGTGAAATCCGCCGTGATGACGGTCGGCGGGTGGTTCGATGCGGAGGACCTGTTCGGCACGCTGGCGGTCCATCGCTCGGTTCAAGAGAAGGATCCGGGCACGTTCAACACGCTGGTCATGGGCCCATGGTTTCACGGCGGCTGGTCGGTTGGCGAAGGCGATCACCTTGGCAACGTCCGCTTCTTCTCCAACACCGCCGAGTTCTATCGCGAGCACATCGAGCTGCCGTTTTTCAAGCACTTCCTCAAGGGCGATCCGAAGCTCGACTTGCCGAAGGCGTTCGTGTTCGAGACCGGAACAAACCAATGGCGGCGGTACGACGCGTGGCCGCCGAAGAACGCCAAGCCGCGGCGGCTCTACCTGCATGCGGGCGGGCGGCTTTCGTTCGATCCGCCCTCCGGCGAGGCGACCGCCTTCGACGAATACGTGAGCGACCCGTGGAAGCCGGTCCCGTACATTCCGAACGTCGCCATCGGCATGACCCGGGAGCACATGACCGACGACCAGCGCTTCGCCGCGACGCGGCCGGACGTGTTGGCCTACCAGACGCCGGAGTTGGAGGAGGACGTCACCGTCGCCGGGCCGATCGGGTCGCACCTGGAGGTGTCGACGAGGGGCACCGATTCGGACTGGGTGGTGAAGCTGATCGACGTCTACCCGGGCGATTATCCGAACCCGGACCCGAACCCGGCTGGCGTTCAAATGGGCGGCTATCAGCAGCTCGTCCGCGGCGACGTGTTCCGCGGGAAATTCCGCGACAGCTTCGAGCGCCCCGAGGCGTTCGAGCCGGGCAAGGTTGCGAAGGTCGAGTTTGTTATGGCGGACGTCTGCCACACGTTCCGCCGGGGGCACCGGATCATGGTGCAGGTGCAGAGCTCGTGGTTCCCGCTGGTCGACCGGAACCCGCAGACGTTCTGCGACATCTACCACGCCCGCCCGGAGGATTTCCGCAAGGCGACGGAGCGGGTGTATCGGTCGCCGGAGCAGGAGTCGTGGGTGGAGTTGGATGTGCTGTCACGGCCGTGACACACACGAGTGGGACGTATTTGGGTGAGGTCGGGCTTGAACCGGCATGATGGGGCCCGACGCTCGGCGCTGGCTCGCGGTCGGTTTCAGAGCGGTCGGAGACCCGGGGCGGCGCGGCGGCGGGCGGGTTCGTGGCGGCGGCGTTGACGGCGCCGCTTTGCCCCGGCTTGTGCGGCGCGCGGCGCACGCTGCGCGCTTGTCACGGGTTGCCCGGCCTCGATGGAGGTTGGGATTGATCCTAGCGGCTTTGGGCGACCTGTTGCTTCGCCCGGGCGCGGGCGAGTTGGCGGGCGCGGTCGTCGCGGGATTTGGCGTCGGTGGGGACGCGGGCTTCGGCCTCGGCCAGCTCGGCACGGGCGGACTCGGGGTCGATCTGCTCGGCGGGGATCGCGTGGCTGGTCAGGATCGTGAGGCGGTTGTCCTTCATCTGGGCGATGCCCCCATCGATGACGAAGGTGCGGCTGCGGCCGGCGGCCAGGTCGACCCGCAGCGCGCCGGTGCCGAGCTTGACCAGCAATGGGGCGTGGTCGGACAGGATGCCCTCCTGACCGTCCCAGGCTGGGACGATCGCCTGGGTCGCCTGCTCATCCAGCGCCTGTTGCTCGGGCGTCACGATCACGCATTGAAAGGCCATGTTCGCTGCTCTCCT
>DASXMX010000544.1:0-11200 GCA_036495445.1 Tepidisphaeraceae bacterium
ATCCTCCAGGTCGAGTACGACAAGGGCGCCAGCAACACCCACAACTGGGCCACGGGTTCTACCCTGTGGGACGGGCTCGCGGACGACAATGAGGCCGGCGTGTTCCAGATCCAGTACGGCTTGGGCACAGGCGGGGCCAACGGGCCCCAGTTGTGAAGCGCCGCATCGGCAACGGCCCCATGCCGCGGGCGGTAGCAACAGAGGAAGGCCCGTCCGTGTTTCTCTTCAGGCACCGCGATGATGCCCAATCACGTTGCTTCCACTCGACGCCAGTTTCTGGCCCGCGCCTCCGCCGCTGCCGTGGCGGCGGGGTGGCCCGGCGGAAAACCGGCGCAGGCCCAGACGTTTCACACCAAACTGCATAAGGCGATGATCGTCGGCCCGGTCACCGAGAAGGTGCTGGAGCCGATCAAGGCCGCCGGGTTCGAAGGCGTCGAGACGCGCGAGCTGGTCGACGAAGATCGTGCCGCCCACGCTCGCGACATCGCGCAGAAGATGGGGATGCGGATCCACTCGGTGATGCGCGGCTGGGCGGAGTTCAACAGCGAGGACCCGGCCAGGGCCGAGTCCTCGTTCGAGGTCACTCAGAAGGCGATCCGGGCCGCCAGCGCCTACGGCGCGGACGACATCCTGCTCGTCCCGTGCCGCGTCGGCGGCATCCCGATGCCGGACCCGTGGGCGTTCAAGATCGAGTTCGATCCCAAGACGCTGCACGTCACCCGCGTCGTCGAGGGGGACAACTCGAAGTATGAGGCCTACATCGCCGCCCAGAACCGCTCGACCGACATGTCGCGGAAGATGGTCGAAAAGCTCATCCCGCTGGCCGAGGAGCGCAAGGTCCTCATTGGGCTGGAGAACGTCTGGAACAACCTGTGGGTCCGGCCCGACTTCTACAAGGCATTCGTCGAGTCGTTCGACAGCCCGTGGGTCAAGTCGTACTACGACATCGGCAACCACGTGAAGTACCTGATCCCGCCGCAGGACTGGATCCACATGCTGGGCGGGCTGATCATCAAGCTCCACTTCAAGGGCTTCAAGCTGAACCCCGACAACCACGGCGGCACGTTCGTCCACCTCCGCGACGACAGCATCGACTGGCGCGCCGTCCGCAAGGCACTCGACGACATCAACTACAACGGATGGGGCAGCATCGAAGAAAACGGATTGCCATACGAAGAGTTCGCGCGGCGGTTCGACCTGATCATGGAAGGAAAGTGAAGCGTATTGCGGATTTCGGATTGCTGATTGCGGATTGAAATGCGAATTGCCTCCGTTCCGCGGCGCGCCCGGAGGGCCGCGTTGGCTTTTCGATACGCAATCCGCAATCATCAATCGATTCGAGGAACATCCCATGACCCGTACCCAAGCTCGCAGTATTTCTCGTCGCCAGTTCAACACGACGGCGCTCGGCGCGGCGGTGTCCGCGATGGCGGCGCCCGTGTTCTTGCGGGGGCAGGACCTCAACGGCCGGTTGAACATCGCCGTGATCGGCGCGGGCGGACGCGGAGCGGCCGACACGGCGGCGGTGCAGTCGGAGAACATCGTCGCGCTGTGTGACGTGAACCAGAAATCGCTCGACTCGGCCGCCCGCCGCTTTCCCGACGCGAAGCGGTTCGCCGACTTCCGAAAGCTCTTTGACATTGAGAAGGAGTTCGACGCGTGCGTGATTGCCACCTGCGAGCACACGCACGCGATGGCGACGATGCTCGCGCTCAGGCACGACAAGCACGTCTACTGCGAAAAGCCGCTCACGCACGACATCTGGGAGGCCCGCCAGATCCGCGAGACGGCCGCCAAGTCGAAACGCGCGCTGCAGATGGGGATCCAGATCCACGCCGGGGAGAACTACCACCGCGTCGTCGAACTGATCCAGGGCGGCGCCATCGGCGCCGTCCGCGAGGCGCACGTCTGGGTCTCCCGCGCATGGGGGTTGCAGAACAAGGCGGAGTCGGATCGGAATCACGACATCGTCTTCGTGACCGAGCGCCCGACCGAACCGAAGTCGCCGCCCGACTGGCTCAACTGGGACCTGTGGCTCGGCCCGGCGGCCGAGCGGCCCTACAGCGACGTCTACGTCCCCGGCCCCAAATGGTACCGCTGGTGGGACTTCGGTAATGGCACCATGAGCGACCTGGGGAGCCACTGGAACGACCTGCCGTTCTGGGCGCTGAAGCTGCAGGCGCCGGTGTCGGTGGAGGCGAGCGGCCCGCCGCCTCACCCGGACATCGCCCCCGCGTCGATGCGGGCGACGTACCAGTACGGCGCCCGCGGCGACATGCCGCCGGTCACGGTCGTCTGGCACCAGGGCACCGACAAGCCGCAGGTCTGGACCGACAAGGGCATCCCCCAATGGCCCGACGGCGTCCTCTTCATCGGCGACAAGGGCATGCTCCTCTCCAGCTACGAAAAGCACGTCCTCCTGCCCGAAGACAAGTTCAAAGACGCCACGCTCCCCCCGAAGACGCTCCCGCGCTCCCCCGAGCACCACAAGCAATGGATCGCCGCCTGCAAGAGCGGCGGCCCGACCAGCGCCAACTTCGAATACTCCGGCTGGCTCACCGAAGCCAACCACCTCGGCAACGTCGCCTTCCGCGTCGGCAAAAAACTCGAATGGGACGCCGCCAGCATGCGCGCGACCAACGCGCCCGAGGCGGACCAATACATCCGCCGGGAGCGAAGGAAGGGGTGGGAGCTAACGTAGAAGGTGAACCGATTCTGCCGCGTTCCGCCGCGTGACTCTTATATTTGGCCAAACGGGGCCAGGCCGAGAGGGCCGTGCGACGGTGCGTCGGCCAACAGCAAGCGTCACATGCTACGGATCACGGTCGACTGAGCCCGGCGCCGAGCGGCAAGTCTGTAGCAGCCGCGGCCGAGGATGGCGGCGGCGCAGTAGAGGAAGGGGAGGAAGAGGAGCCCAAGGACCACGCCCGGTCCGCCGCCTGCGATGAAGAGGTGGGCGACGATGTTTACGACAACGCCCAAGACGGCCGCAGCGGCGGCCGGCGAGCCGCGGGGCCACCCGAGGCCGATCAGGAACGCGATCGCCAGGCCGACCAGTTGGACAATGGCCGACCACTCTTCGTCTGAGTATCCGAGCAGGCCGTGAACGATCCGGTAATTCCACGGTCGCAGCACCATCCCGGGGCGCGTCGCGGCCAAGGCGTCGGGATTGGCGAGTTGGAGATCGCCGGGCAGGCCCATGGCTCGGAGCGTGGGTCGCCAAGACTCGGGCGAGTCGAAGAAGCGTGGCGTCGGGTCGGGTTGCCTCGTGTCAAATACGAAGTACCCGTGTCCCGCCTTACCGACGATCACCGGCCCGGAGACGGCGACCTGTTCCAGTTTTGGGATGACAGTCGACCACGACCAGTACGCGCGATCTGCGGGGGACGAGTCCTCAGCCAATTGGTACATCCCACTGTCCCCCGACGGAGTGCTGCGAGCATCACCTCGGCAAACGCCATATCGGCCGACGAGCGGCAGTTGGTAATTCTCTTCGCCCAAATCTGGTTGGGCCGCGCGTGCGGCGCCGGCCAACGCCGTTATCATCACGAGAAGGC
Source organism: Tepidisphaeraceae bacterium (assembly GCA_036495445.1). GTDB lineage: Bacteria > Planctomycetota > Phycisphaerae > Tepidisphaerales > Tepidisphaeraceae > DASXMX01. The sequence continues at coordinate 3,558 of DASXMX010000544.1, forward strand.
TCACGGCCGTCGTTCGCAGCATGCGGAACAGTATAGCGTTCACTGCTCGCTCCCGGCCTGGGCCGCGACGGGCATTGTCTTGTGGCCGTCGTACGGCGGCTTCCAGGGCCAGGGCAGCACGTGGCAGCGGCGGGCCCAGGCTTCCCATTGGGCGGCCATCTGCCGGGTGCGATCGGGATGAGCCGTGGCGAGGTCGTGCATCTCGGTGCGGTCGTGGAGGATGTCGTAGAGTTCCCACTTGCCAGCCGGGAACTTGGCGACCAGCTTCCAGTCGCCGTCGCGCATCGCGCGATTGCCTTCGTGCTCCCAGAAGATGTCGCGCGTCGGCAGGGGCTTGCCCGCGAACGCGGGGACGAGGCTGGTGCCCTCGGCGGGGTAGATGTCATGGCCGTCGAAGGTCTTGGGATAGGTCGCACCGGCGAGGTCCACACAGGTGGCCATCAGGTCGATCAGGTGGCCGGGTTGTTTTTCCAACTCGCCCTTGCGGGAGATCCCGTCGGGCCAATGGGCGATCAGCGGGGTGGAGATCCCGCCCTCGTGGACGAAGTGCTTGTATTCGCGGAACGGCGTGTTGCTGACGTTCGCCCAGGGCTTGCCATAGGCGATGTACGTGTCCGGCGGGCCGGGCAGGACGTGGTGGCCGTCGAGCACAGGCCAGCCGTCGCGGGTTTGTTTGGGGCGCATCTGGGTCTGGATGTAATCGGCGGGCAGGGGGGCGAGCGTCGGATGATCGGCGCGGGTGGGGTTCACCTTGGGATTGCGTCCGAGCGGCTCGTAGTTCCCGCCGTTGTCCTGCAGGTAGAGGATCAGCGTGTTTTCGAGTTGGTGCTGGTCGCGCAGCGTGGCGACGATCCGGCCGATGTTCTGGTCCATCCGGTCAAGCATCGCAGCGTAGACCTCCATGCCGCGCGCCTCCCACGCCTTGTCGCGGACCTTGTCCCAGTTGCCGAACTGCGGGCTGAGGTCCCACGCCGGGTCGATGAGCCCGAGCTTCTTTTCGCGCGCGAATCGGGCGAGGCGGATCGGCTCATACCCGCCATCGTAGACGCCCTCGTATTTGGCGATGTCCTTCGGCAGCGCCTGCATCGGCCAGTGCGCCGCCGTGAACGCGACGTACATGAAGAACGGCCGGCCCGCCTGGCCGCGGTCGTGCTCGCGGATGAACCGGCAGGCCTGATCGCCGATCGCGTCGGTGTAGTAGTAGGGCTGCCCGGCGGGCGGATGGTACTCCGGGTCGGCGAACGGGCTGATCGCCGTGTCGCCCCGGCAGAGCATCGCCGGGTCGAAGAAGCTCCCGGCCCCCATGATCGTCCCGTAGTACCGGTCGAACCCACGGTGCAGCGGCCAGTTGTGCTTGTCCGCAGAGTTCGGCGCGATCTCCTGCGTGACGTGCCACTTGCCGACCGCATACGTGCCGTACCCCGCCGTGCGCATCACCTGGGCGATCGTGACGCAGTGCTCGTTGAGGTCGCGGACGTACCCGTCATTCAGGACCGGGCTCCACGAATCGGTCATGTGCCCGATCCCGGCCTGGTGCGGGTAGAGGCCCGTCAACAAACACGCCCGGCTCGGGCAGCAGCGGCTGGTGTTGTAGAACTGCGTGAACCGCACCCCGCCGGCCGCGAGGGCGTCGAGGTTGGGCGTGTGAATTTCGCCGCCGTAGCACCCGATGTCGCTGAAGCCGACGTCGTCGGCGAGGATGATCACGATGTTGGGCCGGCTAGCTGCAGGGGCGACGGCGCCGAAGGCGTGCAATGTCACCAAGGCCAAGCCGACCCCAATCGACCACGCGTTCCGAAGATTCATGCGCGCTCCAAAGGCAGGCGTCCGATCCCGCTACGGGATGACATCCCGGCGAATCGTCGCAATCATCGTACCTGATCGTGGGCCGGCGGGAGACCGAGCGCTGGGCGCAAGACGTCTTGGGCAGTACGGCAATTTCGGGTGGCACGGACATGTACTCATGTACTCATGTCCGTGGCCTCGGTCACACTCGAATCACCACGGACAAGAGTACTTGTCCGTGCCACCCAGCGTGGTGCGGCCGATGGGGGGCATGTCAGTGAACTCGCGTCAGAATCGCTTTCAGAACTCCCGTGGCATGGGCGCCTCGCCCATGCATGCTTTTTCGCAATTCCGCACGGGCGAGGCGCCCGTGCCACAGAGTTCAGAAGCCGCCTCTTACCCAGGCAAAACTGACATCCGAAGCCTCATCCCACGGGGTGAACGCCAGCAGGGTTTGATGAGCGTACGCGTCGTTGCGCGTTGAAATGATCGCGACGGTACCGCGTGAACGAGTCGCAGTAGAGCCGGGCGACCAGTTCATGGAAGCCCTGGCGCAGTTCATCGACGCTCATGCGCGCGGGGCGGAAGTTGATGTCGAATAGGGTGCATTTCTCCCAAGCGGCCTCCTCGATCAGTCGGCCTTGCTGGCGCAGTTGGTGGTAAAGCGGCGTGCCGGGGAACGGCGTCGGATAGGTCACCTGCACGTCGAAGGGAGTCACGTCCTCCACAAAGTCGTAGAGCGCGTCGAAGATCTCGGGGCCGTGGTCGTCGAGGCCGACGACGAAGCAGGCGTTCACGCGGATGCCGTGCGATTGGATCTGATCGATCGCCTGGCGGTAGCGCGGGAACTGGCGTTCCTTCCAGTTTCGCCGAAGCTCCAAGCCGCGCAGGCCGTCGCGCGTGGGGCTCTCGAAGCCGATCAGCACCTCGGCGCAGCCGGATTCCCGCATGAGGTCCAGGAGTTCCTCGTCCTGGGCGACAGAGAGGTCGGTTTCGGCGAACCATTTGAGGCGCCGCTTGCGGAGTTCCGGCAGGAACTGCCGCCACCAGTCGCGGCGGACGAAGGCGTTGTCGTCGGCGAACTCGATGAACGGCCGCCGCCAGACGTCGCGGATCCGGTCGATCTCGGCGAGCACCTTCGGGACCGGCTTCTGCTTGTATTTCCGGGTGAGCAGGATCGAGGAGGCACAGAACGCACATCGCCACGGGCACCCGCGGCTCGTCTGGACGGTGAGGCGGTTGTACCGCGAGATGTCGAGCAACTCGTACGCCGGCATCGGCGAATCCGCCAGGTCGAACTCGCGGCCCCGCGCGTCATAGACCGGTTGCAGCGTGCCGTGCTCCGCGTCCCGCAGGATCTGCGGCCAGATGACTTCCCCCTCCCCGACGGCGGCCGACACGCCGAACTGCGCGGGTTCGTCAGGAACGCTCGTCACGTGCAGCCCGCCTATGACGACGGGGACGCCCGCGCTCGTGAACCGGCCGGCCAATTCGTAGGCTTCCTTGGCTTGTGCGGTGAACGTGGAGATTGCCACCAGATCGAAATCGTTGGGGAGCGCTTCGGCGGCCGCAACGTCGGCCACCTCGATGTATCGCACCTTGTGCTCCGGCGGCGTCATCCCGGCCAGCGTCAGCAGCCCCAGGCTCGGCAGCGACGCGATCGTCTTGCTGCGCTCGACGAACCCGGGCAGCGTCAGCCCGAGTTTCAGCAGTTCCGCGTCGCAGGCTCGTATGCCGGACATTGCGATCAGACCGATGTTCATGACATTCCCCTTTGCCACAGGAGGCCGACGATGCCGGCCAGCACGCAGCCGACCGGGACCGGGAACAGGTGTCGTAACGAGGCGCGCCACGCGGCCAGGTAACATGTGGCCGGCATCAGCGCGCCGGCGGCGGCCAAGGCCCAGGAGACGCCGGCCGGCGGCGCGGGCCAGTGCAGGCCGCGGATCGTCAGCGCGTAGGCCAGGTTCAGCAGCCCGATGCCGAGGAAGGCGATGTGCCCCAGGCGGACCATCCTTCGACGCCACGAGCCGTACCCGCCCAGCCACCGTTCGTCGTGGAAGAAGAGCCCGCCGATCGCCCCGGCGACCACGCCGGCCGCGATGCACAGCCACGCGCTGACCGCGTTGATGTCGTTCATTTGTGCCTCCCCGGTCGACTGCCCCCCAGCAGGCACTGCCCGGCCTGTTGCATCAATTTCGTCCGGCCCGCGTCGTTCAGCAGGCGCAGGGCGTGGGTGATGTTGGAGACGGTCCCCAGACCGATGAGCGCCCACGCCGCGAGGTTTGGTTCAGGGGATCGGGCGTCTTTGTCTCGATGCGCCTCGACCAGTTCGCGGATGAACTGTTGGAATTGCTCGTACATCCGCGCCAACGCCGCGCGGATGTCGGGATCGTCCGTCTCACTGAGCCCCGCGAAGACGATGCGGTAGAGCCCGAAGTCGCCGTGGTGACCGGCTTCGTATGCCAGGAGCCGCGACGTCGAAGTCTTCGGGTCCGGGGCGTCGGCGATCAGTTCCCGCCAGGTCGCTGCCGACAGTTCGTAGACGTAGTCGATCGCGGCCATGAACATCGCCTTCTTGTCGGGCCAGAGGCGATACAGCACGTTCTCGCGCAACCCGCACCGCCGGGCCAGCTCGGCCGTCGTCATCCGGCGATAGCCCGCTTCGGCGAACGCGTGTGCGACCACCGGGATCAGTTCCTTCCGCTTCTGTGCAAGTTGGCTGGGCCGGGCCATCGTCGTTGTGTAAGTGAATGCTTACATTATCCCGCGCCGGCCGCCTGATCAAGTAAAAAATTACCGCGAGGGAAAGAACGGATTTCGCCCGGCGTACGATTCTGAGTGATGCACAGTCTTGCACACTGAGGAGCGTCCTTATGGAAGGCGAATCATGCCGTTTGCCGGCGGGGAAGGGGGACAGCGAGGCCGAGGTGATCCGCCGGTTGCTGGCGGCCAACCGGATCGCCGTCGTCGGGCTCAGCGATGACCCGTCCCGCCCGAGCTTCAGGATCGCCAGCTACCTGCTATCCGCGGGGAAGCAGGTCATTCCCGTCAATCCCACGCACACGAGCGTGCTGGGGCTGACGTGCTATCCCTCCTTGGAGGCGGTGCCGGGGCCGATCGAACTGGTGGACGTCTTCCGCCGGCCCGAGCACTGCGCCGAGGTCGTGCGGTCCGTCATCGCGGTCAAGGCCCGCGGCGTCTGGCTGCAGAGCGGGATCGTCAACGACGAGGCCCGCGCCCTGGCGGCCCAAGCCGGCATCGATTTCGTGCAGGACCGGTGCATCATGGTCGAACACATGAGGAGTGCTGAGGACTGAGTGCTAAGGACTGAGTTGAAACCGATCACTCGGTCCTCAGTCCTCAGCACTCAGCACTTAAGAGTTCCACCGTGCAATCGATGACCGGATTCGGGCAGGACCAGACGAGCAGGAACATCGCCTCGCGCGCCAGTCGCTGGGCGGGGTGGCCGGCGAGCAGGGCGGTCCCCTTGTAAAGCGCGACGGCGGCGTGCGTGATCCGCACGGCCAGGTCGTTGCATCGGCCGCGGATTTCCGGCGACGCTTCCGCGGCGTCGGCTTCCCGCTCGGGTTGTGAGAGCGCGAGGAGCCGCTCCCGCAAATCTCCGATTTGAGATTCGAACGATTCCGCCGCCGCCTGGGCGGCGGGCGAGCGGTGGGCCGCGATCAGGTCGAGCGCGGCCTGGCAGAGCCCCATCGCGAGGTACGCCTGCCCCAGCGGCAGGTGATTGGCGCGGGCGAGCACCTTCGGGGCCGGGCCGGTGATCACGTCGGCCGGCCCGATGCGAACGCCCTCGCAATGGATCGAGGCCGTCCAAGCGGATCGCAGCGCGACCAGCGGCATCGGCGGGTCCACCGCCACGCCGGGCGCCTGGGGTCGCAGTGCAAAGAGCAGATGCTGACCGTCGTCCGTCGCCGCCCCCGCGACGACGAACGCGGCCTGGGCCGCGCCGGTACACCAGGGGATGAGGCCGTCGATGCGATAGCCGGCCCCGTCGCGCGCCGCCCGCAGGGCGGGTGGGCCGCCCTGGCGGCTGGTGGTGAGCTGGGCGATGCCGACCGTCGTGAACGTGCCGGCGGCGAGTTCCTCCAGCAGCGCATCCCGGGCAGCGCCGTTCGACGCCTCGATAAATCCGATCGCGGCGTCGCGCTGGGAAAGAATGAGGGAGACGGCCAGCGACCCGCGCGCGATCGCCTCATAGGCCAGATGCTGGTCGAGGGCGGAGGAACCCGAACCGCCGCACCGCTGGGGCAAAGCCATTCCCAAGATGTCGGCGCGGCCGAGTTCGGCAAGATCTTCGGACGGCCATTCGCCGGTCTGGTCCAGGTCGTCCGCACGCCCGCGGATGCATGGGAGCAACGCATCGATCCGTGCAAGCAAGTGATCGCTCATCGTGCGTATCTTACGTGTCCGCACCACGTAGGGGCGACCCTTGTGTTCGCCCTCTCCGTAGGGGTGAACCTCGTGTTCACCCTCTTCCCCAACAGGCATCGAAGGGCGAATACGAGATTCGCCCCTACAAACTCCCTCGCCCCGGCCTTCTTGTGGAGGCAGTGCCTCGCGGCGAGACGTGTGACAAGGCGGGTTGGATTTGCCCCGAATTGACGGCCGCACCCGGCCGTCATACCGTCCGTACCAGCATTCATATGGGCAGCAGCGCAGCAAAGAAGAAGGTCGTCGTCGCGATGAGCGGCGGGGTGGACAGCTCCGTGGCCGCGGCGCTCTTGCTGCGCGAGGGGTACGATGTAATGGGCGTGTTCATGCGGCTCGGGTCGCCCAAGGGCGTCGAGTCCGCTGAGAGCGAATCTGTTTCCTGTGACCCGTCGGGCAAGAACAAGCAGGGGTGCTGCTCCGTGCTTGACGCCGCCGACGCCCGGCGGGTGGCGGGGATGCTCGACATTCCCTTTTACGTCCTCAACTTCGAGCAGGACTTCGGCCGGGTGATCGACTACTTCGTGGACGAATACAACCGCGGCCGGACGCCCAACCCGTGCGTGAGGTGCAACGACTGGCTGAAGTTCGGCAAGCTCGCGCAATACGCCAACGCGGTCGGCGCCGATTACGTCGCCACCGGACACTACGCGCGGGTGGGGACGGACCCGGTAACCGGGGCCAGGCGACTGATGCGCGGGCGGGATCATCGCAAGGACCAGAGCTACGTCCTCTTCGGCATCGGCCCCGAGGCGATGCAGCACACCCTGCTGCCGATCGGCGAGTTTGAGAAGCATGAAGTCCGCAAGATCGCCGAGGAGCTGAAGCTCCCGGTCTTCAACAAGCCCGACTCGCAGGAAATCTGCTTCGTGCCGAACAACGACTATGCGGGCCTGGTGCGGCGGCGGACGCCGGAGGCGTTCCGCACGGGCGAGTTCGTCACCGTCGGCGGGCAGCGCGTCGGCGAGCACGCCGGGCACCAGCACTTCACCATCGGCCAGCGCAAGGGGCTGGGCGTGGCGATGGGATACCCGATTTACGTGGTCGACATCGACCCCAAGTCGAACCGCGTGGTTGTCGGCGACAAGGAGGCGCTGAACAAGACGACGCTCGTCGCCCATCAGATCAACGTGCTCTGCGATACGCTGGGCGCCGAATCGGGCGGGCCGGCGGTTCGCTGCCAGGCGAAGATCCGGTACAACCACGACCCGCAGCCGGCGACGGCCCGCCGCACGGGCGACGACGAGCTGACCGTCCACTTCGACCACCCGCAAAGCGCCATCACCCCCGGGCAGGCGGTGGTGCTGTTCGACGACGACCTCGTCCTCGGCGGGGGGTGGATCGATCAGGCGATGGGATAGGAGAGAAAGCGCCGCAAAGCCGCAAAGCACGCGAAGGAAGCCGCA
>DASXMX010000545.1:0-12116 GCA_036495445.1 Tepidisphaeraceae bacterium
GGGATGACGCCAGTCGGCGCCGGGGACCCATGCCCACCATTGGCTGATGTCGTTCAGCGGGACCGGGCCCGGGGGGGCATGGAAGACGATCGACGCCGCCACGAGCTGCTCCTCCGGCGGCTTGGGGGTGCCGGGCGGAAGCTGCTTTTTCATCTCCTCCCAGTCCGGCTTCTTTTCCGCGGTGGTGACGTAATGCGTCGCCTCGACGAACTTGCGGAACCGGGCATTGGTGACGTCGGTCTGGTCCATCCAGAACCCGCTGACCTTGACCGGGTGCAGCGGCCGCTCATCCGGCCGGGCGTCCGGCGTCGTGCTGCCCATCGTGAACTGCCCGCCGGGGATCCACACCATCCCGGCGGGGGCGGTGGTTGGGCCGGCCGCGAAGCGCTTGGGCAGGATCATGCAGCAGGCGGCGGGTTGCGTAGTGGCAGACGGCGTGGGCGTGGCTTGGGCGACGGCCTTGGCATGGTCGGCGGCGGCGCGCCGAGTCGAAAACGTCCTGATGCCCCATGCGGCTCCGACCGCCAGCGCCGCAAGGAAGATGATCGCGCCGATGAGCTTGGACATGGTGGTCATACGTCCAACAGAAGTTGCAGGTTGAAGCCGAACGATTTCCTACGTCCTTCGGGCGGGCCGCCCGGCGCAGTCATTATACCGGCGCGGCGGTGTTTTGACGCTCACTTGAGAGGCACCACCACGGGCGGGTGAATGTTATTTGACTTCACTTGTTTCGCACCGTTCAGTCAACTTGCGGTACGACCAGACTTCCCAAGATCTGGTGTATTCCGGCATGCTGCGAAGCCCCTTCCCACGCGTGACGCAGGCGTGGGCCGCCAGCGCTGTCCCATCCCGCGAAAACAGCAGCGACTCCACGCTGCCTCCGCCGGGAAGCTCGATGAGCATTTGTGCTTTGCCGGTGGCCAGATCGAGCCGCATGATGCGTGCGGCATCCCCGCCGAATGCAATTCCAGCTCCGTCCACCTCCTCGGCAATGACGTTCACCTGCTGGCGAAGATCCGTTTCGGGAAGATCTGGATAGCTAAAGCGCCACACCTCTGCTTGGGTCGTGCCGCCGGACTCACGAGAGAGCGCCGCCCAGTTGTAGACCCGCAAACCGCGGTCTGTTCCGCACCACATCAACCGACCGTCCGTGCTAAAGCCGACACACCGAGGAATCTCGTTACTTTTCTCCAAAGTTAGAATGCTCAACGCATCGGCGTTGTGCCTGTATCTGCGACGAAGTTGTCCCTCGATCTCAGGCGGAAGCTGTTCCACCAAGCGATGTTTGCCGCCAACCATCATCTCCCGGACGGAGGGCTCGCCATCGAAGCGGATCAAAGCCAGCTGATCCCCTGTTACCGCCATCCAACGCTCATGAGGATGAAATGCAACTCTGCCCGATCGAACACGCGCGATCTCACAAACCCGCTGGCCGTCCGCGATGCGAGTAACGTCGAGTTTCAGTTGATTGCCGCGCGCAATGTACATTCCGTCGGGTGAGATGGCCGCGAAATCCATGCTGGCATTACGGGGAAGTTCAAGCAACGGTTTCCAAGGTGAGGACGACATGTCAACCACACGCAAAAGCGCGCCCGAATCGACCACAGTCAGGCCGCCCGACGTATGACCAGCGACCACATTGTGGTCCGACTGCCACGGCTGGGGCACGTACAGCGGCGGCATCAGTTCCGAAAGCGCAGCCGATTTCTGCCAGGGGTTAACGCAGCCCAAAATAAAGCCCGGGCCCAGAGAAAAACCGTTTGCCAATTGCGGAAAATCGTTCCACTCCTGATGGAAGAGCAGATTGCCTGATTTGGTGAGTTTCTGTCGAATGAGCTTGCGAGCATTGCGCTTGGCCTTCCGGTCGACAGTCTTCGGCGTCGCGGGGTTCGGCGGAATGTGCTCAAAGCTTCGCCAGCCCCTGATCCCCTCTCGTTCATCGCTCGTTAGATATTCGTAAGCGGTCACGGTATTGGAAATGCCCAGAACCTTAGCCAGGGCCGTGAGTCGCTCGCTCTCGAACATCCAGTCGGCTGCGCGGTCCAGCAGGGTCGCTAGTTTGTCAACGCTATCCCCGACAAAGGACTGGAATTGCTCTGCGTGCCCGCAATGCTTCTCCTCCTCGACTCGATTCTCGTCACCAAAATAGCCCGGCTTGGACCAGTACGAATCAACCAGTTTGCGATTTCGATAAAGCCAGTAAGCCAAGAGATCGTCGTCATGTACCATCAGGTGCAGCACGTCGGCATCGATCTGCTGGGCGATGTCGCGGCTGATATTGGGCTTCTGCCCGTGGACGTCGGGGTAGACGCCGACCCAGCCGTTGATTTCGGGTCCCAGCAGACAGCGAATGTTCATCGATCGGGCGATCAATTTGACCGTCGCTTTGACGGCTGCGCGGTCGAGTGTGCGTATGTGGATCGAGTTGTAGAAGCCGCCCATGAAGTAATCCTCGTTTAGAGGGGAGCGTAACACGCGCCGTTGCGCGTACAAATCCGCTCGGCCGGCGGGTCGTCAACCCCGACCGCGCGGGCCGCTCGCAGCTTCGCGTGATCCGACGCCGCCTTAAGCATCACGACCTGTTACACAAGCCGCGGCGCGGGACGGACGCGGAACGGGCGGCGAAACAAGCAGTTAACGACCTAACCGAATGGCGTTAGAGACATTTCGGGATATTGACGGGAGCCGGGTGACGAGAGCTACCAGGTGGTCAGGTCGATCCCCATGGCCTCGGCGAGCACCTCGGCGATGTGCTTGGTCTGTACGCCGACGCCCTCGCGGTGGCACATGCCGGAGATGTTCATTGTACACCCGGCGTCGTTGCAGATCAGCGTCTGGGCGCCGGTGGCGGCGACGCACTTGACCTTGTCATCGACGATCGCGCCGCTGATCGCGGGGTATTTGATGGCGAACGTCCCGCCGAAGCCGCAGCACTGGTCGGTCTTCTCCATCGGGCGGAAGTCGACGTTGCCGATCTGCTTGAGCAGGCGGACGCCCTCGTCCTTAACGCCGATGCCGCGGAGGTGGCAGGTGTAGTGGTAGGTGATCGGCCGTTTGTCCGGCAGGGAGAGCTTGGAGAGGTCGACGTTCAATACCCTGTCGAGGAACTCGACGAACTCAAATGTGCGGGCGGCCAGTTTCTTCATCCGCGGCTCCCACTGCGGGTCGCCGTGGAGCAGTTCGTGGAACTGTTCGCGGACCATGGCGCAGCAGCTTCCGCTGGGCGTCACGACGTATTCGCACGGCTCGAAGATCTGGATCATCCGCTTGACCAGCTCGCGGGCTTCGTCGTGGAACCCGTTGTTGAAGAATGGCTGGCCGCAGCAGGTTTGTGACTCCGGGAACGCGACGTTGCACCCCAGCCGCTCGAGGATCTTCGTGACCGCGATCCCGACCTGCGGGTAGAACTGGTCGGTCAGGCAAGTGATGAACAGCGCAACGTTTCTGGGCGGCATGGAAGTGACGAGACTCTATGCGCGGGGCGGGGGGAACACAAGGCGAGGGTTCGGGGTTCGGGGTTCAGGTTGGAAGCGAGAGGGATCCATAAAAGCGTAGCGGTCGGACCGAAGGTCCACCTGTTCCGTTGATCGGGAAAACAGGTGACCTTCGGTCCGACCGCTACGCAAATGCAATCTGTCTGAACCCTGAACCCTACTGATCCAACGACGCTAGTTTTGCTTTCGCGTCTTCGAGGTTGGGGTCCAGCTCCAGCGCCTTGGCGTACTCGGCCTTCGCTTCCTGCTTGTGCCCCGATTGTTCGTAAGCCGAGGCCAGATCGTAATGTGCCTTGGCGGGGGGCAGGACGGATTGAAGTTGGAGGAGCGCTTCGTTGGGCCGGCCATGACGGGCGAGCATCAGGCCGTAGTTGACGTGGCAGGGCTCGTTGGTCGGGTCGCGTTCGATGCCTTTGCGATAGGCCGACTCCGCGGCGATCGGGTTGCCGGCCAACTCCTGGCAGAAGGCCAGATTGTTGCAGGCCGTGGCGGAGCCTTGGGTCAGGGCAACGTAGCGGTTCCACGTGTCGATTGCCTTCGGGAAGTCGCGGGCCGCGGTCTGCACGCACCCGAGGCGGAACATCGCGTCCGCGTACTTGGGATCGAGGCTCAACGCCTTCTGGTATTGGGCGATGGCGGTCGGCAGATCGCCCTGGCTCTCGGCCAACTGCCCGGCGGCAAAGTGGGTTTTGGCAGTGATCGGGGGCGTCTTGGCGTGATCCAACTCGCTTCCCGCAGCCGGGGCGGAGGTGGAGGCCTGCTGGGCCTTGTTATTGGCGCAACCCGCCATCAACGCCACGAGAATCGCGGAGCCAAGCAGCCAACGAATGTTCATGTTGAGATCCCTTGCGGAAGATGCGGCACCAGCGCACGGCAGTTTGACTTATCGGCCAAATTTTCACGGCGCAACAGCATTCCTGTAAGAAGGCAACCGCTGCCAGCGACTAAACCCGCGACTAAGCTCATGCATCTGCGGCACTTTGCCGCTACAACGGTTTCCGGGGGATCGGGTAAAAGGAGGACCGTCCCGGCAAGCAACGCGCGGAGGGCGTGTCCCGCAACCTGCCTCGGGAATCGTTGTCTAACCTATTTATGCAAGGAGACTTGAGCATGCGAATCTCCCATTGGTTGTCGGCCGCCGTTCTCTCGGCCGGGTTTTGCACCGCCTCGTTCGCCCAGATCAGCGGCAAGGTGACGCTCGACGGGAATCCGCCGGACATGCCCCAGGTCAAGGGCATCGCGGCGGTGCCGCAATGTGCAGCGCTGCACAAAGACCCGGTTTACGAAGACACGATCGTCGCCGGGGATAAGGGCGAGCTGGCCAACGTTTTCGTGTTCATCAAGCCGGCCGAGGGGCAGAAGTTGGAGGGACCCCAGAAGACCGAGCCAGTCACGCTCGACCAGAAGGGGTGCATGTACTCGCCGCACGTGCTGGCGGTGGAGATCGGGCAGCCGGTGGTCGTGAAGAACAGCGACCCGTTCCTCCACAACGTGCATTCGATGGCGATCGACAATCCCACGTTCAACTTCGCCCAGGTGACGGCCGGCGACAAGAAGATCCCGCCGTTCACGGCGGTGGAGACGTTCCAGATCAAGTGCGACGTGCATCCGTGGATGCATGCCGTCGTGCGCGTCTTCGACAACCCGTTTTTTGCCGTGACCGGCGAGGACGGGAAGTACACGATCGACGCCAAGGGCCTGAAGGACGGCACTTACGCCGTTCAGGCCTGGCACGAGTTCTACAAGGATTCCGAGCCGCAGCAGGTCGAGGTGAAGGACGGGAAGGCGACCAAGCCCGTCGACTTCAAGTTCAAGGCCCAGAAGGCGGAGGCGGCCCCGCTGAAGACCGTGCACCTGGCGTCGTTGACCCAGACGCCGGACAGCTGCTGCACCGAGGCCAAGCCGGTGGCGAAGGCGGTTGCCAGCGCCAAGTGATCAGTTTTCTGCCGCCTGGCTTAAAATAGCCAAGCAATCTCTGCTGTTGCGCGAACGGGATTGAGCGAATTCGCCTGCGGTCCCGCGGTCCGATGCATCTGCTTCGGGTGCGCGGGACTGCTGGCTTTTTAGGATTCTGGGTACGGTTTGTGCATTCCCCTTTCGCTCGCGGGTGCGACAAAATACCGCGCCTTGCAATCGCGCGACGACTACTACAATACGAAACTTTTCCCGACCGGCGGATCCGTGAACGAGCTTCGTGCCCCCGAAAATATTCTTCCGTACGCCTCTTCCCCCGTCGAACGCGCCAAGCCGTCCTTCGAAGGGGGCGGCGTCCTGCATGTTCTGGCCATCCTGACTGCCTGCGCGACGTTCCCTCTGATCTTCATGGGCGGTCTGGTCACCAGCCACCAGGCCGGCATGTCCGTACCCGATTGGCCCAACAGCTACGGGTACAACATGTTCCTCTTCCCGCCGCGGCTCTGGATTGGTGGCATCCTCTACGAGCACACGCATCGTCTGATGGGAACGGTCGTCGGCATGCTCTCGATCGCCCTGGTCGTCAGCGCCTTTGTCACCCGTCGGGCGGGCTGGCGCGAGCGGTGGCTGGCGCTGGCCGTGCTCGGGGCGGTGCTGTTCCAAGGCATCCTCGGCGGGCTGCGCGTCGTCCTGGTCAAGCTGGATCTGGCGATCGTTCACGCCTGCGTCGCGCAGGCGTTTTTCTGCCTGGCGGCCTTCGCCGCGGTGGCGACCTCGCGGTGGTGGCACCGGCCGCGGGAACTTCAGGATGAATCCGGGCGGGGTCGCCGCCTGGTGTGGCTTGGGATCGCCACCGTCGCGGTGATTTACGGGCAACTGATCGTCGGCGCGACGGTGCGGCACTTCCAGGCCGGTCTGGCGATCCCCGATCTACCGCTGGCCTACGGCAAGTGGCTCCCGCCAGTCTCGGCCGAACAACTCGACGCGGTGAACTGGGTCCGCACCCGGCAGTGGAACCTCGACCCGGTAACGCTCGGGCAGGTGTGGCTCCACTTCGGCCATCGGATCGGCGCGGTGCTGGTGACCGTGTTCGTGCTGGCGCTGGCAACCATGGTGATTCGCCGCTACCGTACGCAGCCCAAGTTGCTCGTTCCCGCCGTGCTGCTGATCGGGCTGCTGCTGACGCAGCTCACGCTCGGCGTGCTGACCGTCCTGCTCCGCAAGCCGGCTGACGTGGCCAGCGCACACGTTGCGGTCGGGGCGCTGGTGCTCGTGACGAGTTTCGTCCTGACCGCGCGGGCCGCCCGGTTGTATGGGATCCGACGCAGTCGGGAGGACGCGGAATTCATTCCCTCTTCCGGTACACCGGGAGAGGGGAGGGCGATGGGTGGTCGCGCGGCCGTCTTGACTCAAATGAGCGGCGTCGCGCGGTGAACCCTCACCCCGACCCTCTCCCGGAGTACCGGGCGAGGGAGTAAGAGCGTTTTTGCGAGGCAATGTGTAGGACTACGAAAGCCCCGGAATGGAAACCGCTACACAGATTGAGGAACTGGGCGACGCCGGCGGGTTGGCGCTGGAGGTCGCACCCGCGCTGAGTGAGGCCGCCCCGAGCCGATGGGTCGACTTCTACGAATTGACCAAGCCGCGGATGAACTTCCTCGTCGTGGTCACGACGATGGTCGGCTACTACATGGCGGCCGACGGGGCGGCCGACTGGCTCCGCGTCGTCTACACGCTGATCGGCACGGCGCTCACCGCCGCCGGGTCGAGCGTCTTCAATCAGTACATCGAACGTTCGCTCGACCTGCGGATGACGCGCACCGCCAATCGCCCGCTGCCCGGCGGGCGGATCAAGCCGATCGAGGCGATGGCGTACGGCATCGTCCTCTCGATCCTGGGCGTCGCGATCCTCGCCCTCTTCGTGAACACCCTGACCGCGGCGCTGGGCGCGCTGACGCTGCTGCTCTACGTCTTCGTCTACACGCCGGCCAAGCGGCGGACGTCGCTGTGCACGATCATCGGCGCCATCCCTGGCGCGATCCCGCCGGTCATGGGGTTCACTGCCGTCCAGGGCGTGCTCAGCCCGCAGGCGATGGCGCTGTTCGCGATCCTCTTCTTCTGGCAGATGCCGCACTTCCTGGCGATCGCGATCCTCTACCGCGACGACTACGCCCGCGGCGGGTTCATGATGCTCCCCGTGGTGGACAAGCGCCTCGAAATGACCGGCCGGCAGATCATCCTTTACTCCCTGTCGCTGGTGACGGTGAGCCTCATGCCGGCGATCTTCGGCATGGCCGGGGTGATCTACTTCGTCGCGGCCCTGTTGCTGGGGATCGCGTTCACGGGGTTCGGCGTTGTCTGCGCCCGCTCCAAGACCCGCGCCGACGCCCGCCAACTCTTCCTCGCCTCCATCGTCTATCTCCCCGCGCTGCTCGCGGCGATGATGATCGACAAGTTCTGATGCCTGCCCGATCGATATTCCCTCTCATCTTGACGGTGCTCGCGTTCGCCGTGATCGGCTGCGACCGCAAGCCCGCGAAGCAGAGCGTGCCGGCAACCACTGGCCCCGTTCGCACAGGCACCGCGACCATCCGCGGTACGGTGAATCTCGCGTGCAAGCCTCCCGCGATGGCGACGATCCCCAATCAGCCCTGCCACGCGAGCGCGGGGCCGCTGAAGGAGGAAAGCGTCGTCGTGGATGCCGAAGGGCACTTGCAGAACGTGATCGTCTATCTCGAGAACGCGCCGGCGGCGCCGCCCGCGGCCAACCTCCCGCCGGTCGTGCTGGATCAGGTGAATTGCCAATACGTGCCGCACGTCGTCGCGCTGCGCGCCGGGCAGACGCTTCACGTCACGACCAGCGACCCGACGATGCACAATGTGCATGGTCTTTGCACCGCGAACGACGCATTTAACTTCGCACTGGTGGCGAAGGGGCAGTCGAAGGATTTGGTCTTCACCGAACCCGAACGCTTCCCGATACGCTGTGACGTCCACCCGTGGATGAAGGCGTTCGTGCAGGTGTTCCCGCATCCGTGGTTCGCGGTATCCGCCGCGGACGGCTCGTTTGAGATTCGCAATGTGCCGTCCGGCACGTACACGCTGGTCGCCTGGCAGGAGAAGTACGGCGAGCAGCGCATTCCCGTCACGGTCGCCGACGGGCAGACGGTGACCACGCCCGTCACGTTTCAGTCCGGCCTGTAGGGCGGATCGCCCGTCTCACACCGACGCATCGATACGTCTCGTTGAGAGCGCCGTCACATTGCATACCTCCAACGGCAGATTTGCCGAAGGCCGCGGCGCGCCTATGCTCCCCGAAGGAAAGAGAGGCCGAAAACAACAATACCGCATTACACGATTGTTCGTTGAATCGGAATCTCTGGGTGCTAGGGTAAGCCAGCCGCGCACGAGTCATGGAAACGGCCCACCCCATCGTTTCGGTCGTCACGCCGGTCTACCGGTCTGAGGACATTCTCGCCCGTGCCGTCGGCGGCATGCTCGCCCAGGAGCGGCGCGACTGGGAGATGATCCTCGTCGACGACGAGTCCCCCGAGCAATCGTGGCGCGTAATTCAGGCGTACGCCTGGATCGACCCCCGCATCCGCGCCATCCGTCAGCCCCACGGCGGCGCATGCGTGGCGCGGAATACCGGCATCGCCGAGGCACGCGGCCAATACTTGCTGTTTCTCGATGCCGACGATTGGCTGGAGACCGACGCGATTGCGAAGCTGGTCGCCGCGTGCGAATCGAACGGCTGGGCCGCGGTTCACGGCCCGCTCCGATATGTCACGCCCGAAGGCTATCTCACTGCCTGGGAGGGCGGCTTCGCGGGCGACGGGGAACTGTTCGAAGCGATCTGCGGATCGAACGTGCTTTCCGTCCCATCTTCGGTCCTGCTAAAGCGATCGATACTCGACGAAATCGGCCTCTTTGACCCGACGCTCGTCCACTGCGGCGACTGGGACTTGTGGGCCCGGCTCGCACGGCTCGATGCACCGATCGGGCGGGTGGAGGGGACGATCACGAATTACCGCATGCGGCCCGGAAGCCTGAGCCGCAGCCCGCGCACGTTGCTGCGGGATGCGATGACCGTCCTTCAGCGGACGCACGCGCCTGATTCACGCGTGACCCGCCCGCGGCCTAAGTTTGCAGACGGTGCCGATCGGGACCAGTTGGCCGCTCGTATCTGTCATTTCGCAACGTACACCGCCGGCCTCGCGATCTGCGGCCGCGAGCGATTCGAGGCGGGCAAGGCGGTGCTGGACCTGGTGCCTGCTTGGACGGCGCTTTCGCCCAAGCGGGCGGCGGAATTCGTCTTCTACGCGATGTGCTTCGCCCACTGCTGCGGGCCGGAGGGCGTTGCGGATTTCTGGCCGAACGTGGTGGATCCGATGCACCAGTTGTTGGGCGAACTGGAACACCGGAGCGGGACCAGCGGGCTTGCGGAGCGGGTGCTCGAAGAGATCAATGGCTTGAGCCCAATCGAGATCGCGTCGCTGCCGTTGCCGCTGCCGGAACCGGTCGAGCCGCCCGCCCCGGTGCCTGCGACGGTTGAACCGTTGCCGCACGAGTGTGATACGTTGGCACATAATTGGTTGCGAGCGCTCGCCGGGCAGGGGGCATGACGCGTCCGATAAGATTTTTTAGATTTCGCTGAAATTCGGGTTGTAGAGATTCCCATCCTGAATATATTCCGCTCGCACTCGCAACGACGCGGGTGTGGCTTTGGCAGCGGGTTCTATCCTCGTTCGACCGGCGTGGGGCTTGGAGCCGTCGGCGAACGAGTTCCGGACATTTCCGATCGCATGCTGTAACGCTTCGGATTGAGGTCCGCACCTGCTGCAAGCGGATATCCCGTGAGTGGCACGCCGCGTCCGCCGCGGTTCCGTGATCTCGCGCGGTCTTCGCACTGACTTACACGACTGGAGAAGAATGATGCCCAAGCGGGCCGCTGATGGGACCAATCTTCGTTTCCGCGTCACCCCGGCGGCGATCGAGCCGCTCGAGAACCGCACGCTCCTGTCGAACACCTGGTTTGTCGCGACCAACGGAAACGACTCCAGCCCCGGCACGCTGCAGCAGCCGTACAAGACCATTCAGGCCGCCGCGAACGTGGCCCAATGGGGCGACACGGTCGAGATCGAAGGCGGCACCTACCGCGAAACCGTCCACCCGGCGCATTCGGGCGTCACCTTCACGAATTACAAGGGCCAGACCGTCACCATCGCCGGGACCGACCAGATCACCGGCTGGTCGAGCAACGGCGGCGCGATCTACAAGGCCTCCATGGGATGGGACCTGGGTGAAGGCAACAACCAGGTTTTTGTCGACGGACAGATGGTCAACGAGGCCCGCTGGCCGAACAGTTCCCCGGACCTGTTGCACCCGACCGAGGCGACCGTCGGCGCGTACGCGAACGGCGTTCTGTACGATCAGTCAATTACACAAGGCAACGGCTTCTGGGCCGGCGCGACGATCACGATCACGCCGGGCGACGCGTGGGTTGCGTACACCGGCGTCGTTAACAACTCCGGCCCCGGGTGGCTCCAAATCTCGCTTCCTAACAGCGGCATCAGCCAGGTGGAGACGCCGGTCGCGGGCAACAGCTACTTCCTCTCGGGCAAGTTCCAGGCGCTCGATTCCGCCGGCGAGTGGTATCGCGACGCCAGCGGGACGCTCTACCTGTGGGACCCGGCCAGCGACAATCCCGCCGGCCATGACATCGAGGTCAAGCACCGCCAGTACGGCTTCGACCTGAGCGGCGTGGCGAACACGATGATCCAGGGGATCAACCTCTTCGCCTGCACGATCCACACCGACTGGGCATCCAGTGGAACGGTCATCAACAGCATCACCGCCGCCTACGTTACGCAGTTCAACAATCTCTGGGGCAACGGCTGGGCGCCGCCGGGCCCGTACGGAATCGAACTTCAGGGCGCCAACTCGATCCTCGAAAACAGCACGATCGCGTTCAGCGCCGGCGACGGCGTCTACGTCAACGCGCCCAACGTCCGCGTCACCGGCAACGTGATTCACGACGTCGATTCCTCCGGCACCGACGCCGCGGGCATTCGCATCCTGGGCACCAACGCGATGATCGACCACAACACGATCTACAACACAGGCCGCGACGGCATCAACCTCGAGGCCGCACCCGCCCAGGTGCTCAACAATGTCGTCCACGACTTCCTGCTCCTGACCTACGACGGGGCGGGCATCTACACCCAACGGCTCAACGGGCAGGGGAGCGCGATCGCCTACAACACGGTCTACAACGCTCACAAGAACAACTACGAGGGGCTCGACGCCTGCGGCATCATGCTCGACAACGATGCGAGCGGCTTCTCGATTCACGACAACGTCACCGCCAACGTCGATGCGGGGCTGAAGGCGAACAACACCAGCTACAACGAGCAGATCTACAACAACCTGTTTGGCGCCACGCAGTACACGATCGAAAGCAACGCGTGGACCGGCTACGCCTACAACTGGTCGGGCACGCAGCTTTATAGCAATGTCTTCTACAACTCGAACCTGAAACTCGGCACGAACGTCGCGCAGTGGAGCAACGTCTTCGCGTCCGGCTCGCCCCCGCTGAACGTGCCGGCGACGGCCGGCTCGGCGATCCCGACGCCGGAGCCCACGACGCCGCCGGCCACATCGTCTGGCGGAAGTGTTGGCGCCACGTCCGGCTCGGGCTCGGCCGCG
>DASXMX010000546.1:0-4454 GCA_036495445.1 Tepidisphaeraceae bacterium
GTCGGCGGCGACGGGCATCGCCATCGCCGCGGCGCTGGTGCGGGGCATCGCGCGGGACAAGGCGAAAACAATCGGCAACTTCTGGGCCGACATCGTCCGCGTGCACCTGTACCTGCTCATCCCGATCTGCGTGGTTTACGCGGTGTTTCTCGTCTCGCAGGGGATGATCCAGAATTTCAGGCCGTACACGACGGTGACGGTGCTCGATCAGTCCGGCGCCACGAATAACACGCCCGTGCAACAGGTGATCCCGCAGGGGCCGATGGCGTCGCAGGTGGCGATCAAGATGCTCGGGACCAACGGAGGCGGGTACACCAACGCCAATGCCGCTCACCCGTTAGAAAACCCGACGCCGCTGAGCAACTTCATTCAGATCCTGTCGATCTTCCTGATCCCCAGCGGGCTGACTTACTACCTGGGGCGGATGGTGAAAAACCAGCGGCACGGGTGGGCGGTCTGGGGGGCGATGTTCGTCCTTTTCCTGGCCGGCGTGCTGGTCTGCTGGCACTCGGAGGCGGCGGGGAATCCGAGGATGCAGGAACTCGGCGTGGCGAAGACCGACGGGAACATGGAAGGGAAGGAGACGCGGTTCGGCATCTTCAACTCGGCGGAGTTTGCGACGATCACGACCGACGCCTCGTGCGGCGCGGTGAACTCGATGCACGACTCGTTCACGCCGCTCGGCGGGCTGGTGCCGATGTTCAACATCCACCTGGGCGAGGTCGTGTTCGGCGGCGTCGGCGCAGGGCTCTACGGCATGCTCGTCTTTGTGGTGATCGCAATCTTCGTCGCGGGGCTGATGGTCGGCCGAACCCCCGAGTACCTCGGCAAGAAGATCGAGTCGTTCGACATGAAGATGGCGTCGCTGTCGATCCTGGTGCTCACGGTCATCATCCTCTCGTTCACCGCCTGGGCGGCGGTCAGCCCGTGGGGCACCGCGGCCCTGAACAACAACGGCCCGCACGGGTTCAGCGAAATGCACTACGCGTACACGTCCGGCGCTGGAAATAACGGGAGCGCCTTCGCCGGGCTCAGCGCCAACGAGGTGCATTGGAACACGACGCTCGGGTTCGACATGCTGCTCGGGCGGTTCTTCATGATCGTGCCGATCCTCGCACTGGCCGGGAGCCTGGCCGCCAAGAAGAAGATCCCGGTGAGCGCGGGCAGTTTCCCGGTCGCCGGGCCGACGTTCATCTGCCTGCTGGTCGGCACCGTGATCATCGTCGGCGCGCTGACGTTCGTCCCGGCCCTGAGCGTCGGGCCGATCGTCGAGCACTTCCTGATGCATGGGCACGGGCCGTTGTTCTGAGGCATCGCGATGAACGCACTAAGCATGTTCGGCCTGGTGGCCGTCAGCCTGATGCTGGTTTTCTATGCCCTCGAAGACCGGTCGCCATGGTTCATCCTCGCGTTCGCCGGCGCGTGCCTGCTGGCCGCGAGCTACGGGTTCCTCCAGGGTGCCTGGCCATTTGGGATCGTTGAGGCGATTTGGTCCGTGGTCGCAATGTTGAATTGGCTTAAAAAGCGGCGGCCCGCGGATGTGGAATGGTTCCGACCGTTTCGGGCATGCCACGGTGATGAGTTAGCCCCCGCGTGTGTCAAGGAATTACGTTATGACAACGACGACAACAACATCCCCAGCGACTGAACGCCGATCCGGGCACGTGCCCTATCAGCCGCAGCAACCACAGGCGCCCCGCGCCCGCAAACGGTCGCTGTTTGACTTGGAGATCGTGCTGCCGGCGATCGTGGAGAGCTTCAAGAAGCTGAACCCGGTCCACATGGTGAAGAACCCGGTGATGTTCGTGACCGAGGTGGGGGCCGCTGTCACGACCGTCGAGCTGTTCTTCGCCCGCCAGCACGGCGAATCATTTGCGTTCGTGCTGCAGATCAGCCTGTGGCTCTGGTTCACGGTGCTGTTCGCGAACTTCGCCGAGGCGATGGCGGAGGGGCGGGGCAAGGCGCAGGCCGACGCGCTGCGGAAGGGCCGCACCAAGACGCTGGCCAGCAAGCTTGCCGGCGACGGCCGGACGACGACCCCCGTGCCCGCCGAGGCGCTGCGCAAGGGCGACGTCTTCGTCGTCAACGCCGGCGAGGTGATCGCCGCCGACGGGGAGATCATCGAGGGCGCGGCCACGGTGAACGAATCCGCCATCACCGGCGAGTCCGCCCCGGTGATCCGCGAGGCCGGCGGGGATCGCTCGGCCGTCACCGGCGGCACGACCGTCCTCTCCGACCAGATCAAGGTCCGCGTCACCGCCAACCCAGGCGAGAGCTTCATGGACCGGATGATCGGCCTGATCGAAGGCGCCAAGCGGCAGAAGACGCCCAACGAGATCGCGCTGAACATCCTGCTGGCGGCGCTGACGATCATTTTCCTGGTCGTGATCATCACGCTCAAACCCTACGTCCTCTACACCGCGACGTATCTCCCCGAGGATGCCAAGGCGCACCTGCTATCGGCCTCCTCGATTACCGTGCTGGTCTCGCTGCTGGTCTGCCTGATCCCGACGACGATCGGCGGGCTGCTGAGCGCGATCGGCATCGCCGGCATCGACCGCATGGTCCAGCACAACGTGCTGGCGATGAGCGGGCGGGCGGTCGAGGCGGCGGGGGACGTGGACGTGCTGCTGCTGGACAAGACCGGCACGATCACCCTCGGCAACCGCGAGGCGACCGATTTCATCCCGGCGCCGGGCGTCAGCAAAGAGGAACTGGCCGATGCGGCGCAGCTCTCCAGCTTGGCCGATGAGACCCCGGAGGGCCGAAGCGTCGTCGTGCTCGCGAAAAAGTACGGCATCCGCGGCCGCGAGATCCACGAGATGGCCGCCGCCGAGTTCGTCCCGTTCACGGCGCAGACGCGGATGAGCGGCGTGAACACGGACGGGCGGCAGGTCCGCAAGGGCGCCGCCGATTCCGTCCGTCAGTGGGTGGGCGGGACGTTTCCGGCGGAGGTGGACGAGGCGGTCGAGCGGATCAGCAAGGCCGGCGGCACGCCGCTGGTCGTCGCGACCAACAACCGCGCGATGGGCGTCATCCAGCTCAAGGACATCGTCAAGGGCGGCCTGCCCGACCGCTTCCAGCGGTTCCGGGCGATGGGCATCAAGACGGTCATGATCACCGGCGACAACCCGCTGACCGCCGCCGCGATCGCGGCCGAGGCGGGCGTCGACGACTTCCTCGCCCAGGCCAGGCCCGAGGACAAGCTCAAGCTGCTCCGCGACGAGCAGGCGGCCGGGCACCTGGTCGCGATGACCGGCGACGGGACCAACGACGCCCCGGCCCTGGCGCAGGCCGATGTGGGCGTCGCGATGAACACCGGCACGCAAGCCGCCAAGGAGGCCGGCAATATGGTCGACCTCGACAGCAATCCGACGAAGCTGATCGAGGTCGTCGAGATCGGCAAGCAATTGCTGATGACCCGCGGCGCGCTGACGACGTTCAGCATCGCCAACGACTTGGCCAAGTACTTCGCGATCATCCCGGCGATGCTGGTCGCCACCTTCCCGGCCATCGCGCCGCTGAACGTGATGCGGCTCGTCTCGCCCTACAGCGCGATCCTCAGCGCCGTGATCTTCAATGCCTTGATCATCATCTGCCTGATCCCGCTCGCCCTTCGCGGCGTCAAATTCCGCCCACTGCCGGCGGCCGTCATCCTCCGCCGCAACCTGCTGATCTACGGCCTGGGTGGCGTCATCATCCCGTTCATCGGGATCAAGCTGATCGACGTGATCGTGAACGTGTTCCATCTGGTGTGACGTGCCCCGTGACACGGGTTTCCAACCCGTGCGGGCACGCGTGAATCGGAGGGGATCTCGGAAAGTTTGAGCGCAAGCATTTTGGCACGGGTTAAAAACCCGTGTCACAGGGCGAGGGGGTCTTGGAGTTAAAAACATGAAAAGCAGTAACGGAAGTGAACGCGACCACCTGCACGCCGAGCCCGCTCCGGCGGGGGGCTTCCTGCGAGAGATCGCGGTCGAACTGCGGGTCAGTATCATGGCCGTCGTCGTGCTGGCGGTGATCGTGTGCGGCATCTACCCGGCGGTCGTTTGGGGCTTGTCGCAAGCGTTCTTCCGCCATCAGGCGGACGGGTCGCTGATCGGCAAGGACGGGCAGCCGGTTTCGGACGAGAAGCAGGCGGTCGGCTCGGCGCTGATCGGCCAGGGCTTCGCCGACGCGAAGTATTTCCACCCGCGCCCCTCGTCCGCCGGCAACGGCTACGACCCGACCGCCTCCGGCGGCAGCAACCTCGGGCCGACCAGCGCGAAGCTGATCAACGGCACCACCAAGAAGGACGACAAGGGGAACGAGGTCGTCGATTTCGACGGCGTCCACGACCGCATCGTCCACTACTGTGTCGAGAACAACATCCCGTTCGAGTCCTCGGTGCCGCTGAAGCAGTTCCAGGACGCGCAGGGGAATCTCGACGACGTGAAGCTGATCAAGGCGTTCAA
>DASXMX010000547.1:0-8127 GCA_036495445.1 Tepidisphaeraceae bacterium
AAACCCGAAATGGGGCGGACGAGTGGACTGTGCCTGCTGGTCGGATCGGGTTATTCCCGGCCGTTTGGCGGCTCCGATCTCGTAAATGCAGACGGATCCGATAGATGCGGCCCGCCGCAAAATTCCGGCTTTTTGGGAAACAATTCCGCCCGGCGAGCGTATCCGAACATAATGCAAACATGCGGCGTGGCCGTGGAAGAGGACGTGGGGACGCGGAGATGGGAGAGGGGGAGATGCGGAGACATCGGGACACGAGGAAGAGAAAACAGGAACATTGCGGTCGGAAACTCTAAGCCGGTCGCAGCGCGCGGCGTCGCCGCGGTACGACGACAGAAGAATGCAACGTTTTGTTGGAGGTATGGGAGGCGACGTTACATTTACGCAAATAGATGTATTCTGGGGAAGAGATGCAAGTCTCTTTCTAGATGGGGCTTGCAGGATTTCGAGAGAAAGCCGGCGGCCCAGCCGGCGAATGCAACGTTTCGGGTTTCTTTTGGAGCGTGTTGCACGGGTTTGAGAGATTCCCGGAAATGCAAATCGTGTACTTAACTAGGATTACAAGGCAATTGGATGGGTACACATGCTACAAATGCAACATTCGAAGCGAATGGGTGGAGGATCGGGGCGGAAGTGCCGCGTGCCGCATGCTTCGTCCTCAGCCCTCGATCATCAGCACTTTCCCCGCGTGTCGCGCGCGGGTCAATTTGTCGTTTTGATGTGAGCGTTGCAACCCTGGTCAATTACGTATTCGAATCCATCCATACTGCGCGACTGGGCGCGACAGAATTAGGGGGTGGCGCTCTCGGCGGCGCGGCAGGGGAGGGGTGGTTTCGTGCTACATTGTGCTACCTCGTGCTGCATCGACATTGCGACGCATCGGCCCCACGGTGGAAGCCGGCTCAGGGGCGGGTATGCTTTGCGGGCATGAGAAACACATTGGTTGCTTCGGCGTGGGTTGCGCTGGTTCTGGCGATGGGGTTGCGGTCGGGGGCGGCGGAGCCGCTGCCGCGGAGCACGGCGGAGGCGCAGGGGGTTTCGTCGAAGGCGGTGCGGGAGTACATCGAGGCGGCGGACCGGCAGATCGACACGATGCACAGCGTCATGGTCGTGCGGCACGGGCATGTGATCGCCGAGGCGTGGTGGAAGCCCGAAGCGGCGGACAAGCCGCATGTGTTGTGGTCGCTGAGCAAGAGCTTCAACTCGACGGCCGTGGGGCTGGCGATCGCGGAGGGGAAGCTCAGCCTGGATGACCCGGTGCTGAAGTTTTTTCCCGCCGACGCGCCGGCGAATCCGTCGGACAACCTCAAGGCGATGACGGTGCGCGACCTGCTGACGATGACCTGCGGGCACGACACCGAGCCGAAGACGGTCGGCGGCGGGCCGTCGGTGAAGCAGTTCCTGGCGCACCCGGTGGTGCATAAGCCGGGCACGCACTTTCAGTACAATACCATGGGGAGCTATGTCCTGTCGGCGATCGTTACGAAGGTGACGGGGCAGACGGAGCTCGAATTCCTGAAGCCCAGGTTGTTTAAGCCGCTCGGCATCGAGAATCCGCAGTGGGACGCGAGCCCCGAGGGCAATTCGCTGGGCGGGTATGGACTCAAACTGTGCACCGAAGACATCGCCAAGTTCGGCCAGCTTTACCTGCAGAAGGGGATGTGGAAGGGCAAGCAACTGGTTCCGCAGAGCTGGGTCGAGCAGGCGACGAGCCGGCAGGTGCCGAACGACCAGGAATCGCACGCCAAGATGGGCCCGGACTGGCGACAGGGTTATGGCTTCCAGTTCTGGCGCTGCACCCACAACGCATTCCGCGGCGACGGGGCCGCGGGGCAGTTTTGCGTCGTGATCCCGGACAAGGACGTGGTGATCGCCATCACCGCGCAGACCGGGGACATGCAACGCGAGCTGAATGTGATCTGGGATAAGCTGTACCCCGCCTTTGAAGACCATCCGCTGCCGGACGATCCGGCGGCGCGGGAGGAGCTACAGGGAGTGATCGCCCATCTGGAGGCGCATCCGGGGAAGAAGGGGAAGTGAGCGTCTTACCACAACACGGAAACTGGATAGCGATTGAAGACCGCGTCCGGAGTCAGCACGGTGAGGCCCTCCTCAAGGGCCTGGCACACGATCATGCGGTCAAACGGATCGCGGTGGACATCTGGAAGCGATTGAAGCCGGTACACCGCGCCTTCGCCCAAAGGGAGGCGACGCTTAGGTACAACTCATTCCCCGGATCTGCATAGGCCGTGCGAGCCGTGGACGAAAGCCGCGCGGAGTCGCTCGCGATCCAGAGTACGGTCGCGGTATCGAGCGGGAGTTTCATTCCTCGTCCCCGTCTTCGAACGCATCAATTACGTCGTCGGGGAGCGGTTCGAAAAACGTTGCGGGGAGTTCCCATCGGCCCTGCAGCCAGCCGATGGGGCGGGGATGTGGCGCGGCGGACGCGAGGCCGATCTTTCGGCGATACGTGTTGACGAGCGATTCGATGGCCTCGACCAACGGCTCGGGCAAATCGCTCACGTCGATGGCGCGGATCATGTTTGAATTGTACCCTCGCGCGCCGACTCGTCGCCAGCAGACCGGGTTCGAGGCGTTGGCGTTACCTCGACGCAGATTGTTCCGTCCCCGGCAACCGAGGTTTGTAATCGGGGTAGGCGGGCTTGGGGAATTCGCGCGGAGGGCTCTTTTCCAGGAGGTCCATCGCCTCCTTCACGGCCCGTTCGAGTTGGGGGTCGTGGCCTTCGCGGGCGAGTTTGGGATCCATTTCGACTTCGATGTCGGGGGCGATGCCGTGGTTTTCGACCTCCCAGTTTCCGTTGAGGCCGTAGATGGCGTCGCGCGGGGCGGTGACGTGGCCGCCGTCGATGAGGTCGGGGTATCCGCCGATGCCGACCAGGCCGCCCCAGGTTTTAACGCCGACAAGCGGGCCGATTTTCATTTTACGGAAGTACCAGGGCATCGCGTCGCCGCCGGAGCCGGCGAACTGGTTGATGATCATCACCTTGGGGCCGAAGATCGCCTGGTAGGGGTCGCTGTAGGGCTTGCCCTCGCGCGTCATTACGTTGGCCATGGGCGGGCGGTTGAGCAGGTCGACGATGTAGTCGGCGATCTGCCCGCCATGGTTGTAGCGCTCGTCGATGATCGCGCCCTGCTTGCCGACCTGGGCAAAGTAATAGCGGTTGAAGTTCGTGAATCCGCCGCGGCCCGTGTCGGGGAGGTAGACGTAGGCGAGCTTCCCGCCGCTGAGTTGGTCGACCTTGCGGCGATTGGATTCGATCCAATCCAAGTGCCGCAGCCCGCCCTCGCTTGCGATGGGGACGACGATGACGTCGCGCGATCCGTCTTCCGTCGGGTTCGGGCCGACCTTGATCACCGTCTGCTTGCCCGCGGTCTCCTGGAAGAAGCTGTACAGGTTGTCGCCGGCGTGCAGCTCCCGCCCGTTGACCGCCAGCAGATAGTCCCCGGCCTTCACGTTCAGCCCGGGCTGCGTGAGCGGAGCGTGCAGGTTGGGGTTCCAGTTCTGGCCGTTGAAGATCTTCTCGAACCGATAGCGGTCGTTCGCGATGGTGTAGTCCGCGCCGAGCAATCCGACGTCGACCTTGGGAACGTCCGGCAGCTTCCCGCCGTTCACGAACATGTGCCCGACGGACATGTAGCTGAGCATCTCGCGGAACAGGTAGTTCAAGTCGTTGCGGCTGGTGATGCGATCGAGATAGGGCGCGAAGGCGGATTCCGCCTCGGGCAGGTTGAGGCCATGAAAATGGGGATCGTAGAAGAAGTCGCGTTCGATCCGCCAGACCTCGTGGTACATCTGGCGCCACTCGGCCGCCGGGTCGACGAAGACCTCCATGTCGTCGGTCTTGAGCGTCTTCTGCCCGGGGCCGGCCCCCTTGTCCGTGGCCGCGATGAACCACTTCTTCTCCGGTGTCTGGCCGAGCATGTGCTCGCCGTCGAACGAGACGACCAAACGCGTGACCGCGTCGAGCAATTTCTCGGTCTTGCGGTTCTTCAGTTCGAACTTCTGGACCGACAGCGGCGGCGGCTCGCGGCCTTCGGTGAAGACCGTGGGACCTTCAAGGAGGAACAGGACGCCTTCCTTGCCCGCCGAGAGCTGCTGGTAGTTGCGCGCCGGAATCGGCAGGGCCAGCACCCGCTGGTCGATGTTCTCGAAATCGATCGTGACCTTCGGGGGCGTCTTGGGCTTCGCGTCCTTGTCCTTGCCTTTCTCCTTGTGCTTGTCCTTCTCTTTGTCGCTGTCCTTGTCGTCCTTCTCATCGGCGTCCGCGGGCCTGGTGGCCGGCTGGGTCGTCCCCTGGGCCGATTCCGCCGCTTTCTCATCGTCGCTCTCGGGCGCCAGCGGCGACTTCGTGTCTTTCGATAGGACGGCGACATAGACGTTGCGCGTCACCGGGTGGGCGTCGCTGGTCATGTCCAGCCCGCCGGGGCTCAGGCCCATGTTGGTGCTGGCGGTGAAGTAGAGATATTTGCCGCCCTTGTCGAACTGGGGGTAGAGCACGTCGCTCATGCCGTCGGTGATTTGCGTCGCCTGATGCGAGTCGAGGCTGTACACGAACGCGGCGTGGAGGTGGTTGGACAACTGCTTGGTGTAGGCGAGCCATCGACTGTCGGGCGACCACGTCGCGTCAAACTCGTAGTCGACGTCGAACAGGTCGGTGTCGAGTTTCGCCGGCGCGCCGCCGTCGGCGTCGACGCACCAGAGGTTCAGCCGCTTGTCGTGATAGGCGATCTTTTTGCCGTCCGGCGACCATGCAGGAGAGTAGAAGAAGGAGGGCGAATCGCCGAGGCTGATCTTCCTCACCTTGCCCATCCCGCTCTGGTCGGCGATGTGCAGCGCGTATTCGCCGGATTCGTCGGAAAACCAGGCGATCGACTTGCCGTCGGGCGACCAAGCCGGGTCGCGGTTCGCCACCGCGGGGGTGCGGGTGATGTTTCGCACGTCCCCCTTCTCGGCTGGCACGGTCAGGATCTGCCCGTGTGCCTCGAATACCGCGCGCTTGCCGGTCGGCGAGATGCTGGCGTTGAGGATGTGATCGGCCACCTTCTCGAAGTGCGGCCGGACTTCGGGCATGTCGGCCGCCAGCGTGACGTGGATCTGCTTCGATTCGCCCGTGGCCAGGTCCAGCAGGTGCATCGCCCCGAACTGCACGTAGACGATCGCGCCCGGGCCCGCGGCGGCCCACTTGATGTCGAAGCCATCGTTCTTCACGACCTGTCGCACCCGGCGGGATTCGGTGTCATAGGCGAACAGCGTCACCGGGCCGTTGCGGTTCGAGAGGAAATAGATCGTGTCGCCGACCCACATCGGGTCTTTGTCGTCGGAACCGTCCCGCGGGATCTTCTGGATGCTGGAGTCGGCCAGGTCGGCGATCCAGATGGGCGTCGTCTGCCCGCCGTGATAGTTCTTCCAGTCCGGCTCCCACTGAAAGACCGGGACGTAGGCCAGGTGCGAGCCGTCCGGGGAAAAGCACCCGTCCTCGCCCATGGGCAACGGCAACTGCTTCGGGAACCCGTCCGTTGCCGGCAACGTGAACAGGAGGTTCGAGTCGGTGTTGCTGGCGCGGTGAGAGCGGATCAGGATGTTCTTCCCGTCCGGCGACCAGGCGAGCGGCACATCGGGATCGGGATGATACGTCAATCGCCGCGGCTCCCCGCCCTCGGCGGGAACGACATAGACGTCTTGGTTCCCGTCATAATCGCCGGCGTAGGCCAACTGCGAACCGTCGGGGGAGAAGATCGAATTGCTGAGCCGCCCGCTCCCGGTCACCAGGCGCCGCGCGGGGCCGCCGTCGCGGCTCACCGTCCAGATCTCACCGCCATAGACGAACGCGACCTGCGTCTTGCTGAGCGTCGGTGTCTGCAAGAGCAACGGCTCGCGGGCTTCTCCGGTGGCGAAGGCGACAATCGACCACGTGACCATTCCAACGATCGTGAGCCGAATCATGTCTTGCTCCCGTTGCATGCGCGGAGGACCTGCGCCGCGTTCCCGCCCATCCATGCGTTTTCAAATCGATTGCCCGGCAGGTTCGCGTCTCGACGCGCAAACGGAATAGGAACAAAGCTCCCGCACGCCGTCAAGCATCATCGTTTTTTGCTTTAGCACTCGTCTCCAGCACGCGATCCGCGATTCAGCAAACTCGCGATTGTGGAAATTTTGGAGAAATAAATAAAATAGTGAATACGAACACCTTTCCTCCGGCGGCACTCCCCGATATAGCCATGTCTCACTGCAATCAACTTCAGGTTGAAGATTGCGTTTCTATCGAATGCTTGCGCCATAGATGAATCAGCATAATGAGAGAGTTTCTTTCAACTATAGAGGTATCGGTAGTTGACAAGAAATATCACTTGATAGCGGATCACATGCCGCACGTTTTTGACATGTTGTAAAGAAGATATTTGCTGCCGAAATCTGTCACCCCCGCAGATCACGTTGCGCTTTTTTGTCGTCGCCCCGATTGATCGCCCGGAAAGACAACCCGGAAATTTTTCCGGTTGATTCTTGATGAAACGCAAAGCCTTGTCGCCCCAGTGCCGCAAGAAGTTTCACCGCCCGTTTCGGCTCATCTGCTGAGTTGTTTGGAGCTGTTGCTGGCCCCGATGTTGCCAATTGCCTTCACGTACGGCGGCGTTCAAGCCGTCAAGAGTTTTGCAACAAGGATGAACACCCATGTGCAAGAGTAACCCGCGTGGGGGGTCGCTCGAAACCAACCGCTTTTTGAAGTCGCCCACCCGCGGCGGAGTGCCCGCCGCGACCGCGACATTGCGTGAGGCCGCCCGGGCCGGGCTGGAGCCGCTGGAGGCCCGCTACCTGCTGACGACCTACTACGTCTCGACCGGCGGCAGCGACGGCTCGGCCGGCACCAGCGACGCCGCCGCCTTCGCCACCCTCCAGCACGCCGCCGACAAGGTCAAGGCCGGCGACACCGTCATCGTCCGCGCCGGCACCTACGCCTCCGGCTTCGCGATCGGCTACAACACGCCCCAGGCCGGCACCGCCGCCGCCCCCATCCAGTTCCTGGCCGACCCGGGCGTGCTCGTCACCGGCAAGGCGCCGCACACCAGCAGCTCCTACCTCAGCGCCATCGACATCTCCAACGGCTGCGACTACGTCACCGTCAGCGGCTTCACCATGAACGACGCCCTGGCCAACATGTCCGGCGCCGGCATCTGGGTCACCAACTCCGCCCACGTCACGCTCACCGGCAACACCTGCACCGGCACCGCCAAGTGGGGCATCCTCACCGGCTTCTGCGACTATTTGGACATCGAGCACAACACGCTCAGCGGCGTCGGCCAGCACGGCATCTACATCGGCAACGCCTGCACCAGCCCGGTGGTGATGTACAACACCAGCTTCAACAACGGCCGCAGCGGCATCCAGCTCAACGGCGACAAGCAGGAGAACCCCGCCACCACCGGCATCATCGACCACGCCACCATCGAGTTCAACGTCTGCTACAACGACGCCCTGACCAGCAGCGCCGCCGCCATCAGCCTCGACGGCACCCAGGACTCGGTGATCGGCGACAACCTGCTGTACGACAACCACGGCAACGGCATCGTCCTGTTCCCCGCCGACGGCGGCACGCTCAACGGCGGCGTCGACCCGGCCAGCAGCAACAACCTGATCGTCGACAACACGGTCGCCAACACCAAGTACTGGTCGATCCAGATCATCTGGGGCAGCACCGGCAACGTCGTGCTGGACAACGTCCTCTGGAGCGACAGCGCGTTCGGCTCCTACGGCTCGATCGAGTGCGACGCCGCCAGCCAGGGCGGCTTCCACAGCGACTACAACCTGGTCGAGGGGACCAACCCGACCAACGGGGCGTTCAACACCGACGCCAACGACGGCGTGCCGCTGAGCTTCGCCCAGTGGAAGGCCAGCACCGGCCAGGACGCCCACTCGATCGCCCTGACCTCCGGCGCCGCGGCGTTCGCGGCCTACGCCAGCCCGACTTCGTCCAGCAACGACTACCACCCCAAGGCCGGCGGCCCCGCCGTCGACACCGGCGCCGCCGCCCTGGCCGGCCAGAACGCCCTGCCCACCGACCTGGACGGCAACCCCCGGCCCCAGGGGGCCGGGTACGACATCGGGGCGTATGA
>DASXMX010000548.1:0-8157 GCA_036495445.1 Tepidisphaeraceae bacterium
ATGGCCGTCCCGGCCATGTGGACGATTCGCGAATTTGCACGTCGCTCGCACGGGCGGAACGCGACTCGACTGAGCTCGTCGAAGTCCCGTGCCACGTAGGATCAAAGTATACACGCCCCTCCCTTCATTCCCACCTTGACCGCGTTTCCCCCGCGCACTTACATTCCCGCGCATGGAATCGGGCGCGGTTGGCGACTTGCTGCAATTCTTCCACGACACCTTCGGCGCGGGCGACGCGGCGACGAATCGGCATCGCGTTCACATCCTCCGCGCGCCGGGCCGGGTGAACCTGATCGGGGAGCACACCGACTACAACGACGGGTTCGTGTTCCCCATGGCGATCGAGCCCGAGGTCCGCTTCGCCTGCCGGGCGCGGGAGGACGGTCTGGTCCGCCTGGCCTCCAGCGTCTTCCCGGGGCAAATCGTCGAGTTCTCGCTGCACAAGAAGATCGAACGGGGTGAGCCGACTTGGGCGAATTACAGCCGCGGGGCAGCGGCGGAACTGGTGGACGCGGGCATCCCGCTCTCGGGGATGGACTGCGTGATGACCAACACGCTGCCGGTCGGCGGCGGGCTGTCCAGCAGTGCGGCGATCGAGGTCGGCACCGCCCTGGCCCTGCTCACCACCGCCGGGCAGGAGATGTCGCGCGAGCGGATCGCGCTGCTTTGCCAGAAGGCGGAGCACGAATATGCCGGCGTGCCGGTCGGGATCATGGACCAGACGGCCGTCGCCAGCGGCCGGGCCGGGCACGCGATGTTGCTCGATTGCCGCGACCTGTCGAAGCGATTCGTCCCGATCGACGAGCGCGACCTGCGGGTCGTCATCGCCAACACGATGGTGAAGCACGAGTTGACCGGCGGCGAGTACGCGCAGCGCCGCCGGGAGTGCGAAGAGGGCGTGGCGTTTTTCCGACAGGGCAACGCCGCGATCCGGGCGCTGCGGGATGTGACGATGCCGATGGTGGAATCTGCGAAGGGCAAGCTGCCGGACCTCGTGTTTCGACGATGCAGGCATGTCGTGAGCGAGAACGCCCGCGCGGCCGAGGCGGCGGCCAAGCTCGTCTCGCAGGAATACGACGATGTCGGACAATTGATGTACCAGAGTCACCAGTCGCTCCGCGACGACTACGAGGTGAGCTGCCCCGAGCTCGATTTCCTCGTCGGCGAGGCGCAAAAGGTGCGCGGCGTCTACGGCGCCCGGATGACCGGCGGCGGGTTCGGCGGGTGCATCGTCGCCCTCGCCCAGCCCCGCGCCGTCGAACCGCTCGCCGAGCACCTGGTCCGCACCTATCACGCCCAGTTCAACATCCATCCCACCGTCTTCGCCACCACGGCGACCGAGGGGGCGAGCGTCTTGGAATGAACGACTCTCGCCTCACACAAATGACAAAAACGTAGGGCACAATAAATGGTCTGATTCGGCGTCTTTACGTTGTGGCGCGGAGTCAGTCCGCGTGATCTTGGATGGCGGATGTTTCCATTTCGCGATTTCGCGGCGACTTACTGACGTTTCATTGACATTTCTGAATACAGTCGGCAACTTATCGGCCTACCTCTTCTTATTGGGGTGAGCAAATGTCTGGGGCTATCTCGAAAATGACCTGTGGCGGTTGCGGAAAATCGGTGCCTTGGAAGCCGGAGTACGCGGGTAAGCGGCTGCGGTGCAAGTGCGGATTCACGATGGTCGGCCCGCCGGCGGCGCCGGCGAATGTCAGCGGCGCGCCAGCCGCGCGGGCTTCCGCGGCAAAGGCAACGGCGCGGCCCCCTGCAGCGACTGCGGCGGTGGCCGCCCGCCCCGCGACCGGGATGAAGGCAGCGAAGCCGCCTGCGGGTGGCGATGATTTCGCGCAGCTCATGGCCGAGGCGGAGGAGTACGCGCTGGCCGATGGGGATGGCACGCCCACAGCGAAGCCGACACCTAAGGCTGGCCCCCGACGAGCGCCCGCCAGCACCGCCGCGGTCAGCCTGGCCGCCGCGATCCATGGCCCCGGCGCGGCCCCCGCCTCCGGCCGCACGGGCCAGACACCCCGCAGGGCGGCGGGGGGAGCAAAGGCGCCTGGGGCAGTGAACAACGGCCGACGGGTGCGCGGAATCCTCAACATCATCTTCGGCACCATCTTCATCATCGGTGGCCTCTCGGGGTACCTGGTGCTGATCGGCACGCACAGCGGCATCGCGCTGGCCGTCGTCGGGGTCCTCCTCATCGGCTTCGGCGTTTATCGCATCGCGACGTCGCGGGCTTGACGCGGAAAGGCAACGTTCAAACCTTTGGCGTGAACTGCGCCAGGTCGTAGATCCCCAATTCCTTCTCGATCCCGGCGACTTTGTCGACCATGTGTTCGAAGCCGTCCTCGCCGAACTTTTCGTTCTCCTTCTTCTCGAAGTCCTCGCCCAACGCATCGTACTCGTGGCCGCTGACGATCTCGTGAAAGGCGGGGAAGAGGACCGTGTCCTCCCGCGCCTCGTGCGGGGCGTACATGCGGTTGAACTCGCGGATCATGCGGACGACCTGTTGCCGCTCGTCGTCGGACTTGAGTGCGGCGTTCTGCAGGATGATGTCGGTGACCTTCCGCCCAGCCTGGTGCTGCCGGTCGAGCGTCTCGACCAGGTCGACCAGCTTGTTGGCCTGCCTGAAGCGCGGGAACAGGTACTGCTCCTCCAGTTTCTCGTGATAATCCTCAACGAAGTCGCGAATGATCTGCGCGCACTGCCGCAGCGCATCGGGCGAGGCCTCCTGCTTCGCCTCGACCCGGCGGGCGATCTCGTCGTAACAAAGCATCACCCGCTTGAGCAGCCCGTGCTCACGCATGAGGTCTTCGGCGGGCGAGACGTCTTTCTCCTTCTTCTGGTCCTTCTTCTCTTCCTCGGCCGCAAGCGCGTAGCGGCCGATCAGGATTCCCGCCCCCGTGACAGCCGACACCCGAAACAGTTCCCGACGGGAGGGATCGTGTGCATGGTCCATGCGCCAGCTCCTATTGGATGGACCGCACTCTACACCGATTGATAGATCGCGCGATCCCGTGGATCGCGTTACGATCCGTACATGTCCAAGGACGAGCCCGCCCCGAAAACGGCGCTCCTCATCATCGACGTAATCAACGACCTGGAATTCCCCGGCGGCGAGAAAGTCTTGCCTTGGGCCAGGCAGATGGTCGACCGGCTCGTCCCGGTCCTCGACCGGGCGCGCGAGCGTGAAATGCCGGTCATCTACGTGAACGACAACTTCGGCAACTGGCGGAGCAACTTCCACGAGGTCGTCCAGCATTGCACCCGCCCGGGCGCGCGGGGCCGGGAGATGGTCCAACGGCTCACGCCGAAGCGCGAGGACTACTTCATCCTCAAGCCCAAGCACTCCGGCTTCTACGCCACCTCTCTGGTGCCGCTGCTGGAGTTCCTCGACGTCGACCGGCTCGTCCTCGCCGGAATCGCGACGAACCTGTGCGTCTTTTTCACCGCCCACGACGCACACATGCACGAGTACGATATCACCGTCCTGAGCGACTGCTGCGCCGCCGAGAGCGACGCGGACCACGACTGGGCGCTGGACCAGTTGAAGCGGTTCCTGGGCGTACGCGTCTGCCGAGGCGACGAACTGGAGCTCTGTGGTTAATCCGCATTTGACCTCGGGGAACGGTTGCGGTTTGATGCAGGATCGATGCACACCGCCTTTCGCGAGATCCTGTTGAAGCTTTGCCGCCGGGAGGACCTGACGCGGGCGGAGGCCCGCGAGGCGTTCCTCCACATCATGTCGGGCGAGGCGAGCGACGCCGCGATCGGCGGCCTGCTCGTGGGCTTGGCCGCCAAGGGGACCACCGTCGAGGAACTGGTCGGCGCGGCGACGGTCATGCGCGAGAAAGTGATCCCCGTCGAGTGCAACGGCCCCGGCGTGATCCTCGACACCTGCGGGACCGGCGGGGACGTCCGCGGGACGTTCAACATCTCCACTGCCGCCGCCCTCATCGCCGCCGGCGCGGGCGTCAAGGTCGTCAAGCACGGCAACCGCTCCGCCTCCAGCCAGACCGGGTCGGCCGACGTGCTCGAGAAGCTTGGCGTGAAACTCGATCCCGGTCCCCACGCGAACGCCCAGTGCCTTGCGAAGGCCAATGTCTGCTTCGCCTTCTCCCGCTCCCACCACCCGGCGATGAAGTTCGTCGCCGGGGCGCGCAGCGCGCTGGGCATTCCGACCATCTTCAACCTGCTCGGCCCCCTGACCAACCCTGGCCGGGCCAAGCACCAACTGCTCGGTGTCTTCGCGCCGGAGCTGACCGACCGCCTGGCGGAAGTGCTGGGCGAACTGGGCAGCGAACGGGCTTGGGTCGTCCACGCCGAGGACGGCCTCGACGAACTCTCCACCCTCGGCCCCACCCGCGTCAGCGAATTGAAAGATGGCGACGTCTACACCTGGCGGCTCGACCCGCGCACGCTCGGCCTCCCCTACGCCCGCCTCTCCGACCTTCAGGTCGAAAACGCCGACGACTCTGCGCGCGTGATCCGCCAGGTTCTCGACGGGAAAGAAGGCGCGGCGCGGGACATCGCGGTCCTCAACGCCGGCGCAGCGATTCACATCGCCGGCCACGCGTTCGATCTGGCGGAAGGCTTACGTCTTGCTCAAAGTGCTGTTGATTCGGGAGCGGCGCACAAGGCCCTCGAGGGGCTGATCCGATACTCCAACGAAGCGTGAAACGTGATGCGCCGCCGGCATCTGTCACGTTTCACGTATCACGTTTCACGTTTCACGCATCCGCATCCTGCCTCTGTCAAAAGGACCCGCTTAGAAAATCTACTCGCACTTCTCCCTCGCTTTCCCGGGGCGAGGCTCGATAGAATAGGGGCATGGGGTGCCGCATGAACTATCCGCGCGTGGGCCTCCTGGCGATCCTGACAGCGCTGTTGCTCTGCCCTTGTCTTCACGCCGAAAGCAAACCCGTCCCTTCCGGGCCGGGTCGACCGGCGGCAGTCGTGTCGCTGGTCGGCGAGATCGACGACTACAGCCGTGACGACCTCATCAAGCGCGTCGAGAAGGCCAAGACCATGGGGGCGAAGGTCATCATCGTCTCGATCGACAGCCCCGGCGGGATGGTCACCTCGTCGATGGAGATCTCCCGCTACCTCAAGCGCCAGACCGACGTCCACACGATCGCCTTCGTGAAGGAAAAGGCCTACTCCGGCGCCGCGATGGTGGCGGTGGCGTGCGACGAGATCTGGATGGCGCCCGATTCCCCGCTGGGCGACTGCGCGCCGATCGTCTTCGACACCACCGGGCTCCAGCCCCTTCCGGAGACGGAACGGGCCAAGCAGGAATCGCCGGTCGTTGACGAATTTCTAGACAGCGCCCGCCGCAACGGCTACAGCCCGTTGCTGCTGGCGGCCATGGTGTCGCTCAGGAATCCGGTTGACGTCATCCAGAACCGCGACGGAAACCTCCGCGTCGTCAGCGAAGCCGAGTTCAACAAGGGCGATTTCGCCGACGGCGGCTGGAAGCTCGCACCCGGATATGAAAACGTCGATGGGGCCGGCAAGCTCGTCACCGTCTACCCGACCCAGGCGATCGGCCTTGGGCTTGCCAAAGGCCAAGCCCCGTCGGCCCAGTCGCTGGCCGCCACGCTAGGCGACCCGCTCATCGCCGACCTGACCCCGAGCTTCGGCGAAGAGCTCGTCCACCTGTTGAGCCACCCGCTCATGCGGATGCTGTTCCTCATCGTGTTTTTCCTCAGCCTGAACATCGCGCTCCACGCGCCGGGACACGGCGCGGCAGAGGCGATGGCGCTCCTCTCGCTGGGCCTGCTCCTGGGCGTGCCACTGCTGACCGGCTACGCGACGTGGTGGGAAGTCGGCGTGATCTTCGTCGGCCTGGCCCTGTGCGCGTTCGAGTTGTTCGTCTTCCCGGGCCACCTGGTTTCGCTGACCCTCGGGTCGCTGATGGTCATCTTCGGGCTCGTGATGACGTTTGTCCCGACGGGCCTTCCGGGCTGGCTCCCCAGCGCGGCGGCAACGTGGCACGGCGTCCAGAATGGACTGCTGGTCATCGTCGGGGCGTTCGTCGGCTGGTTCCTGTTGTCACTTTGGCTCCGGCGATATTTGCCGAGCATTCCCTACTTCAATAAGCTGATCCTGACCGCAACGACCGGCACCCCCGCAGGCGTGCCCGTGCCGGGCGACCGGCGGCCGAACGACGTCTGGCCATTCGTCGGGACGGTCGGCGTCGCCGCCACCGACCTGCGGCCCGGCGGGTCGGTCATGTTCCCCTACGGCGACGCCAACCGCACCGCAGCCGTCGTCAGCGCCGCCGGGTATCTCCCGCAGGGCACCAAGGTCGTCGTCGAAGAAATCCAGGGCAGCAGCGTCCGCGTGCGAGCAATCGCTTAACGGAATTGAACCACAGAGACACGGAGGGCACGGAGAACAGAGGAAGGCCAAAGAGATCGACCCGCCGATCGCGCAGATTAAATGGATTCCCAAGCTGAAAAGATCTCCGAGATCTGCGGATTCCCTTATTTCTTTGTTTTCCTTCGTGTGACTTCGTGTGATTTCGTGGATCATCTCCGACATTGGGGTTTGTTGAACGAGGGCTAATCTCATGGATCACCCATTCCTTATCGCGTTCCTGGTCATCGCCATCATTGTCGGGTTGATCTTGCTGGCGATCGTCAGCCAGTTCATCGGGCTGTATGTCCGCTCCTACGTCAGCGGCGCCAGCGTCGGGCTGTTGGAACTGACGGGGATGCGGCTGCGGAAGGTGAACGCGCTGGCGATCGTCAACAGCCGCATTCAGGCCCACCGGGCCGGGCTGCAGGTGTCGACCGCGGAGATGGAATCGCACTACCTGGCCGGCGGCAACGTGCAGCGCGTCATCAATGCGATGATCGCGGCCAACAAGGCCAACATCGAGTTGCCCTGGCAGACCGCGACCGCGATCGACCTGGCCGGCCGCGACATTCTCGATGCCGTCCAGACCAGCGTGAACCCCAAGGTCATCGACGTGCCCAGCGCGAATTTCGGCCAGCCGACAATCGACGGCGTCGCCCAGGACGGCATTCAGCTCCGCGTCAAGGCCCGCGTCACGGTCCGCACGAACATCAAGAGCCTGGTCGGCGGGGCGACGGAAGAGACCGTGATCGCCCGCGTCGGCGAAGGCATCGTCAACGCGATCGGCTCGGCCGACGATTACAAGCACGTGCTGCGCAATCCCGACAACATCTCCAAGGCGGTGCTCCACAAGGGCCTCGACGCCAACACCGCGTTCGAGATCCTCTCGATCGACATCGCGGAGATCACGGTGGGCGAGAACATCGGCGCCAAACTGGCGGCCGACCGCGCCGCGTCGGACTTGCGCAGGTTCCAGGCCGAGGCCGAGCAGCGCCGCGCGATGGCGGTCGCCAACGAGCAGGAGCAGGTCGCCAAGCAGGCCGAGAACCGCGCCCAGGTCGTCCTGGCCGAGGCCGAGATCCCCAAGGCGATCGCCGAGGCGCTGCGGAGCGGGAACTTCGGCGTGATGGACTACTACAAGCTGCGGAACATCCAGGCCGATACCACGATGCGCGAATCGATCGCGAAGCCGGGGGATGGGATCAAGAGTTAAAGAAGACGCGGGGACGCGGGGACGCGGAGAAAGCGAGCTAACGGATTCCTTCCCCGCGTCTCCCCGTCCCCGCGTCCCCGCGTCATTGATTTAACACCATGGACCTCCTGATCGACCTGATCATCTACCTGATCAAGCAGGCCACGAAGGCGTCGGAGACGCGTGCGCCGGGGCCGAGCGGCCAGCGGCCGGTGCAGCCGCCGCCGCTCTCGGCGCGGCAGGTCCAGGCGATGCAGCGGACGCTGGCGGTGCAGGCGCAGCGGACGCGCCCCGCCGCTGCGGCGGCGCCGTCCCGGGCGCGGGGCGTGGCCCGCGGGCCAGCCACGTGGGCGCAGCCGGCCGTGCGGGCCGCGGTCCCGCCGGTGAACCAGCCGCCGGTCCCGCGGATCACGGCCGAGCCGGCCGCCCCCCGTCGACCGCAGCCGCCGACGCGGGCGATCCCGGGGTTGAAACTGCCATTCCTCCTGGGCGAAGTCCTCGCCCCGCCGGTGGGACTGCGGGAGGAAGAGGTTGGAGGATATTGCTGAATTCGGATTGCTGATTGCGGATTGAGATGCGGGTGACCGGGAGGGGGGGGG
>DASXMX010000549.1:0-3261 GCA_036495445.1 Tepidisphaeraceae bacterium
GGATCGGACAGGAGGGCCAGCGCCTTCTCATATCCCGTCTTGCCTGCGGGCGCACCGGGAGCGGCCAGCACGTCGTTGACCTTCAGTCCGTTCTGTGCGGCGGCATCGCCCGCTTCCACCTTCACGATCCGCAGTTCGTCGGTCTGTTCGGCGAACGTTACGCCGAGGCGGCGTTGGACGATCGCGCGGTCGATCCAGGTCTGGATCGTGTCGCCGTTGAGGAAAACGCGCATGATCGGCAGCAGCGTCCCCAGCCCGCCGGCGAAGGCGAAGCTGACGAACAGCGCGCAGACGATCGAGATGACGACCAGCCCCCGGTAGGGGTACAAATACCGGCAGGCGCGCCAGAACTGGGAGTTGCTCTTGTCTTTACGGGGGCGATCAGAACTCATGCTTCCTTGGGTTCAGGACCGATAAAAGTTATCGGACGCAAAGACCATCCAGTATAACTTTTGCCCGCCGGTACGCACGCCGGCGGCAACTGTTGGAAAAAGAAGGAACCAACCACAGAGACACAGAGAGCACAGAGAAGAACAAAATACGAGAAGAGAACGGGCTCATTTGCCGACGGATTCCGCGGATGCGCGCGGTTCAATGCGTTAAGAATCTGCGAAAGTCTGCACGATCTGCGGATTACCTCGTCTTCCCTCTGTGTTCTCTGTGTCTCCGTGGTTAATTCCTCTCAAACGAGAAGAGAATGGCCATCCCCATCCCCCTGTCGCAGCCGGACATTACGGAACTGGAGATCAACGCGGTGCTCGACGTGTTGCACACGCCGACGCTGTCGATGGGGCCGCGGGTCGAGGAGTTCGAGGCGGCTTGCGCCCGCCTGACCGAGCGGCGGCACGCCGTCGCGGTCTCGTCTGGCACCGCTGGCCTGCACTGCGCGATGCTCGCGGCGGGCGTGGGCGAGGGGCATGAGGTCATCACGACGCCCTTCTCCTTCGTCGCCAGCACCAACTGCATCCTGTACGTGAACGCGAAGCCGGTGTTTGTGGATATCGATCCGAAGACGCTCAACATGGACCCGACCAAGGTGGCCACGGCGATCACGCCGCGGACCAAGGGGATCGTCGCCGTCGAGGCGTTCGGGCATCCCGGCGGGATGACCGAGGTCGAGCAGATCGCCCGCCAGCACGAACTGGTCCTGATCGAAGACGCCTGCGAGGGCTTCGGCGGCCGGTTCGCCAGCCGCCCGATCGGCTCGTTCGGCCGGGCCGGCGTCTTCGGGTTTTACCCCAACAAGCAGATCACTACCGGCGAAGGGGGCATGATCGTCACCGACGACGACACCTTCGCCGCCGCGTGCAAGGCCCTGCGCAACCAGGGCCGCGAGGGGATGGCGTGGCTCGCCCACCAGCGGCTCGGCTACAACTACCGCCTGAGCGAACTGAATGCCGCCCTCGGCGTCGCGCAGATGAAGCGGCTCGACGACATCCTCGCCAACCGCCGCCGCGTCGCCCATCTTTACATCGAGCGGCTGATGACCAACCGCTACCTGATCCTCCCCACCCTTGAAGACGACACCCACGTGAGCTGGTTCGTCTTCGTCGTCCGCCTGAATGACCTGTTCGAGCCCGGCGACCGCGACCAGATCATGCTCCAGCTCCGGGCCGAGGGCATCGGCTGCAACAACTACTTCCCCCCGATCCACCTCCAGCCCTACATCGCCGACCGATTCGGCTTCAAGCCGGGCGACTTCCCCGTCTGCGAATACGTCGCGGCCCGCACCCTCGCCCTGCCGTTCTTCGGCAACATGACCGAATGGCAGGTCATGCGCGTCTGCGACACGTTGGACAAGATCCTGGAGAAGACGCTGGTGGGACGGAAGGGACGGTTTTGAACGCGCCGCGGTGAACGCGTTGAGTCGCGGCGCACGCGCACGTGCACCGGATTAGTTGCGGAGGTCATACCCATGGAGATGAAAGCGATTGGCGCCCTGCTGTTCGGCGGCCTGTTCGGCATCACGTTCATCGTCATCGGCATCCGACGGATGCTTCAGGCTCGCAGCGGCAACGGCAAGGCGGACTCGCTGATCTGGGGCTCCGTCGGCGTGATGATCGGGGTCGGCTTCCTCTATGGCGCTTACTGGCTCCTCACCCCGCCGCCCGACGACAACACGCCGATGCCGTTCGACATGCATTCGCATCCGTGAACGGAGGCCGACAATAATGACGGTCCGGCTCTGAAATCCTCGCCCCGGAGAACCGCGCGTTCGTCACCTGGCGCGAATGGCGCGAATTTTCGAGCCAATATCGGCGCGGCGTTA
Organism: Tepidisphaeraceae bacterium; assembly: GCA_036495445.1. Lineage (GTDB taxonomy): Bacteria > Planctomycetota > Phycisphaerae > Tepidisphaerales > Tepidisphaeraceae > DASXMX01. Next base: position 2,270 of record DASXMX010000549.1, read on the forward strand.
ACGTATAGGGCTTCTGAGCAACGGGGCGGCGACGGGCCGGGCTAATCCGTCGCGTCTTCTGCGAATACCGGGGCAAGCCTCCCATGGCCGGGCAGACCGTCAGATGCTCATCGACCCATGTGCCGCCGAACGCGCCGGCCGCCGACGGATCATCCGTTGGTTTCTCGGCCGTTGACGATATTCCCCTGACGTTGGAGGCTCCGGGCCGAATCGGGCAGGTCCGGCCGGCCGAGGCCCTCCCAGCCGCCCTCCGGGCCGAGGCCCAGGAGCCTTCGGCCCGGCCGAGAACCGGCCGGGTGACGTGCGCCGTGTATTGCGACGACGGCATGGCCGGCAACGGCCTGCTCGCGCTCGGGTCGTTCAAGCGGGTCGCGCCGCAGATGTCCGCCGTGATGTTCACGAAACGGCCGAAGGACTTCCTCTGGGTTAAAGGCGTCACCGTCATCGACGCGGACGAGCCGCTCCGGGCGGCCCACATCGACATCGACACGTGGTCGCGGCAGTATCCCGGCATCCTGGGCCACTACTACCGCAAGGTGGCGATGTGGCTCTTCATGCTGGAACAGACCTCGGACGCGACGGAGCGGCACGTCTTCATCGACGCCGACGTGCTGTTCCTGCGGTGCATTCAGCCGCTGCTGCAATACGCCCGCGGGCACCGGTTTGCCGCGATGGTCGAGCACTGGCACCCGAGCATCTGGTCGGTCTTCCGGCATCACTCCCCCGCGCTGCACCGCCAGGTGGACCTGCTGTTCCACGGCCAGGCCGGGCCGGAACGGATGCGGCGGCGGGTGTATTTCAACAGCGGGTTCCTCCTCGCCCAAAACGACGAGGACGTCCACGCCGCCGTCAAAGACGTGCTGGCCGCGTCTGTGCTGTACCCTGAGCTCAGCCGACAGGTCCCATTCTCCGAACAGACGCTGCTGAACATCGCCACGATGGCCCGGCGGGTCGTCTGCCGCGATCTGTACGGAATGTGCGTGCCCAGCTAC
>DASXMX010000550.1:0-7206 GCA_036495445.1 Tepidisphaeraceae bacterium
AACACAAGGTTCGCCCCTACAGCTCACCCTGCCCCGCGAAATCCAATCGGAAGGCGGGTGGCGACCATCATACGCCTCCGCTCGTCACACGGGCGGTATTTCTGCCGGCTGACATTCCGGTGTACAAGCAATGTCTCCTCGCAACAGATCCGCGTAATGCCTTCGATCCCGGCACACGATCTGCCCTCGCGTAACGCGGACGGGCCGGCGGAGAATCGGCCCGTCGCAGATGAACGTGTGGAACTCGCCGCGTTCTCCACACGGATCGACCCCATTCGGAAGGCGATTCAGCAACGTCTCGTCGAACTCGGCTCCGGCGAAGGATTCGCCCAGCACCGACTCGACGCAGGTGAGGATCGCCTTAAAGCCGGTCGCGATCACCTCGCGGGCGAGCTGGCTCGTATCCCGCATCCAGAGCGGGAAGACCCCTTGCATGCCGGCCTGGGCGAGGTTCCGTTCGCGGTAGGCCCGCAGGTCGGCCATGAACAGGTCGCCGAAGGCGACGTGGGTGACGCCCTCGGACAGATAGGCGCGCATGGCGTCGCCCATAATGCGCTCGTAGACGTCGTTGGTGCACGCCCCGCCGCCGGGGTGGGTGGGGAGGAGGATCTTGCGCAAGGGAAGGCCGATCGCATCGGCCTGGTCGTCGAGCAGGTCCACCCGCACGCCGTGATGGCTGATGCGGGCGAACTCCTCGGAGACGCTGGTCATCAAGCCAACAACCTCGTATTCGCCCTGTTGCAGGAGCGCGTGCAGCGCCATCGCGCTGTCCTTGCCGCTGCTCCAGGCCATCACGAGTTTGGGTCGTGCTCGACTCATTGGTTTCCGTCGTAGGCGCGGTTGTCGGCCGAGAGAAAACCCGTTCCATCCGCGGCCACATAAGTGGTGCTGTAGGCGATCGCCCCGCCGGACCACGTCCCGGCCGCGGTGAAGCGATCGGACACGCTCTCGGCGTGCCCGTCGCAATAGCAGACGTTGGTGCGGCCCAGATGCCGATACCCCTGCGTGCCGGCGACGCGGGTGGCCAGGCCGACGCCGTCGCCGATGTCGGTTTTGGACATGAGGACCGGGGCGCGCATGTACTTGTTGGTGCCGCTGACGTATTGGCCATCGCCGAACAGCGCGATTTCCGTGGATCGATGCATGGAACCGACTTTGGCCGGGCGGACGTGGGAATGGCCCAGCGGCGTCACCTCGTAGAACCCGCCGCCGATGTAGCTGGTGTTGTAGTTGTAGCCGGTGAAGAGATCGGTCCGGGTCGTCGAGCGCCGGTCGTAGCTGGGGCACTGCAGGACGGCGAGGTTCGTCCGCCCCTGCCAGAGAATGCCCGGCATGATGGCGCTGCCCGTTTGGGTGAAGTCCCATTCGTCAGTCAGCGAGTTGTAACCGATGGGGAAATAGCCGCCGTTCTGGTTGGCGTACATGAACGCGGCCTGGCCGAGCGTGCGGAGGTTGCTGAGGCACTTGACGCTCTTCGACTGCTCGCGGGCGCGGTTGAGCGCCGGGAGCAGGATCGAGATCAACAGGCCGATGATGCCGATGACGACGAGGAGTTCGACGAGGGTGAAGGCGCTCGCACACGCGCGAAAACCCGCGGCGGAGCCGCTGGGGTCCCGTCGAAAAACGGAGAGGTGCAATGGCACCCTCGTCTCCATCCGCTTAAACGATTTCTTCATGACTTCTCCGGCGCCGGTAGAGGAGCATGAAGGGTAAGGCAACGATGACGTAGCCGAGGGTGACGGGTTCGGGGACGGGAGTTGAGCGTTCGGCCCCTGCCACACTGTCCAACACCAAGCGATCACCGCTCGGAACCGAGAAGTCCACATAGTTGATCGCATCGGTTCCGGCTCCGCTCAGATCCAGCCAATTGCCGCCCGCGGAACCGGCAAAGGCCGCTTTGATTTGATCGTAGGAGAGTCCGTTCAGGTCCTTCAGAGAGCCTGACCAGGGCTTGAACGGATCGGCCGTTTGTGTCCCGAGGGGCTGGTAGTAGCCGCTGATTTCGGAATCGAGGTAGTAGTTGGTGGGGGAATCCAACGTGACTGGCGCGCCGCCGTTCAAGGCGAACCATTGATTCCCATCTTTTGAAACGCTGATCACCGCCTGCGAGGGTGGACTGAACAGCGTTGCGGGATTTCCCGCTTGTCCTGATCCATCTGAAGAGACATCCACAATACCATTTGCCGTGTACACCCCCAGGTTTCTCCCGGCTGTGGAAACTGCGGAAGAGAGGTGAATTTGCAGATCTCCCCCCCCGCCGACGATGACAATTTGGGAGGGATCGAAGGCCGGATTGAAGGGGTTGAGCCCGCCGAATGTTGTATCTCCGTTCAGAGCTCCCAGGGCGGCATTCGGGTTTTGGAAGGTGGGATTTGCGTCCCCCGGGCTGTAGCTCACCACATCCAAGCCCAAGGCGGCCGCTTTACAAAGAGAGCCAACCGCCAACACGAACAGAATTCCGTATTTCATCATTCACCAACATTTTCGGCCCGCAATCTCCAAACAAACACAACTTGGAAACCACGGGCCGGCTGGTGTGTGTTTGTGTCCTAGTCGTGAGGACAACACCTTTCCGAAACGGTGATCTGGCTCGAGCGATTGCTCTTACAGTTGCACGTCAGCTCCGGATTCTCACCGGATTCCCGCGTTTCGGACGCGATATTCAGTTTTCAGGCGCTGCGTTCTCCCTTTCTTAAACGAGTGTCTTCCTTCGCGTCCGCTTCAGCGGACGCGGAACGTCTGTTTACCGCAAAGGTACGAAGAAGTCCAAACGTTGCGGCAGTTTTTGCTGCCGGTTCGCCTCTTCGCGGTCGCTCAGCCTACTTCTCGACGATCCAGATGTTCCGATACCGCACCGGATTGTGGTGTTCCTGAAGCCAGATCACGCCCGGCTCGGGGCCTTCCTTGTTGCCGGCGCCGGTCTTGTTCGTCAGTGGGTAGTGGTCCTGAACGAGAACGCCATTCTGCTTGACCGTGATCACCGCGTCGTGGATCTTCTTCCCCGAGCCGTCGAACTGGGCGGCGGTGAAGTCGATGTCGTACGTCTGCCATTGCAGCGGCGGGTAGCACATGTTCAGGATCGGGGCGTGCTGCCGGTACATCGACCCGCACCCGTTGAACTCGGCGGGGTGGCCGAACGTGTCGAGCACCTGCACCTCGTACCGCCGCTGGATATAGATGCCGCTGTTGCCGCGTTCCTGGTCGCGGGCGAGCGGCTTGAACGGGAGCAGAAACTCCACGTGCAGCGTGAAACTCTGGTACTTCTTCTTCGTCTCCGCCCCCTCTTCCAGCAGATGGTCGGGCGTCATCTTCCCGCCCTTCCAGGCATCCGTGTTGGAACCGTCGAAGAGAACGGTCGCGCCCTCCGGCGGCTTGGCGCCGGCGTCGGGGCTTTCCCGCATGACCTTCTTAAACTCCAACGCGCCGTTGGGCGTTTGCAGCGTCAGCGTGCCGTTGGCGATCGAGCCGGAGTACCCATCGTGCGACTCGATCTTGATCGCGTCGCCATCACGCTTCGCCCTCAATTCCGTGCGGCTCCGCCCGTCGTACCCGTCGCCCGGCAGCCCGCCGGGCAGAAGGACGACCTGGAATTGGTCATCGCCCAATGCGACGACGTCTGCGCCGTACTTCTGTTTGACGTCGCCGGCCGTCGTGTACTCGCCCTGAAAGGCGAAATCGGGACCGGCATTCCCCGGGTCGGTAAAGACCGGGTGGGCCTCCCCCGATTTCGCCGGTGCCTTGGGCGCGGCTTGGAGGGGCAGTGTGATCCCGAGGAGCAGTGCCGAAGCGATGAGTGCGCGTTTGAGCATCGGAATTCCAGGTGCGGTTGGTTTTGTGACAGAAGGACACTGGCGGCCCTCCGGGCGCGCCGCGGAACGTGAGCGGATCGAATTACGTCTTTGCCACCACGGACGTTTGAGCAGCTTGCCCTTCGCGGAGCGACTGGAGTTCGGCGAGGCGCTTGCCCGTCGGCGCCTTCTTGGTCTTCATCATCTCGACGAACGCGTCGAAGAGATAGGCCGCGTCGTGCGGGCCGGGGCTGGCTTCGGGGTGGTATTGGACGCTGAAGACCGGCAGGTCCCTGTGGCGAAAGCCTTCGACGGTGTCGTCGTTCAGGTTGATGTGAGTGACCACGCCGCCGTTGGCTTCCAGCGAGCGACGATCCACCGCAAACCCGTGGTTTTGGCTGGTGATCTCGACGCGGCCGGTGTCGAGGTTCTTCACCGGTTGGTTGCCGCCGCGGTGGCCGAACTTCAGCTTGTAGGTCGTCGCGCCGATCGCCCGGCCGAGCAACTGGTGGCCGAGGCAGATGCCGAAGGTCGGCACCTTGCCCATCGCGCCCTGGATCGGCTTGACCGCGTAATCGAGCACGGCCGGATCCCCGGGGCCGTTGGAGATGAAGAGGCCGTCGGGCTTGTGGCGGAGGATTTCGTCGGCGGTCACATCGGGGGGGAGGACGGTCACTTTCACGCCCCGTTCGGTCAGGTGGCGGAGGATGTTGAGCTTGGCCCCGCAATCGAGCGCGACGACGTGCAGGCCGTCGCCCCGCTCCACCTTGCCCAGGCCCCAGGCGCCCTGGCCTTGGTCCCATTCGTAAGGTTTGTCGGGCTTGACCGCCTGCACCCAATCCGCCCCGGCCATTTGAGCCGCATGGCGGGCGCGGTCCACCAAGGCTGCATCATCGAGGATTTCGGTCGAGAGGATGCCGCGCATCGAGCCGTTGATGCGGAGCTTGCGGGTCAGCGCCCGCGTGTCGATCCCCTCAATGCCGATGATCCGGTTGGCCGCCAGGTATTCGGCCAGGCTCATGTCGGCCCGGTAATTCGAATAGACCGGCGGCAGCTCCTTGATCACGAACCCCTCGACCTGCGGCGAGCGGCTCTCCGCGTCCTGCCGGTTGATCCCGTAGTTCCCGATCAGCGGGTACGTCATCGTCACGATCTGACCCTTGTACGAGGGATCCGTCAGGATCTCCTGGTACCCGGTCATCGATGTATTGAAGACGACCTCCCCTTCCGACGTCCCGCCGTGCCCAAAGCCCCGCCCGGTGAAGACCGTGCCATCTTCCAACGCCAGTTTCGCGACGCGCGTGCTGCTGCTCATGGGGGCGGGATTATAGGGGGAAGAGTTGCGAGTTGTTAGTTGAAGGTTGTGGGTTCAGGGTTCAGGGTTCAGGGTTCAGGCGCGAACAGGAGACCGGAACAGAAGTGGGGACGCAAGTGCTCTGTCTCGACGCTCCGACGTGGCACGGGCGTCCCGCCCGTGCGGAACGACTCGAATCGACAAACCACCTGCTTTTCACGGTTTCTTCCGTCGCATGTTGTCCGCATGGCCGAGACGGCCATGCCACGAGAAAGGTCGAGGCGCGGCAGGACGCAAGTCATTTTCGTCCTCGCGTAGCGGTCGGACCGGAGGTCCACCCGTCCCGCTGATCGACGGAACAGGTGGACCTGCGACCCGACCGCTACGCGAAGGGATCTGAGCACAACGGACCGCAAATCGCCTGCACGTTTCCCCCGTCAACCAACAACCCTCCACCCACCCCGATGGAAAAACTTTTTTATCAATGTCAAGGGGTCGGCCGATAGTCTGATTAGGCTGTGGGTCTCCGACCAATTGGTCGGGCAGCCTCTTGAGGGACCGGTGTTACGGCGAGCACCGGTTCCTTTTTTATTGCGCTAAGCGCCCCGCCGCGCCTGCTACTTCGCGTCACTCCCCTTCCCCTCCAAAGCCCCGGGCTCTGCCCGGGGAGCAACCGGTTGCGATGCCGGCGCACTCGTCGGTTGTGTCACCCCATCGGCGCTCTCATCCGGTTCCGTCTGCGGAGGCTCCGTTGGCATGTGCTTGAGCAGCGCGGGCTCAATCCAATCGAGTGCGTCCTGGGCGTAGCCCGTCCCTCCGTCGACCTCGAGCGTGAGCTTCTTCGCCCCCTTCAGATCCAGCAGCACGACGGGCGAGAGCCGCCCCGATCGCACGTGGGCTTTCTCGTAGACCACCTTGTCATCGAGCCGGATCCGCACCGTCGCGTCGGCCAGGCCGCCGGCGTCGCCCTCGATCGCGTAGCGGGTGCGGAACGCCTCGTACTTTCCATCGAGCGTCCATGTCAGGCGCGAGAGCGCATGAACCGCGATGCCATGGGCGAAGATTCGCCCCTTGAAATCGATCCCGCGTTGCCCGCCCCACGAGCGGTCCATGTACGCGGCCGGCTGCTGCGGGCCGCCGAGGAAGCGGTAATAGACCGCCTCGGTCGGCGGGCGAAACGAAAGCCAGCTCACCGGCCCGTTCACCTGCTCGATCGCCACGACGTGCGTGAGCGGGATCTTCCGCTCGGCGTTCCTGCCGAGCGTGAGGACGAGATTGTTCCCATCGAGCTTCGCTTCGGCGCCCACCAGCGATGAGCCATCGTCGAACCGGACGCGGAAGCCCTTCAGGGCCGACCCGTTGCCTGGCGTCGCGGCGAAGTTGATCGCGGCGACGGAGGTCATCGGCACGTCGCTGTTCCCGCCGCCGCTCACCTGGACGGTGACCTTGTCGCCACTCATCGCGGCGATGATGCCGCGGACGGTGTCGCCGTTGGCGAGGCGCACGATGTCCTCGTGCTGTCGCTCCGATGGAGGTGATTTTCCCGGGGCGGTGATCGCAACCATCCGGCTGCCGGGAATCGTGATCTCCCCCACGTCCGGACTCCGCCAGACCAGCGAGTCGCCCTTGAGCGCGACGGGTTCGCCGCCCAACTGGTCGCCGCCGGCCAGGTGCAGGACGAACCGGCCGGTGGGCTGGAGCGTCGGGGCGGAGCGGGTGAGGTCGAGGAAGTCGTCCATCGCCACCGTCCGCTCGCCCCCGCCGGCGGCGGGCGCGACCTTGACGCCGGACGAGTCGATGCCCTTGAGCAGGACGCTCTCGGTTTTGAACTGCGCCGTGGTCAGCAGCCACTTCTCCTCCCCGAACGCGGCCGCGGCGCAGGCCGTGACGAGGAAGATGCCGAATAGGAAGGGTCGTCGGATCATGCGGGTCTCTTTCCGTCGACCGATGATAAGGCGGAAGCCTTCGCCGGGCGAGTTTGCGCAATGGATGAGATGCGCCTCCCCGGGATAAGTTTCCGGCGACCCGGCTCTGATAGGTGCTTGTGGTCGGAACCTGAACTTTAAGGCGAACGTCGCGCGGCAAACCCTCACCCCGCCCCTCTCCCGGAGTACCGGGAGAGGG
>DASXMX010000551.1:0-22249 GCA_036495445.1 Tepidisphaeraceae bacterium
CCACACGGGGGGCTCCCATCCCTTCGCGTTGCTGCTCACGCCCGCGCTTCGAGTTCCTGCCAGCGCTCGTACAGCGACTGAACAAGTTTTTGTGCCTCGTCCACCTTCGTGCAGACCTCGCGCAGCTTGACGTGATCGGCCAGCACCGCTGGGTTTTCCATCCGCCGCTGCTGCGCGTGCAGGTCCTCCTCGGCGGCGAGGATCTTCTCCTCCATCCCTTCCAGTTCCCGCTGCTCGTTCCACGTCAACCTCTTCTTCACCGACGCAGCGGGCTTCGGGATCGCGGGCCTCGGCGCGGCCGCCTTTGCGGCGGCGGCGTCGCGCTGTTCCTGCTCGTCCTTGGCGGCCTGCCACTGCTCGAGGCTCGCGAACGGCCGGGCAGTGCCCCTCCCATCCAACGCGAGGATCTCGGTGGAGACACGGTCGAGCATGAAGCGGTCGTGCGTGACGAGGATCAGCGCGCCAGCGAAATCCGAGAGGCTCTCCTCAAGCACTTCCAGCGATGGGATGTCGAGGTCATTCGTCGGCTCGTCGAGGATCAGCAGGTCGGCGGGCTGGAGCACCAGGTTGGCGACCAGGACGCGCGACTGCTCGCCGCCCGACAGGTCGCCGACGGGCATATCGAGCTGTTCGGGGCGGAACAGGAACCGCTTCGCCCAACCGCTGACGTGCATCGGCGAGCCGCGGTAGACGAGCGTCTCGCCCATGGGCGAGAGCGCGTTGCGAAGTATTTGGGAGCGGTCGAGCTGCCTCCGGCCCTGGTCAAACCGAATGACGCGCAGCCCCTCGGCCCGCCAGACGTCGCCCGCGTCCGGCTCGATTTCGCCGGCGAGCAGGCGGATCAGCGTGCTCTTGCCGCTGCCGTTGGGGCCCAGCAGGCCGAGCTTCATGCCGGGCGAGAGGACGAGGTTGAGGTGTTCGAACAATGGCCGGCCGCCGAGCGACTTGGCCACGTCCTTGGCGACCAGGAGCTTGCGCGTCTGGCGGTTCGTCGCGGCAAAGTCGATCAGCGCGGCGCCGGATTGCGCGTTGCGCCCCTTCAGCTCGGCCAGGTCCTCCATCATCCGCCCGGCCTGCTCGATGCGGCCCTTGGCCTTGGTCGTCCGCGCCTTGGCGCCCCGCTGGAGCCACTCCACCTCGCGCCGCACTCTGCTCGCCAGCGCCCGCTGCTGGGCGGACTGGGCTTCGAGGTATTCCTCACGCTTTTCAAGGAAATCGCTGTAACTTCCGTTGACGCTCAAATACCCGTCCGCATACGAGCGGTTCAGCTCGACGACGCGGTTGGTCACGTTCTCCAGGAAGTAGCGATCGTGGCTGACCAGCAGGAACGCGAACGGCGCGTTGCTCAGCAGCTTTTCCAGCCAGAGGATCCCCTCCAGGTCCAAGTGGTTCGTCGGCTCGTCCATCAGCAACAGGTCCGGCTGTTTGATCAGCTCCCGCGCCAGCGCGAGCCGCTTTCGCCATCCGCCGGAGAGCGTGTCGGCCGGTTGGTCGCTCCGTTCGAACCCCATCCGCCCCAGCTGAATCTCGACGCGGGTGAGCTTGTCATGCTCGTCCGCGTGGTCGTCCTTGAGCGCGTCGAGCACGACCTGTTGCACCGTCAGCCCCGCCGGGAAGCGATCTTCCTGCGGCAGGTACGCCATCCGGAGGTTCCGGCGGGCCGTGATGTTCCCCGAGTCGTGATGCTCGATCCCGGCCAGGATCTTCAGCAGTGTCGACTTCCCGGAGCCGTTGGGGCCGATCAGCCCCGTCCGCTCCGTGTCATCGAAGCTGATCGAGATGTCCTTGAACAGCGTCCGAATGCCGAAGGACTTGGAGAGGGATTCGCAGTGGAGGAGGAGGGACATCGGACGATCGATCAATCGGCGGCAGCGAGGCAGGCGGCGACGTCAACGTTAAAGCCCTGCAACAGGTGGGAAGCGGCGATCTGCCCAGGCGCGAACTCGCCATGCACGGCATACTTGCCGCCGTTCAACTGCAAAATGACGATCTGCTGGCGGTGAGGATCAACAATCCAGTATTCTGGAATCCCAGCCTTCGCGTACTCGGCCCGCTTCACTTCCCAATCCCGCTCGGGATCGTTCTCGCTCACCACTTCCATCACCAGGTCGGCGGGGTCCCAATACTTCCCATGCGAGCGTTCGCGGTGTTCGGCCGCAAGGAAGAGCACGTCCGGTTCGCGGAACTTGCCGGAGCGCAGGCGCACCGCAAGTCCCGCAAACAGCACCCGGCCCAGCGAACGTGCCAGGACAAACCCATGAAGCACCCGATACAGGTACGCCACGATGAATTGATGCGCCTCCGTTGGCATCGGGAGCACCTCAACGTGCCCGTCAGAGAACTCGATCAGCCGGTTCCCCGGCAGCGCCAGGTACTCCTCCTCCGTCCAGTCGCCCTGGTTCGGAAAGAGCCCGCCGGAAGATGCTGAACGAACCGTGCTCATCTCAGTCACCCGATTGTACCGACGGGCCGCCCGCCCGTCGCCTAGAACTCCCTCCGCTGCCGGGCCGTCGCAATGTTGAGGATCTTGCGGTATTTGGCCACCGTCCGGCGGGCCAGCTCGATGCCCTGCTCCTTCAGCTTGATCACGATGTCGTCGTCGTTCAGCGGGTTCTTCTTGTCCTCGGTTTCGATGATCGCCTTGAGCTTCTCCTTCACCGCGTCCCAGCTCATGTCCTCGCCCTCGGCGCTGGTCGTGCCGCCGGAGAAGAACCGGCGGAGCGGGAAGACGCCGCGGGGCGTCTGGATCCATTTCTCCGACACGGCGCGGGAGACGGTCGCCACGTGGATGCCGAGCTGGTCGGCCACGGAGATCATCGGCAGCGGCCTGAGGAACTCGGGCCCCTTGTCGAAGAACTCGCGCTGGGCGTCGACCACGGCCCGGATCACCCGCATGATCGTGCTCTTGCGCTGCTCGATGCTCTCGATCAGCCAGCGGGCGTTGCGGACGTTGTTGGCCAGGAACTCGCGGGTCTTCTTGTCGCAGGTGCGGTTCTTGAGCCACTTGCGGTACATGCCGCTGATGAAGAGGTTCGGGGCCGGGTCGTTGGCCATCTCGATCTCGTACTTATCGTTCTCCTCGTCGTAGTAGATGATCGCGTCGGGGATGACCGCGTGCGCCTCCTCGCCGCCGATCTGCTTGCCGGGATAGGGATGCAACCGGCCCAGCCGCTTCACGGCGGCCTTCAGGTCCTCGATCGGCCGGCCGAGCTTCTTGCTGATCTGCGGGTACCGGTTCATCTCCAGGTCCTTGAGATGATCGGTGATCAGCGCCCGTTCCAATTCGAAGTCGTGCCCATCCGCGGCCTCCTCGTCCTGGCGGAGCGCGTCGAGTTGGATCAGCAGGCATTCCTGCAGGTGCCGCGCCCCCACGCCCGAGGGATCGAGCGTTTGGACCAGCTTCACCGCCGCCATCAGGTCTTCGGCCGAGATCGGATCCTTCGAGTCCTTGCGGACCTGCTCCGGGTCGGACCGGAAATACCCTTCGGCGTCGATGTACTTGATGATCTCCTCGCCCGCCCGGCGGACGCCCGGCGGACACTCGACGAAGGCCCACTGGCCCATCAGGTGCTCGGCCAGCGTCATGCTGCGGGCGGCGGTGTTGTTCATCGCGTCGAGCTTCTTGTCCCGCTCGCCGTCGTAGCTGGCGGCCTGCCGGTAGTTCGAGCCGTTGGTGAAGAACTCCTCGTTCTCCAGGTACTCGCCCAGCTTGGCCAGCCGCTCGAAGTCCTCCGCCTGATCGGAGTTCTCCTTCACGTTCAGCGGCCGCTCGTCTTCGGTGAATTCTTGCTTTTCGGTTCCGTCGGAGTCGGGAATCGGCTCCGGCTCGCTCTCCCCTTCCCCAAATTCGAGCACCGGGTTGTTTTGAAGCTCTTGTTCGATGCGTTCTTCGAGCGCCGCCAGAGGCAACTGGAGGATCTCCATGCTCTGGATCATTCGCGGCGTGAGGAGCTGGCGGAGCTCCGGCCGCATTTGAAGCGATTGAGATAACTGCATATCTATACCCACCTTGCAATTATACGCCCGACAGGGGCATATAGTTTGCTGGCAGGTTCACCATACCACTCGTTCAACCGGTCGCCAAGGGGGATTCTGTCCCGAGACATGCAAATTTCGCACCAATAATCACCCGACTGACCATACGAGCCCTTCCAATCCCGCGTCAAGCCACGCTCCACTACCACGACGTGCCGAACCACCTCCCCCGGAACTGGTCTACCACATGTTCGCCTGCGACCTGGAGGCGGTGACCGTGCGCGGGGTGCAGGAGCGTGCGCCGGCGTAGCGGTCGGACCGCCGGTCCACCCGTTCGCGCCCACCGACAAACAGGTGGACCTTCGGTCCGACCGCTACGCACAGGGTTCATGCCGGCGCCTGAACCCTGAACCCCGAACCGTCAATCCGTTAACAAACGAGGGGCGCTCCACGGAATGGAGCGCCCCTCGCAAATCCAACCGACTCGCACTACCGATCGCTACACAGTCAACGTGCTCGTGCTCGTCGCGGTGTCGTTGCCCGCGTTGGTGTCGCCCGGGAGGCTGATCGTCACCATCAGGTGATACGCCCCGCTCGACAGCGTCGTGGGGACGGTCACCGGGAGCATCACCGCCTGCCGGCCGAGGGCGGCCGCGGCGATGCGGACGTTGCCGGTGCCGATGGTCGTGGAGACGTTGTTCGCGTCGACGGCCTGGATCGTGAACGTCGCGACCCCGCGGGCGGGGACGTTGCCGAGGTTCTTCAGCATCACCGCCAGCGCCGCCCGCCGGCCCGGCTTCAGCGTGGCCGGCAGCTTTCCGCTCCAGAGGTTGTCGATGTCGACGAACGGCAGCGCGACGTTGGTCGACTTGGCGGAGATCCCGACGTTGTCGCCGAAGTTGCTCTCGTTGATCGTCTGCGTCGCGTTTACGTTGGCCACGATGAACTGGCTCCCCGTCAGGTCCGCCGGCCATTTAAACCCGGGCAGCGACAGGACGGTCCGGCCGCCCGCGCGGAGGTTGATCCGGCGGGTCACGCTCTCCAGCGGCGTCGTCCCGCCCGGGATCGAGGCGCTCGGCAGCGCGTACAGTTGAATGACGATCGACCCCTTGGCCGCCTGGTTCCCGGAGTTGACGACCACGACGTTTGTCGCGCCCGCGAACCGCGTCCCGGCGACCGCCGTCGCGGGGTTGCGGACGTTCACCGCGCCGGCCACCAGGTTGGGGCCGTTGGGGTTGGCGCTGGGCGCGGTAACGTTGAACGTCCCGATCGGCCCGCCCGCCGTCGGCACGCCGTTGGCGTTCTTCACCGCCGCGGCGGTGTCGCTCGTCGTGGTCACCGTGTATTGCCCGTTGTCCGCGCTGCTCAGCGCGCCGTTCTGAGCTTGGATGCTGTACGTGACGGTCACTTTCTGACCATTGGCCAAATTCGTGCTCATCAACGTCACGGGCAGCGTGTTTCCGTTCGGGCCGGTGACCGTGATGTTGCCGCTGTTGACGGTGCTCGCGTCGACCTGGAACTGATCGGAGTAGGTAACGGTGAACGGAATCGTTGCCGACCCGGCCGTGAGCGTCGGCTGCGTGATGTCCACCGACGCGGTGGGCGGCGTGGTGTCCTTGTTGGTGCTGTTGAGCAACGACGTGACCTGCGCATTGGGGGCCGAATTGCTGGCCAGCACCATGTCGGTCAGCCCGTCGCCGTCGAGGTCTCCCGCGGCGGCAGCGTTGTAGTTACCCTGGCCGTTGCCGACCACGTTTCCGACGTGGAACGTCCCATCACCATTGCCCAGCAGCACCGCGGCGTCGCCACTGGAGCCGGGGGTGAGCAGGCAGATCAGGTCGGGCAAGCCATCGGAGTTCAGGTTCGAAACGCGAACCTTGAGCGGCCCGCCGCCCGAGCCCACCGCGGTGCCCAGAGAGGTCGTCACGGCGTTGGTCTGGAACGACCCGTCCCCGTTGCCGATCAGCACACTGACGCTCCCGCCCTGCGCGTTGGCGGTCACGAGGTCGTCGTTCGTATCGCGATTGAGGTTGAAGGTCCCGTCCACGATGGTGACCGGATCGGCGCCCACCGCGTAGTCCTGCCCGGAGACGAAATGCCCGCTGCCGTCGTTGGTCAGGACCGTCACGGCGTTGCTTGTCGCATCGGCCACCGCCAGGTCCTCCCGCGTCCCGGCCTTGAAGGCCGTGATGGACGCGATCTGTGAGTGCGGCACGGACAGGATCTGGTGCAACGTGAACCCGCCGCTGCCGTCGTTCAGGAAGATGGCGACGTTGTTCGACGTGCCGTTGTCGTTGCTGGCGACGGCAAAATCCATCTGCCCGTCGCCATTGAAGTCGCCGATCGCCACCGACTGCGTGTTGGTCAGGCCCGCTTCGCCCAATTGGGCCATGTAGTCAAATTCGTGGAACTGGTGGCTGTCGTCCTGCAGGACGACGCCAACGGTATTGTTGCTCGTGCTGCCGACGACGATGTCGATCTGGTTGTTGGCCGAGGAGAGCTTGGCGGTGCGGATCGTCAGCGGCGTGAACGTCAGGTTGATCGTATTGCTCGGCGTGGCCGCGCCGAACATTCCGTTGCCGCTCCCCGGCAGAATGCTCAGGCTGTTGTTGGCATTGGCGCTGATCAGGTCGGCGTGATTGGTGCCGTAGATCTGGTCGAGGTTGACGTACACCGGCGAGATCCCGAGCGACGCCGTACCGGTGTTGACCGGCGTCCCGAACACCACGCCACCGCCCGACAGGTACGCTCGCGACTCCATCGCCTCGACGGCGGCCGACAACTTGCTGCGGTTCCTCCGCGCAAACGATGACTGCTTGGACGGCGAAGCCTTGCTCACGGTCTTTCCTCCTTCAATGGATGAATCTTCTGCGACACTGCAAATTTGAATCGATACCGCAGAGTTTGTCGATGCCCGATCCGGACGCACCGACCTCACCCGCTCCTGCCGTTATCGTGTGCCCCGTGCCCCGAACGTGAATTGCGCGCCGTCGTGCGTTGCGCCGAAATGACGATGTGGCGCAATGTGTCAGAATGTGGCGCGTTTTCGCCCCATCCCGCCGCCTGCGCCTCAAGGCCAAAACCCCTGTTTTTGTGGCAAAGTGTGGCGCGGTTTTCAGAGGTATATTGCACGCATGTTTATTAATATCAAAACATTACACCATGTCTTCCTATTTTAACGATGCGCAACATCCGACAAACAGAGGCGCAAATAAATCTGAATACGACAGGCACATGGAAGGGCTCACGCGAAGGGCGAAGTTCGATGAAAACGGAGCGGACGAGGAAGTCCGGCATGAGACGAGCGTGCACCTGTTGCGGTAGTTTGGCCTGGTGGTTCCATCCCGTCCCACAGCCAATCCCTCGGCCCTTCATTTTCTCGGCCCTCTTTTTTGCGCATTTTGTGCCTCTTTGCGGCAAAGCGAGATAGCCACAAAAAGGCACAAAAGACGCAAAAGGAGAAGATGCGAAGCGCCGAGCGCGCGATCCAGTCCGTCGGCCAGGTATTGCTGAAAAGCGGTAAGGGGTTAAAAGCCCGCTGTCTTGTTGCTCCGTTTGCGGTTCGGCGACGCGGCCGATGGGCCGGGATGCTCTTGAAAGAAGCGGGCGAACTCCCGCGAGGCGTCGGGGCCGGCGGGGTCGGTGTAGGAGCCGTTGGGGGTTCCGCCGGACCAGGCGTGGCCCGCGCCGTGGATCGTCCACCACTCGACGATCGGCCGTCCCCGCCGATCCGCGTAGACCTGGCGGGTGTAGGCGCGCCCGCCGGGCACCTGGCCCTGATGAACCGTCGCCCGCGCGGCCGTCTCGCCCGAACCGGGAGGCGCGGCGGCGTCGATCCACTGCTCGACCAGGTGGTCGGCGTTGCAGGACTGGACGGTGCAATCGCGGTCGCCGTGGAAGAGGATCAGGGGGACCGCCCGATCGATGCTCGTCGGCGGCCTGGCGCGCCCGCCTTGCCGCATCGCCAGCAGGGCCGACGGGAGGTCGTGCGCGGCACCGGGGGCGAGCCCGGAATGCACGCCGACGGCGGCGTACAGGTCGGGGTAGGTCGCGGCCAGGATCGCCGCCATCGCGCCGCCGGCGGACAGGCCCGCCGCGTAGACGCGCCCCGTAGCGACGCGGAACTGCGACATGACCTGGCGCGTGATGCCGGCGATGAGGGCGGGCTCGCCCCCTTCCCGCCGCTGGTGCGCCGCCTGAAACCAGTTCCAGCATTTCGAATGGTTGGCGGCGGCGTCCTGGGCGGGATAGGCCACCAGAAAACCCTCCGCTTCCGCCACCGCGTTCATCCCGGTGCCGGCGGCAAAATCATCGGGGCCTTGCGTGCAGCCGTGGAGCATGACGACCAGCGGCATGGCCTGGCCGTTGTATCTGCTTGGGATGTAAAGCTTGTAGCTGCGCGTGCCCGCCGGGGCGGTATGGGTACCCGAAATCCATTGCCCCGGCCCCGCGACGTCGGCGGCGGGCCGCAGGCGCGGGCCGTGCCCGAGCAATCCGTCCAACCCGGGCAAGGGCAGTTCGTTCGGGGAGATCAGGGGCGGCGAGACGACGGGACGAGATGGCCGCACGCGGCGAACCCGCGCTCGCGTCGGACTGGGCCCTTCGACATTCGACTTGGCCGTTTCAGCGTTGGTCGCCGCCGACGGCGGTGATTCGACGGCGGCGGCCGTGGGCCCGACGCCCAGTTGCCCGAGCCGATCGCGGGGCCGACCCGCGTTCACCTCGTCAGCCGAGGGGCTTGGAGCGGGGCCGCTGCGCAAGGTGCGCTGAATGAGTGCCGTGGCCTCAGCCAACCGCCCGGCGCGGGTCAGTCGCGTGGCTTCCATGATTCCGCTGCACATCGGATGTCCTTTCCGCCCTAGCCGATTCGGCCCGCCAGTGCCCGCTTCACCGCTTCGCTGGCGTGGAAGGCCCCGAGCACGCGGATGCTCTCGATCGTCGCCAACGCCAACTCCGGCGAGACGTCGTCGGCGATCCGGGCCAGACCTAAAACTTGGATTCGCAACCGCTGCCCGGCGGCGCGCAACGCCTCCAAATCCTGGCGCGTGTAATCCTGGATGCCGAGCACGAGCGTCTTGCGAGCGACCGTCTGGTTGAGCACGTCGCCGTGGGTGACCAACTGGTTTCGGATCGCCGTGCGAATGAAGTCGGCGCGATTCGAGTAAAAGCCTTCCTGCACGAGCAAATCGATCTTCCCGAGATCGATCGGCCCGAGGTTGAGGGTGATCTTTTCCGTCTCGCCAGCCATAAACGCCCTCATACCTCGACAGGGAATCCACTCGCCATCCATAAACCATCCGATTGGATGGTATGATAGCTTGGAATCGGTTGTCAACCGACGACGTTCGTGGCAACGGGAAGCGGCCAGCCACCGAAGGCGGCGCAGAGGCTGGGGATCGGCCGCCCCGGTCCTGCGATCGGAATGCCTTTGCTTGACGCAACGACCCGCCGCCGGGTATCGAGGGGAACATCCATGTACCGCAACGTGGCGCTCACGATCCTCGTGATCCTTACGGCGATCGTCGCCCTCGAACTCGCCCGCGCGCCCCGCGCGCTCCCCGCCCACACGCCCGAGGACGAAACCGCGTTCGAAGCCAACCGCCGAGTGCTGGAAACGCGGATCGCCGAGCTCAATCTCCACAACACTACTGTGGGCGAGGCGATCGAACGCATCCGACAGGCGACCCACATCCCCTTCGCGGTGAATTGGGAATCGCTCGAGAAGCTCCGCGACCGTCCGATCGATGCCGAGCTTCACGACGTTGCGCTTGGTGATGCGGTGCAGTTCGTTCTGTGCCTCGATCAATACGACGCCAGCCAATTCCCGCTTCCCCAAGCGGACTTCGACGTTGTGAACGGAACCCTCATCATTGGCGGGCCAAGGCGGGGCAGTTCGGCCCCGAACAACTTTCCGCCGCGTGCGCTGCGAATGCGCATGTACGACGTTCGCGACTTGCTTGCCGAACCGTACTGGGGATATCGCCCCAATCCGAAACAAGCCGCCGAACGCAGCGAAGATCGAGCCCAGGCGCTTGGCTGGCTCGTGCAGTCTGAAGCCGGCATGAAGAACTGGGACATCTCGCACAGACCGGGCAGTTTCAACGGATTTGAGCCCGGCGGCTTCGCCTCGCTGAACGTCTGGGCGGGACGGTTATTCGTCGTGCAAACGACTTACGGGCATATGAGGATCGAGGCGTTTCTTGCCCGATTGCGGTCGCTGAAACAAGGGGAGAAATGACGCTGGCCCCGGGCAACTCGCGATACGCCCGCGTTGCGTTGGGCGTGCAGCTCTCGCTGCTTGGCGTGATCGGGATCGAACTTTGGCGACGCCAGTCGCCACAGCCTCCCGCTGCGCTTCTTGCCCCACCCGCCCCACTGCTCTCGGATGGCAACCGACTGCAATGCCACATCGGTGACGTCGACTTCTCGAACACGCCGTTTGACACGGCGATCCGCTGGCTGGCACGGCGGTCCGGCGAGAGCGTTGGCGCCGAATGGAATGAGCTCCAAGACATCGGCGTCGCACGGACGGCACCGATCACGCTCAAGCTACGCAACCCGACCCTTGCCGACGCACTCGACGCCGTTTGCGCTCGTGCCCCGGCACAGCCCAATTTCGAGGCGACCTACGGCGAGAGCGGCGGAGGGGTTTTCCTCGTCGGTCCGGCCACGCGAAACCCGTCGTTCCCGGACGGACGCCTCCCAACGACCACTCGGGTCTTCAACGCCCGGGATCCGCTCGGGCCGGCGATCGATTTCCATCCGCCTACTCAAGGCGACATAGACCGTCTTACCCCCGAGGATTTGGAGGCGCGGCAAGACCTTACCGAACTCGCCAATGCGGTAAAGACGCTAACCCCCGACGCCTCGGTCGTTGCATTCGCTACAGGGATCATTGTGAGAGGGACGCCCTCGCAGCACCGCACGGCTCAACTCGCGATCGAGGCGCTTCGGCACCCGATCCACATTGGCGCCGAGACGAACCCGCCGGTAGCGGTGCCCCACGGCCCACTGCGAATCGAACTGCCCGCGCGGGTCGCCGAGCGCGTGCTGGAACGGTTGCGAGACACAACCGTCGCGCTCCGGCCTGATTTCATCGGGTTCATTGAAAACGGGATACCGTCCGACGGTGACGCGATCCTCAACGTGTCGGGCTTGAGCTTCGACGGGACGCTCGGATTCGTCCGCGCTCAGTTTGACGAACCGTACGTCGTCATCCCTGCAGGAGAGGACGGTCCAGTTACACGGGTGCGGCCGGTGCAGTTCGAACCCGGCCCGCGCGCGTACGACGTTTCATCGATCCTGGCGCATTCGCGGCCCTGGATCGAAAGCTTTTATTCCTTCCCGGACCAAGTCTCGGACGGAGTCGAAAACCTGATCCGAGTTTACTGCGACCCATCCGCCTGGCCCTCCGACTCACGCTATCCTCCGCGCTTTGCATTCTGGAACGGCATGCTCCTTGTGCGCCAAGACCCGGCGGTCCACCGCCACATCCTCCAATTCCTTGAACAACTCCAACGAACAGGCCGGCCTGATGGGCCGCCGCCGGAACAGTAGGACCCCCGCTCCCGCAATATCGTCGCCATGTTGCATTTGTTGCATCCGCGGCGAACGCCATCCATTGCAATTCATTTGCCGATCGCTCGCGTAGGGCCGCGGTCCTGCCGGTGAGGCCGGATCGCCGCTTTGCGGTTTCGCAATGCCTCGGCTGATGGGTTCAGATCGCGATCGGATTGCGAAACCGGCAAGCGGTCTTGCGGCGGGGCCGAGGCGGCGAAGCGGCCCGCCGTGGCCCGGCAGAACGGGGCAAGCGGTCCTATGGCAGGGTTAAGCGGTCCGTTCGATCGCGTCCCGAATCGCCTGCCCCAACCGCCGGGCGGCGGTCTTTGAATCCCGGCCGAGCCGCATGAGATGGGGGATCAATCGCGGGTGGCGCAACAACGTTTGGGCAATCGCCATCGGTTTTGGACGGCCCCACGGGTCGATCAGCCTCAGCACGGCGGGGTCGAGCGTCTGATCGGCTCGGTCGCTGATCGCCCGAATCGCCCCGAATTGGGCCCCCTGCCGCCGGGCCCACTCGCGCACGGACGAATTCTCCATATCGACTGCGAGCGCCTGCGTTTGCGCAAAGAGCGCCGCCTTCTCCCGCGGCGTCGCCGCGATCTGGTGATCGGTATGGATTGCCCCCCGCCGCACGCCCGGCGGGACGGGCAGCGACGCCGGCCAGTCGTCCACCACCACATCCCCCACCGCCAGCGACGGATCCAGCGCCCCCGCCAGCCCCGCCGTGAGGACCACCCCGGACGCCTCGCCCGGCAGATGCCGGGCGGAAACGCCGGTGAGGGCGAGAGTGATCGAAACGCCGTTCCGTGCGATCCGCGACGGTTGCCCGGGCTTGGGGCATTCCATCCCCAGCGCGTCCGCGATCGCCCTCGCCTCCAGCGTCACGGCGGTCAGGATAAGCAGAGTCTGCGGGCGCGCCATGCGAATCGGATCGTCTGGCCTTAGGCCAAGTCAGTATTGAGGTTGGTCGAGCCACTTCCCGGTCCGTGAGAGGTCGGGCTTGCAACTTTTCCCCCTCCTCCGGTACTCCGGGGGAGGGCTGGGAAGGGGGTGCACTTTCGCGTTCAGGCGACGAAGGCCCCCTCCCTGACCCTCCCCCGGAGTACCGGAGGAGGGGAATGAAGGCAGGCCACCCGAAATCAATCTCACACTCAACCTATCCCGATCGCATGGCAATGACAACGAGATGGCGCTTTCACACGGAGCCTACGATTGCCGCGCGACGCGACATCTTGTCCGAACCGGCTTTGACATTGAAACCCGTCCCGTTGCCGATATGCTGCTGGGTTCCGCTGAGTTCACTTTGACCAGGGAAGATCCTTTATGCCCGTACCCGTTTCGCAGATGTGGACCGTTGCGAGCTATGTCGTCTCGCAGAAGCTCAAGGGGCGCAAGCATTATCCGCTGGTGCTGATGCTGGAGCCGTTGTTCCGGTGCAACCTGGCGTGCGCGGGGTGCGGGAAGATCCAGTACCCGGCCCACATCCTCAAGAAGCAGCTTACGCCGGAGCAGTGCTTCAAGGCGGTCGAGGAGTGCGGCGCGCCGATGGTCAGCATCCCCGGCGGCGAGCCGTTGCTCCACCCGCAGATCAAGGAGATCGTCGAGGGATTGGTCGCCCGCAAGAAGTACATCTACCTCTGCACCAACGCCCTGCTGCTGAAGGAGAAGATCGACCTCTTCACCCCCAGCAAGTACCTCACCTTCAGCGTCCACATGGACGGGCAGAAGGACCATCACGATTTTGCGGTCTGCCGCGAGGGCACGTATGACGTCGCGACCGACGGCATCCTCGAAGCCGTGAAACGCGGCTTCCGCGTGACGACCAACACGACGCTGTTCGACGGCGCCGACGCCAAGAGCGTCCGCGCCTTCTTCGACGAGATGATGGACCTGGGCGTCGAGGGGATGATGCTCTCCCCCGGCTACAGCTACGACAAGGCCCCCGACCAGCAGCACTTCCTGGGCCGGGCCAAGACCCGGCGGCTCTTTAGCAAGATCCTCAGCAACCGCAAGAAGAGCTGGCAGTTCAATCAGAGCCCGCTGTTCCTCGAGTTTCTGATGGGCAGGCGGCACTACGCCTGCACGCCGTGGGGCATGCCGACGTACAACATCTTCGGCTGGCAGAAGCCGTGCTACCTGCTGAACGACGGGTACGCGGATACGTTCCAGGAGCTGATCGACTCGGTCGAGTGGCACAAGTACGGCACCGAGAGCGGCAACCCCAAGTGCGCCAACTGCATGGTCCACAGCGGGTACGAAGCCAGCGCCGTGAACCACACGTTCAGCCTGACCGGCATCTTCGCCGCCGCCAGGGCGCAGCTCTTCGGCGGCAGCTACCAGGATGCCGACGCCCTCGAAGCCCTCGAAGAAAAGAGCGCTCCCGCGCATAGGGTCCAACTGACCGTCAACAGCGCCAAGCCCGAGACGCACGATTCGGTCCGGGCGTAGGAAGAAGAAGATTTAACCACAGAGACACGGAGGACACAGAGAAAGGCACGGAGAAGGCATTTTTGCCACAGATGGGGCACAGATGCACACAGATGAAATGCAGATTTGAAATCTAAGGTTTGGAATTCCCCATCTGTGTGCATCTGTGTTTATCTGTGGCTAATTCTTCGTTGTCTTTCTCCGTGTTCTCTGTGTCTCCGTGGTTCAACAGGATTGATTGCAATATGCCGCAGGAAACGAAGTCGATGCCGGGGAACCCGGACGAGTTGGAAGTCGCGCCGGGGACCGTTCACGAGAACCTGGAGGGCTGGGTGCCTGCCATGGCCAGCGACGACGAGATCCGCACCGCCTTCGAGAAGGCGTTCGACTACCGCGGCGACGTCATGCTCACCCGCAAGGACGGCTCCAAGGTCGAAGGCTACATCTTCGACCGCCAAACCACCGGCCCGCGCCTCGCCGACTGCTACGTGCGCCTGTTCCCCAGGAACGCCGACGAAAAGGTGAAGGTCCCCTTCTCCGACGTCGCCCGGCTCGAGTTCACCGGCAAGGACACCGCCGCCGGCAAGAGCTTCGAGACGTGGGTGACGAAGTACCGCGAGAAGAAAGCCGCGGGGGAGAAGAACATCGGGATTGAGCCGGAGAAGCTTGATTGAGTCGCGCGCGAGCCTGCGACCCTCCCGAACGCCCACGTCGCTGACAATGGCCCACGGCTGAGCCGTGGGCTTTGACGTTGGTCACCGTCCTGCCAACTTCGCGCGGGCCATCGCCCACTCGCGGTCCGCCTGATTGAGCGTTGCAGGAAGAGGCGAATCATACCGGAGCGATCGGTCGTACCGCCCCCGGTCGTACGCCGTCTTGAACGCGGCGCCCAATTCCAACAGCACGTCCGGATCGGGCGATTTCAACGGGATCGGGATTCTCGGTATCGCGCGCCCGATCGACCACGCGTACACCTCCGCCTTGGGCCGTCGCTCGCGACGGCTGACGAACGCGCAGAAGTCACCGGGCGGCAGCGGATCCCGCGCCGGGAGACGATCGCCGCCGAGCGGCAGGTCGATCTCCACCAGATTGATCCCTCGACGCAACAATGCCGCCCGCTTGGCCAGGCAGTCGCCGCCGTCCGCCTTGCTCTTGTTCGTCGGCGAGAGAATCTCGATGCTGGTCACAAGCTCGCGATCCGGCAGCGAGATGATCTCGATGTACGATTCGGGTACTTCCTCGCATTCCGGCAATGTGACCATCGTCGGATTGATTTCCGTCGCGACCGCGGCTGCAGCGGCCCCTGAAACGTTGGGGGTATCGAGATCGCTCACGACCGCGACATCGGGCCGCCGCTGACGGCGCAGCGAATCGTTCGACAGATCGACGAGCTTCAACCGCCCTTCAACCACCGCCGCATAATTCTCCGGGAGCTCCGCATTGAGCAATTCGCTGCAGTGAGTGATCAGGATGTTGTGGAAGCCGACCCACCGGCCAGAGGCCTCAATGAACGGATCGACTCCGGGAAATGGGCTGGGCATCGCGAAAACTCCGGCAGTTTGATTCCGTGAGAGTATGGCACGCTCAGGTCAGCTTTCATTGCGGAGGAGGGACCCGTCACGACCTACTGAAGCCCCTCGGTTCCCATCAGCTTCCCCTCCACCAGCCGTTTCTGGCCGATCGTCGAGAGCCACAGCGCCGCGCCGTCGGTCGAGCGGCCGATCCAGTCGTTGGCGTCGAGCCAGTCGACCGCGGCGGCGAAGGTCGTCATGTCCTCGGGCGGGTGCAGGACGTGGTTCACCCCGACGCGCCCGGGCTCGGCCGCCAGGTCGAACAACAGCACCACCGCCCGGTCGAAGACCGCCGCCTGCCGGCGGGTGCGCATGCCGAGGATCCCGCGGAGCCCCGCCACCATCGCCGGCGGGCCCCAGGCGAGCTTGGAGAGGAACGAACCGTGCATCGGCGTGACGGATTCGTCGCCGGTCCGGGGGATCTCTTCGGTGAGGCCGGCCTTGTCGATCGTGTCGGCGGCGAGCGTGCGCGTCTCGCGCCAGACCAGCACGCCGACGATCACGACCAGGCCGATGATGAACCACCCCCGCCAGCCGATCCATGCCCCGCTGAAGAACAGGTCAAAGATAAAGGTGAAGAACGTGGCCCATATGATCAGCGCCAGCAGGCACCACCCCAGCCCCAGCAGGAACCGGCCCAGCGAGCCCCGCATGCTCCGCACGTCCTGCGCGATGAGCATCGCCCGCAGTTCCACCGACTTTGTTTGCCCCGGCTGTTGTTCGGTCATGCGCGAACCTCTTCTGGGGCGCCCGCTCGCCCGTGACACGGGTTTTTAACGCGTGCTGATTACTTTGCGAACGGGGGAATCGTTCAATATAACGTCCCTCGATCGCCCGAACCGGCTGGCACGGGTTGAAAAGTGCGTGTCACGAGGCGGCGTTCCCTTTCGACGGGGCATCGCTCAAGACGCCTCCTTTGCCTTCGCGAGCCGCTCCCGCTGCGCGTCGTCCGCCGGCTCCCACCGGAGCAAATCCAGCGCGTGAACGGCGGACCGGCGCACCTTCGGATCGGCATCGTCCAGCAGCGCGATCAGCGGCTCGACCGGCGTGTGCGCCACGTCCTCCCGATCGCCGATCCGGCCCAGCGTTTCGCACGCATTCCGCTTCAACGCCCCCGACCCGGCCCGCAACGCCTTCGTCAGCGACGGCATGGCGGGCGGGCCGATGCGGGCCAGGCCGATCAGCATCGCGCGTTGCGCGTCGGCCGGCATCTTCGGCAGCGCGTCGACCATCGGCTGCACCGCCGGCGGGCCGATCCGGGCCAGCGCGTCGGCCGCCTCGGCCGGCCCGTCGAACCCGCGCCCGCCGACGCGCCGCACGAGCACCTGGATCGCGTCGGGGCTCGCGAGTTGGCGAAGCACGTCGATCGCGCGGCCGCGCAGCTCGGGGTCATCGCCGTTGATTGCTTGTTCGAGCCATGCAATCGCGTGAGGGTCGCCCCGGCGGGCCAGCAGGATCGCGGCCCGAAGCTGCACGCGCGGCTCGTCGTCCTTCAGCGCGGCGACGAGGCGGTCGGCGCCCTTGCTGTCGGTCACCGTTGTCAGCGCGACGGCGATGGATTGCTTCGTCGCGTCGTTCGACTCGTTCGCCGCCAGCGCCTGTTCCAGCACCGGGATGCTCCCCGCATCCCGGATGTGGCCGAGCGCCGTCGCGGCGGCCTGCCGGAGGTCGGGGTCGGACGTGACGCGCAACGCGGTGCCCAACGGCTGCACCGCCCGCGCATCGAGCAGCCGCCCCAGCGACTCGGCGCAGGCGATGCTCAACCCGCTCGCCCGGCCGTCCAGCAGCGGCATGCACAGCGCCTCGACGGCAGCGTCGCCGTACCGCTCGGCGGCCAGCGGGTTGTCCATCGCCACCAGCACCAGCGCCGACTGCTCGTCATTGGCCGGTTCCCACCCGCGCAACTGCAGGATCGCCGCCGCCCGGCGGCGCACCTCGCGGTCCGGGCTGTGCAGGTCCTTCAGCAACCCCTCCTCCGCCGATATCGGAGGCGATGACGGGGATCGCGGCGGCGCGCTCGCGATCGGCGACGGAGCCATGCGCGTCGGGCGAGTCGCCGGCCCGATCGTCGGCATCCCGGCGTCCGCGACGCCGCCCGATTTCAGTGGTAATGCGGTGACGGGCATCGCCCGCGCGCTCGGTGCCGTTGGCACATTCGGCTGCATACTTGGCGCGGGCGTGCGGCTGGCCGTCGTCGCGCGGTGACTGAACTGCTTCCACAGGATCACCCCGGCGCCAAGGATGATCGCGGCCAGCACGACGACGACGAACCCGCCGCCCAGCAGCACCAGGATCGTGCCGCCCGCCGATGGCGTCTCATCCACACGCCGCCCGCACGTGCAGACCGTCTGCCCATTTTCCAACGCCCTCCCGCAGGCCGGACACTTGCTTTCCATGCCGACTCCCGTCACCCATCCCCGCCCCATCGTACGCCACGGGACAAGATCGCGCCAAACGCGATTGGCGGATCGCGAGAACCGGGAGCGGATCCCGCATCGACGGTACAATCCCCTCCCAATCAGGCTGCTCGCAGAAATCGCGGACAAGGAGCCATCGACGGTTGCGACCCTGAGCGTCATCGAACGGCGCACAACGCCGCGCCGGCCCGGATCTGGGGCGCGATGTTCTTTGAAGCAGTTTTCCAGCGAGATCCGGGGCCGCGCGGCGGGTAAACTCGTCCGTCGACGATGTAATGCCCCCGGCGCGGCGCTGCCCCGGCGCGGGAATGCTCCGGGACATGGAAAAGGTTTGAAGGGGGATCAACAACAGGAGGCGTCATGCCCGCCAGCGACCCGGTGGAGATCCTGCTCGCACACGATCTGTGGGCGACGCGGAACGTGCTCGAGGCGTGTGCGAAGCTGAGCGACGAACAGTTTCATCAGAGATTCGAGATCGGGCCGGGGTCGCTGCACGATACGATCGAGCACATGCTCGGTGCGATGCGGCTGTGGACGGACGTGCTTGCGCAGCGAGTAATTCGGCCGCGGCTCGAGCTGGCGGGAGCGCGGCGGCCCGTCGCCGAGTTGCGCAGGCTGCTGGAGGAGAGTGCGGCCGAGTTCGCGGAGCAGGCCCGCGCGCGGCCGGTGGATGAAACAGTCCGGCGGGAGCGCGGCGGGAAGACGTATACGTACACCCGCGGGGCCGCGATCATGCAGGTGGCGACCCATGGCGCCCATCACCGGGCGCATTGCCTGAACATGCTCCGCCGCCTCGGCGTCGCCCCGCTGCCGCCGGTCAGCGTGGCCGAATGGACGTGGACGGAAGTCGCCCCGGGGTGACGGTCGGGCGTGGGGGCACGGCGGCGGGATGGGGCGACGTTCGCGAAGCCGCAAGCGCCGGGCCCGCGGCGGGGGAATCTGGCACCGCTTCGCCTGGCTCCGGTGCGTAATTCGCTCTGGCCTTCAAAGATCATGAGCACGAACGGCGGCCCAGGTGAGCCCGCGCGAAAAAGCATCCGCCGGGCTCGCCTTTTGAAGGCGGGCGCGGCGGATGCGGGGATGAGAACCAGTTTTAGCAGTCTGGGAAGCCGATTACTTCCCGAACCCGACCGACACGTTGATGTTTTGCAGCGCGCCGCACTGCTGCTCATTTTGCGTGTTGTCAGTGCCGCCGAAGGAGTTTTGGATCACGTCGGAGGGCATCGGCACGCTTTCGCAGTGCCCGTCACAGAACAAGGCGTTCATGTTTCCGTAGTGACGGTAATGGTCGAACAGGACGCCGGAATCGCTGCGGCAGAACAGTGACGCCAGCGTGTCCTGGTTGTTGCTGTCGTTGTAGACCATCCAGCCGTCCAACGACCCGTAGGTGCCACCGTTGCGGGGCTTGGCGTCGCCGGCGAGGATCACGTCCGCCGAGTGCGGGATACGGGCAACCAATCCGCGGAGGCGGCTGTGGTCGGTCACATTGGAATTGGGCGAATCCGCCCCGGCCCACCCCAGCACAGCCTCGCTGAACGCGTAGCTGGTCGGCATGCGAATGTTGGCACCATAGACACTGACCTGGTTGTCGATCATTTTCGACACTTGGACGGCGTTTATGCCGCCCTGCATGTCGTCGATGTTCGCCGGGCAGGTGAAGACGTGGATTGCCGACCCGTTGACGTACTCGTTCATCCCATCGGGGAACAGCTTTTGCGCGCGCACCACCTGGCCGAGGTACGGCTCCAACGCAATCGGCAGCGGGGCGACCCGCGGGATCAGGTCGGTCATGTAGCTGTATGCCTTCATGCCGACATCGCCCATTTCGACCGGCGTGTTATCGTTGGGATGCCCTTGGGCGTTCGGCCAGACCTCCCCGGCCAGCGGGAAACGCTGCTGGTGCTCGTTGGCGTGCATGATCATCGCCGCCCCGATCTGGCGGAGATTGGACAGACAGGCGGCCTGCTTCGCCTGACCGCGAGCCCGGTTCAGCGCGGGCAGGAGGATCGAGATCAGCAGCGCGATGATGCCGATCACGACCAGAAGTTCGACGAGCGTGAATGCCTTGCGACGGCGCATAAGATTCCCCGACAAGAGACCCATGGAACTGCTCCAACGACACGACACAACGAGGTGTAATACGAATTGCACGCCCCGCCCATTGCACACCCCAACCGTCCCCCAGGCGGGACGAGCGAAATACGCACGAAGCCTTAGCGAAATCCGTATCAGCGGGGCGCATTGAACCATTCCACAACGCGGCGGTCAAGAAAAAAAAGACCTTTTTTTTTGACGCACCCGTTATGAATGGGCATTGCCCGCTGCCCGGTTTCTCGCGCGGCAGCTGGGGGTCGGTTGAGATTGTTGGATTTGGGTCACAGTGATCGGTTGCGCCGCGCCTCCTTCTCCCCCACTCCCTTCGCTAATTGACAACCGGCGGCCAGCCGCCTGGCCAGCCGCGAATTGGTTCTGATCCCTGCTGGGATCAGAACCAATCAGGAGAAGTCCATCCGTGCCCCGCCGGCGCATCGCCCTGATCGCCTGTCGCGCCCGGTTGATAACGCTTTGGCACGTAAACGTCAGCGATCTGGGAGCGATCTGATCCCATGGGCTTCAATTGATTCGAATGGGTCTCTAACCTTTTCTGCACGACATGAACGCACCGGGCCGCCGGCCGGGGTGCATCAACTTGTTACTCTCTCCGGTCTCACGAACGTGAGCCGGTCAAACCGCCTGCCGGGCGGCCACGAAAAGACGTGAGTGCGGCCGCGATACAATGTTCATCTGGGCTGGGCAACGCGATGGCAGCCAAAAAGGCCTGCGGATCGATTGACAATCCACGGCCATTCGCGTCACACCCGGACCACCTGTGGCTCCGGCCGAAGCCTCGGGC
The DNA here is from genome assembly GCA_036495445.1 of Tepidisphaeraceae bacterium. Lineage (GTDB taxonomy): Bacteria > Planctomycetota > Phycisphaerae > Tepidisphaerales > Tepidisphaeraceae > DASXMX01. Next base: position 20,847 of record DASXMX010000551.1, read on the forward strand.
GCGACCGAGGTGATCAGCTCGGATGCCCACTGTGGGGCATCCAAATCGGCCGTCCGTCTCATCGTGCAATACGGCCACAACTCTCAATACCTTTCGCCTGGCAGTCGTTCGCCGCAGGCTTCCGCCTCCGGCGGACTCACCGTTTTTGGGCGAGCTCGCCGGAGGCGGATAAGGCGTTTTCACGCGTCACACGCGTGAACCGATCGCACTTTCGATTAGGTCCCGAACCCGACTGACACGCTGATGTTCTGCAGCGCGCCACACTGCTGCTCGTTCTGCGTCGAATCGTTGCCGCCGAACGAGTTTTGGATCACGTCGGTGGGCATCGAAACGCTCTCGCAGTGCCCATCGCAGAACAGGACGTTCATGTTCCCGTAGTGGCGGTAGTGATCGAATAGCACCCCGGAGTCGCTGCGGCAGAACATCGAGGCCAGCGTGTCGTGGTTCGTGCCATCGTTGTAGACCATCCAGCCGTCGTATGACCCGTACTGCCCACCATTGCGGGGCTTGGCGTCCGCGGCGAGGACCACGTCGGCCGGGTGCGGGATGCGGGCCACGTTGCCGCGGAGGCGGCTGTGGTCAGGGACGCTGCCGGTCGTATTTGGGCCGGCCCAGCCCATGATCGCCTCACTGAACGCGTAGCTGGTCGGCAGGCGGATGTTCCCGCCGTAGGACGTGGAGCCGTTGTCGATCATCTTCGAAATCTGGGTCGCGTTCAGGCCCCCCTGCATGTCATCGATGTTCGCCGGGCAGGTGAAGATGTGGATCGCCGAGCCCATGATGTACTCGTTTTCGCCGTCCGGAACGAGTTTTTGGGCCCGCACGACCTGCCCAAGGTACGGTTCCAGCGCGATCTGCAGCGGGCAGATGCGCATCGTCAGGTCCAGCATGTAGCTGTAGTTCTTCATGCCCACGTCGCCGAGCAGGACGGGCGTGTTGTCCTTGGGCTGGCCGGTGGTATTGTCCTGCCAGACGATGCCAGCCAGCGGGAAGTGCTGGCGGTGCTCGTTGGCGTGCATGATCATCGCCCCGCCGATCTGCCGGAGATTCGACAAACAGGCCGCCTGCTTCGCCTGGCCTCGGGCCCGGTTCAGCGCCGGCAACAGGATCGAGATCAGAAGTGCGATGATCCCGATTACCACCAACAATTCGACGAGCGTAAACGCCTTGCGCGAGTTCCGCATATCCGTCTCCAAACGAACCTTGAGCGGTTCAAGAAATGACTGACAATCGTACGACAGACTTGACGACGGATATTGAACCAGACGGATAAGGATCCGTCAAGTTATTTTTTACGGGATTGTTTGCAATCTGTGACCTTCGGAACAATCGCGCCGGAACGATTACCGTCCTTTCATATTGAACTGTTTAGCTGGCCTCGGCTCGGCGCGACTCACGTGACG
>DASXMX010000552.1:0-4570 GCA_036495445.1 Tepidisphaeraceae bacterium
GGCACGGAGGCACGGAGGCACGGAGGGATGGCGCGGACTTTCCGATGCTGAGAGATCTCGCGTAGCGGTCGGACCGAAGGTCCACCCGTTCCTCGCGTGATGGTGCCAATCAGATCTGCGCAAACCGCTTGACGATGATCGAGTCGTTCTGGCCACCGAACCCGAAGCTGTTGGAGAGGGCGACGTCGACCCGGGCGTTGCGCGCCTGGTTGGGAACGTAGTCGAGGTCGCACTCGGGGTCATGGTGGTGCAGGTTCATCGTGGGGGGCAGGGCGTTGTCACGGATCGCCAGCACGCAGCAGATCAGCTCCACCGCGCCGGCCGCCGCGATCAGGTGGCCCATCATGCTCTTGATGCTGCTGACCGGCGGCGCCTTGGCGCGGTCGCCGAAGACCTGCTTGATCGCGTTGGTCTCGTTCCCGTCGTTCTCGCGGGTGCCGGTGCCATGGGCGTTGATGTAGTGGATGTCGGCGGGGGCGAGGTTCGCGTCCGCCAGCGCCTCCTGCATCGCGACCACCGCGCCCATGCCCTGCGGGTCCTGGTCGGTGATGCGGTACGCGTCGGCGGTCGAGCCGTAGCCGACGATTTCGGCCAGGATCCACGCGCCGCGCTTCCGGGCGTGTTCGAGCGTTTCGACGATGACCATCCCGGCCCCTTCGCCCAGGACGAACCCGCCGCGTTGCGCGTCGAACGGGCGACTGGCCGCGGGGGGATTCTCATTCGCGGTGGAGAGAGCGGTCAGGCGGTTGAAGCCCGTGACGCCGAACGGGTGGATCATCGAGTGCGCGCCACCGCCGATCATCACGTCGGCGTCGCCCCGGCGGAGGATCTCCGCGGCCTCGCCGATCGCCTGTGTGCTGGCGGCGCAGGCCGTCAGGCAGTTGAGTGCGGGGCCGCGGGCGCCGCTCAGCAGCGCCAGGTGCGAGAGGGGCATGTTCGGCTCCTGCTCCACCTCGCGCGTGACGTTCATCAGCTCCATCGCGAGCTGGCCCCACTTCACCATATCCAGCCCGCTGACCTCGGGCCGCCAGGCGGAAAGGTTGGCGGCCGTGAACGCGTCGAAGTCGAGGGACCCTTCGCCGCTGCCCAGGTAAATGCCGACGCGATCGAGGTCAAGCTGGTCGGCTGCGAGCCCCGCGTCCTTCCACGCCTGCCGGCAGGCGGCCAGCGCGAACTGCGTGTTCCGCCCCGCCCCGGCGTGCGGGCCGGCCGGGCTGACGTGGTCCTCCAACCGGAAATCCTTCACTTCCGCGGAGATGCTCGTTGGAAACGTGCCCGCGTCGAACAGCGACGTCCGCGCGATCCCCGACTCGCCCTTCAGCAGGCGCGGCCAAACGGACTCGATGGAGTGACCCATCGGGGTGATCCAGCCCATTCCGGTAATGACGACTCGGTTTGACATCGCTTTCATCCGCTCACGCGCTTGATGCAGTTCCTAGTTCTTCTGATAGATTCCAACCGGACCTTCGAGGCGATGCTCCACGTGTCCAGAGAACGGCACGTTCTTCAAGAGCACGTATGCTGCGAGCACGGCGCAGACAGCGCCAATGAGAAAGATGAGCGTCCGTTTTTTCATCAGATCGATCTCGCCTTTCGCGCCTTCAGAACCGATAGCCGTTCTTTTCGGATTTGGAGCGGCCACCGATCGCAAACATCACGAGCCCGACGCCCGCGATCACGCAGCCGGCGCGCACGGATGCAAAGAGGAATACCACGACTCCGAGACCCCAAGGATCAACAGGGCGACGACGAGTCGTAACCACCACGGAAGCTCGGACCAGAAGTCAAGCATTGCTCACCTTCCTGAAAACCAGCGCCGCGTTCTGCCCGCCCAGGCTGTAGACGCTGCTGACGGCGACGTCGATCGTCGCGTCGCGGACTTCGGGGCGGACGTTCAGCTTGACCCCATCGATGACCTTTTTCGTGTTCAGCGCGGCGGGGATGCGCCCGTGGTGGAGCGACAACACAGCGGCGGCGGCGTCGATGCCGCTGCCGGCGGCGACGTTGCCCGTCTGCGCTTTGATCGGCGCGACCGGGACGGTGTTCGCAGCCGAGCCGAAGGCCTTCTGAATTCCCGCCAGTTCCGCGCGGTCGTGCGACGGGATGCCCAGGCCGTGCGGGATCAGCAGGTTCACGTCGCCCGGCGCGACCTGCGCCTCGGCCAGCGCCTTGCTGATCGCCTTGCTGTAGCTGTGGCCCGACGGATCCGGGACCGTCACGCTGTAGGTGTCCTGGCTGGCGCCGAAGCCGACCAGCTCGGCATAAATCTTCGCGCCGCGCTGTTTCGCGTGCTCGTATTCCTCGAGGATGAACAACCCGCCGCCCTCGGCGACGGCGGTGCCGGTCGCGTCGGCGTCGAACGGGCGAACGGCGGTCTCTGGCGCGTCGTTGCAGCAGTCGGTCACCCGGCGGAGCAGGATCTGCCGCATGAGGCTCATCGGCACGACCTTCGTCTCGGCCCCGCCGCAGATCGCCAGCTCGGCGTCGCCGCGCTGGATCGTGCGGAACGCCTCGCCGATCGCCAGGTGGCTGCTCGCGTCGGCGCACGTGATCGTGTTCGACGGCCCTTTGAGCTCGTGGATGATCGTCACGTGGCAGGCCAGCATGTTCGGCAGATACTTGAGCAGCCAGAGCGGCGTGAGCTGGCTCATGCCGTCGCGGCCCCAGCGCTGCAGGTCGAGCTTGTTGCCCTCGCGGGCGACGTGCATCGCGCCGGTCAGCTCGTTCAGGTCGGCGCTGATCAGCCCCGCGCCGATGTTGCACCCGAAGCGGCGCGGGTCGAAGGAGGGCGTCTCCGTGTACGCCTTGGACCGGATGCCCGCGTCCTTGAACGCGTCGTCGGCGGCGACGACCGCGAGCTCGATGTCGCGGGCCATCACCTTGGTCGCCTTGCGGTAGCTCTTGGGGACGTAGTCGCCAATCTTGAAGGCGGGGACTTCCCCGGCGATCTGCGACGGCAGCCCCGCCGGGTCAAACTGCGCGATCCGCCGCACGCCGACCTTCCCCGCCAGCAGGTTCTCCCAAAACGCCCTGGCCCCGATCCCGATCGGGGAGATCACGCCGATGCCAGAGATGACGACTCGTCTCATAAGGTAGGGGCGAACCTTGTGTTCGCGCTTCTGTGGGGGTGAACCTCGTGTCCACCCCTGGGCCTTTCGGTCGGGCCGGAGGGCGAACACAAGGTTCGCCCCTACAAGCTCACGTTCGCGCTGAGCCGATACGTTTTCAGCAATTCGGTGAACTGTTCCGTGAACACGAAGTTGTGTTCGGGGAACTCCAGGCCGGCCAGGTTCTGATCGATGTGGCTGAACATCAGCTCGATGTCCGCCACCTTGTCCGCGCCGGCCATAACTGTACCCGTGATCGAGGCCCCTTGTTCGGAGAGCTGCTCGATCCGGGCATTGTAGGCGATCGTTTCGCCCGGGCGGACAAGGCGGTGGAACGTGGCCCGGGTGATCTTGGCGAGGATCACCTTCTCGGCGAAGTTGCGGGCCTCGCCGACGAGGATCCCGGCAGTCTGCGCCATCCCCTCGACGATCAGGCTGTGCGGCACGATCGGGAACGCCGGGTACAGGTCGTGCAGGTGCTCCTCGGCCAGCGAGCAGTTCTTGACCGCCGTCGCCGACGTCCGCGGCGTGAACTCGACGAACTTGTCGATCCAGATCCAGCGCATGGTGCGAATTGCCAATTTCGGATTTCGGATTGCTGAATGAATGCCGGGTGCCGCCTTCAATCCGCACCCGAGATGGGCTCAACCAGCGTTCACCTTTCGATCGAGGTAGTCAACGATGTCCTGGACGGCAAACAAATCCGGAATCAGAGCCGGGTCCCGGCTGCTCTCCAACGCGCTCAAGTCTGCGTGCGGGAGCCGACGACGCACCTCGGCGAGCCCGGCATCGGTCAGCTTGTTGTCCTGCACGAACTGGGGGTCGAGTGATTCGGGGAACAGCTCGCCCCGCGGGATTTTGATGTTGAACGCCTTTTCCAGGCGGAAGGAAATATCCAGGAAATCGATGCTCTCGGCGCCCAGGTCCTGTCGGAGGCTCGCAGTCGGCGTGACATCCCCCTCGTCAACGCCAAGGGCATCGACCAGCACGTCTTGAACCTTCTTGTAGATCTCGTCTCGCGATAATGCCATGTGTGGGTCTTCCCGTGGTTAGTCGTCATTCAGGCCGTCGGGGTGGCGGCCGGGAGATTGAGGTCCCCGCTGTGCGTCCGAAGCAGTTCCCACCGCCGACGATTGTGCTCGATCAGTTTCGCGTCGATGGCCGCCAGTTCGGGATTCTTGTCCGCCAGGTTGAAATAGGCCAGTTCCATCCGAAGCTGGACGGCCGGCTTCGCACCGGTCGTCCCCGTGGCCTTGAACGTCGCGCCGCCGTCGGTGGCTTTCAGCAAATCCACTTCCACGCGGAGGAAATTGCCCGGCGCGACGAAATGCCCGTACTTGACGTTCCGGGCCTCTTTCAAAACCGCCATCGAGCGGCTGAAGTCCGTGCGATGATGCAGCAGCCAGCCGGCGGCCTGCACGGTCGCCTCCAGCATCATCACGCCCGGCAGGACGGGAAACGTC